>JAPVWO010000206.1 GCA_027493375.1 Candidatus Multivorans thiocomprendens | reverse complement strand
CCTGTCGGGGTTGTGGGTCGCGTGGCGCAACGGTTTCTCCCCGGGCGGCCTGCTGCTCGCCGTCGTCGCCCTCTTCTTCGGCGTGCCGTTCCTGACGCTGTACCTCTTCATCCTGAGCCAGCAGACGAATGGCGACGTGAAGCGGATGCTCCTCGGCGACCAGCGGGCGGCAGCCTGATGCCCACCTTCGCGAAACGCGTCGGCCGCTATCTGGACCTCGAAGTCCAGGGCGTCTCCTACGAGGTCTACTTCGAGTCGGCCGGCAACCCGGACGGCATTCCGCTGGTGCTGCAGCACACCGCCGGCTCCGACGGCCGCCAGTGGCGGCACCAGCTCGAGGACGAGCGGATCGGCCGGCACTTCCACCTGCTGGCCTACGACCTGCCGTACCACGCCAAGTCCGTGCCGCCGGCGGGCGTCGAGTGGTGGAAGCAGGAGTACAGGCTGACCAAGAGCTTCCTGCTCGACTTCGTCACCGCCTTCGTGGGCGAGCTCCAGCTCGAAGATCCGGTGTACATGGGCAGCTCGATCGGCGGCCACCTGGCCCTCGACCTCGCCCTGCACCGCGCGGGCCTCTTCCAGGCCGTCATCGGCCTGGAGGCGGCGATCAAGTCGGACCCCGGCAACATCGATCTGCTCGACCACCCCGAGATCAACAACGGCTACAAGGGCGAGCTGATGATCGGCATCACCTCACCCGAGGCACCGGAGGCATTCCGCCGCGAGGTCGGCTGGTGCTACAGCCAGGGCGCGCCGCGCGTGTTCCGGGGCGACCTCTTCTACTGGGGCACCGACCACGACCTGGGCGACAGGGCGTCGGAGATCGATACGTCGCAGACCCGGGTGTTTCTCCTGACCGGCGAGTACGACGCGGCGACGCCGCCCGAGGCGTCCGAAGAAGTCGCGGCGCAGATCAAGGGAGCGACGTACCAGACGATGAAGGGTCTGGGCCACTTCCCGATGTCCGAGGATCCGGAGCGGTTCTACGGTTACATCGAGCCGGTGCTGGCGGAGATCGTCGGTGATCAGACGCGGCTGGGCTCGCCGGACTTTTCGCCGGCTGCGGCTGCTGGCGGCTAGCGATGCGCTTCACACTGGGTGCGCCGGCGTCCCCGCCGGCTGCCGCCGAAGGCGGCCAGAAGGACGCGCCGGCCTAAGGGCCGGCGTCCGATACGACCACCAGGGAGAGCATCATGCCGGCCATGTCCCGCTCCGAAGTAGACGAGTTCCTGAGCGAACCGCGAATCGGCGTCCTCTGCACCAACGACCTCGACGGATCGCCGAACGGCGTGCCCGTCTGGTTCGAGTGGGACGGCGAGCGGATCCTGATGTTCAGCAGCGCCTCGCACAAGAAGATCGCCCGGCTCGAGAACGATCCAAGGGCGTCTCTCCTGGTAGCACGGGAAGTCGGCGAGCCGGAGGCGTGGGTCGCCGTCGACGGTGTCGTGACCATTGGCGAGGAGGGCGTCGTGCCGCTCATGGAGCGGCTCGCCGCGCGCTACTGGGTCGACGAAGATCCGGCGGTCGCGGCGGCGCACGCGGAGACGGTCGAGACGTGGCGCCGGGCCGCGGCGCAGTTGCGGGTGCTGACGATCGAGCCCGACGAGATCAGGAGCTATCGCGCGTAAGTCGCGGCCCTTGCCTTCGGCCTGGATGCCGAGCGCAGTGAGGTGTTACACAGCTTGAGCCCACGGTGCACGGTCCTCAGCTGCCGGTACTCGTCTTGGTTTCAACAGTATCGCTGCAAGCAACCCCCCACCATCGACATGCTCGAGTTCCAGTCGGTGATTCTGCCCGCCTTTCTACACGCTTGATACTGGCCCACGGCACGAATTGGATCTGATTCTCAGTGGGTACTCGGACGAGCACACCTCCTGCCAGGGAACGAAGTACCACACAGCCACCCATTTCGGACTCATTCTCCTGCGCGATAAGAAAGTACTGGCCTTCCTCCGCATCGAGATCCTCTTGTGCTTCCAAAGCTGCCAAGTAACCAAACATCATCAGGCATAGCGGAAACACGGAGACCGCCAAGCGCTTCCACCGATGGAGCTCGCGAACTACGGGCAAACCGATCATGCGGTGGCTGTAGAGAACTGAGGTTCCGAACAAGGCAGACAGGAGAAGAGTGACGTAGGAGCCCGAGGGGGAGAACAGTACATTAAACGCGGGCACTATGACTGCGACGCCTACCAGACTGAACAGTGCCCAACGCAGGGCACGGGCCGATCTAGATCGTCGCTCGGACGATTCCCTTTGCTGGTGAACAGCTTCCCGGTTGGGATCCACAGCGGTTTCCCTCTCCGGCCTCCTGTTGTACAGCAGAGCGTAGGCTAGACCCAGTACAAACCATGAACCCAACACTCTTGGCAGCCAGGCTAAGACCAATGGCAGGAGATCTCCGGCCGAGAGAAAGGAAATGAAGTCTACGCCAACGACCAGGAAGTAGCACCATTCGTATGTTGCCGAAATCACTACGACGCCGGCAGTTCCCAGCACAGAGAGATCAGTGACTGAAGGCTTCACGGGTACCTTTCTCGCTCCGTTTCGTGGGACGTTGTTCGCGCCGCAGACCTAGTCTCAACTGGGCCGTACCGAGTGGTGAGGTACGCCTCCGCATCTTCACGGCCGAGCCGCACCGTGCCAGGCCCGCTCCGAACGTAGAGATCGCCTTCCTTCGTCTTCTCTAGACCCTTCCACCGCAGATACACCGGCTCAGGGCTGCGCTGGCAGCTAACGAGACAGACGGTCTTCCCTTCCACAATCTGCGTCTCAGGATCAATGCAGGTGCCGGCACGATCTCCGAGGCCGTTCCGCACCACCTGAGTCAAATGCCGCATGAACTTGTCATCGTTCTCCAGGCGGTCGTGGGCGATGCCGAGCACCTGGCAGTCGTCGTCGACGCCGATCAGGAGATCGCCGCCTTCGGTGTTGAGGAAGGCGGCGATCGTCTTGAGCGCGGCGTGCGTCACGTGCCGATCGTCCTTACGGTCCTCCTTCAGGCTCCAGCGGAGGCTGGACTTGAACTCCAGCGTCTTGGACTCCTGGAGCTTGAGGAGTTCCTCGGCCCGCCGGTGTCGCCTGATGTAGTCCTCGAACAGGACGTCCTTGAGCGCCTGGCCGAACTCGGGGTCGTCGGTGATCCGCTTGTAGAGGTCGAAGTTGGTCTCGACGATCTCCTGGATCTTGTCCTCGACTTTCGGGTCGAAGGTCAGGCGGACGTTCTCGCGGGTGTTGACGCGCGCGCTCGCGGTGAGGCCTGCGTCCTTGTCGAGGGCGGAGCGGATCTGTTCGAGCGTCACGCGGTGCTCGTCGGTGAGGTTGAGGCCGAACCGCTCGTTCAGGCCCTCGATGATCCGGGACAGGGCTTCCATCTGTTCCCCGCCGGCGCCTCTTTCCGTCTTGCTCCCGGCCGGTTCCAGTGGCCGGACATGCCGTTCGAGTGCGACTCGGCCGCGGCTCGTTCGCTGGATGCGGAAGGACTCCATGTCGATGTTCTGCTGCACCTCGAGGGGCAGTGCCTCTCGGCCGACGGACAGGAGGCGGCGGAGGTGCCTGGCGAACTGGTAGAGCTTCTCCAGGTCTGTGTCGGCGAACGTCAGGACCTGGGAGAGAAAGGCGTAGAGGCGGACGTAGTCGGTGAGTTGGCCGAGGAAGTCTCGCTGTTCCTCGTCGACGAGTTCGGCGAAGCGCTGCCGCGCGGGTTCGAGTGCGGTGTAGAGCCGGTCCTGCGGCGCGTTCCGGCCGAAGTACGTCCGTGCGAAGGTCCCGATGTCGGCTGCCGCGAACACGCCGAAGTCGAGCAGCCGGCCGTGAACCTCGTAGAGCAGGTTAGGGTCGGTCTCTTCTGACAGCACCGTGGTCTCGTAGTACGGCTCGAACGCCTTCCGTATCTCGTCGGGCTCGTTGGCGAAGTCGAGGACCATCGTGCCGCCCTTCTCGGGGTGGGTGCGGTTCAGGCGGGACAGGGTCTGGACCGCGTTGACGCCGCCGAGTTTCTTGTCCACGTACATGGTGTGGAGCAGCGGCTGGTCGAAGCCGGTCTGGAACTTGTTGGCAACCACCAGGAAGCGGTACTCCGGCTTGTCGAACTCGACGGCTGTCTGCCGTTCGCCGATCACCCGGCCCTGCCCGACCGAGTTCATGCCGGACTCGGTGTAGGACGCGCCGCCGTCCTTGACCGTTCCGGAGAAGGCGACGAGCGCCCTCCAGGGGTGGCCCTTCTCGCTCAGGTAGCGGTCCAGGGCGAGTTTGGTGCGCACCGCGTGCAAGCGGGAGCGCGTGACGATCATCGCCTTGGCTAGGCCGCGGACCTCCTGCGCGACGAGTTCGGCGAAGTGCTCCACGCAGATGGCGATCTTCTCGCGAATGGCGTGCGGATGGAGTTCGACGAAGGACTTGAGCAGGTGCTCGGCTTTCGACTTGTCGTACCGAGGGTCGTCCTCGATCTTCTTCTTCAGGCGCCAGTAGGCCTTGTAGGTGGTGTAGCTCGCGAGAACGTCGAGAATGAACCCCTCCTCGATCGCCTGGCGCAGGCTGTAGAGGTGGAAGGGCTCGAACTTGCCGTTCGGTTGCTTCTCGCCGAAGAGCTCGAGCGTCTTGGGCTTCGGAGTCGCCGTGAAGGCGAACGTCGAGAGGTTCGGAAGGGGGCCGCGTTGTCGGATCTCCTCGTGCACGCGATCCTCGATCTCCTCCTCGTGAGTCGGTGCGGCCGCCTCTTCCTGCTCGGCCGCCTCCAGGCTCTCCGCGTCGAGGACCGCCTTGAGGCTCTTCGTGCTCTCGCCCGACTGGGAGGAGTGCGCTTCGTCCGCGATCACCGCGAAGCGCTTTCCGGGGAGCTGGCCGATCTCGTCGGCGATGACCGGAAACTTCTGCAGCGTGGTGACGATGATCGTCCGACCGGCTTCCAGGGCCTCGCGGAGTTGGCGGGACGTTTGGTCGATGTTCTCGACCACGCCGAGGGTCTGCTCGAACTGCCGGACGGTCTGCTGGAGTTGCCGGTCGAGCACGCGCCGGTCGGTGACCACCACGACCGAGTCGAAGACGCGCCGGTCGTCGAGGTCATGGAGCACCGAGAGCTGGTGGGCTAGCCAGGCGATCGTGTAGCTCTTGCCGCTGCCGGCCGAATGCTGGATCAGGTAGCGCTCGCCGGGGCCGTGGTTGCGGGCGTGTCTGACGAGTCGGCGCACGCAGTCGAGCTGCTGATAGCGGGGGAAGATCAGGAAGCGCTTCCCCGTCCTACGGTTGCGATCGTCTTCCTCCTCGACCTCCTGGATGAACTGCCGAATGAGGTCGAGGATGCTGTCGCGGGCCCAGATCCGCTCCCAGAGGTAGTCGGTGGAGTAGCCCTCACGGGTGGGTGGTACGGGCGGATTACCGGCGCCGCCGAAGCGGCCCTGGTTGAACGGCAGGAAGCGGGTCTTGGATCCAAGAAGGTGGGTGGTCACGAACACCTGTTCGGGGTCCACGGCGAAGTGGGCTAGGCAGCGGCCGTAGGCGAACAGCGGCTCGCGCATGTCGCGGTCCTTGTATTGCCGGATCGCGTCCTCGACGGTTTGCCCCTTGAGCGGGTTCTTCAGTTCGGCCGTGAAGATGGGGATGCCGTTCAGGAAGAGCCCGAGGTCCACACTCTGAGAGGCGCTGGAGCTACGGCTTCGGGGTCTGCGGTCGGTCTTCCGAGCTTTGCTCTCACTGAAGCGGAGTTGGCGGACGACGGAGAAGATGTTCGCTCCATGCAGGCGCTTGAGTTCTTCGTTGAGCCCGCTCGCCGGCTGGAAGTAGGCGAGCCGGAACTTGCAGCCCGAGTCCCTGACGCCGTTCCGCAGGACGTCGAGGGCTCCGCGCCGGGCGATCTCGCGCGAGAGACGGCCCAGGAAGCGTGCCTTGACCTCGGTGCCGTAGTGCTGCTTGAGCTTCTCCCACTCCTTGGGCTGGGTGGCGAGGAGGAAGTCGAGGACGTCGTCGGGGAGTAGGCAGAGGTTGCGGTCGTAGTCTTTCTTGCTGATGCGCTTGTGGAAGCTGCCTGGCAGCGGATCGTCGCCGTAGGAGACGGCTGTTTCCCGGACCTCCCTTGCATCATCGGGGTGGGCGTCGGGTCCACCTTGGAGGAGGGTTCGCTCGATCGCCTCTTCGAACGCGCGCTCGGAGATCTCAGGAGTCACGTGGCCCGCCTTCGTCGAGCGGTTGACTTGGTTTCGAGGCGTGGAGACGGCAGCGACGCGGGCATGTCACAGCTCGGTGTCACAGCTCGTCACAGCTCCGTGTCATGTCGCGACACTGGTTCCCGCACGTCGATCTTGCCGGTGACCGCGCCGGAGATCAGCGCGATGCGGAGTTCGTTGAGATGGTCCACGGCCTCTTCGATCTTGGCGATGAGATTGTCGATCTCTGACGTCTCGCTGTCCAAGAACGCGGCGAGCGCGGCTTGTTCCGCCCTAGGAGGTAACGGCACCAGGAATACGACTGCATGAGCAACGTTGAACTGTTCCTGTGCAGCGCCGTACTGAACGAGTTCAACTTGGTGCCGCACAAGCCTGCTGTTCATGGTGTAGCAGAGCCACTGCGAAGAAAAGGACGTCGCGTGGCGCACAATCAACACCGACGCGCAGTTGGCCCCTGCAATCTCCGGCGGAACTACCGCAGTGACACCAGGTGCGCCTACCCGGACACATACGAGATCGCCGGCTTCAAGGCGTGACTTACTGAGAGCTTCGCTGTCTCGGTCGCTCATGCGCCTCGCCGTATCAGCGACGATGCGGCCTTCCTGCACATCGCTCCCGTACAGGAAGGGAACGCCGTCTGCGCTCACGTAGGACGAAGGATTGACGACGACCCCAACAGTGATCTCCGGTGAGACCCGCTTCAGCGGTCGGAGATGCCAGTGGCTCGGCATTTCGCCCAGCCACTCGACGCCAGAGTCCTTCATGGGGACTTCGGGGTCGAGGCCCCGAGTGACGGCATGGGTGATGAGGGCGGTTCGTTTCTCCTGAAGCAGCTTGATGAGACGCTCCTTCTTCGCTACTAGCGCGCCGATCTTCGCCGCTTCGCGGTCGAGGAAATCTGCGATGGCGCGTTGCTCGGACAGGCTGGGTAGGGGGTGGTGGAAGTTGCGAATGAAGTCCCCGGAGACGCGCTTCTGGCCGCCCGCGCCGTACATGGAGGCTGTGCCGATGCGGCGAAAGTGCTGGCTGAGAGTCAGGTACAGCAGGAAGCGAGCGTCCACTTTGGGGGACGGACGCAGGACGTGGAGCTCGGTTGTGCCCAAGCCGGCGTTGTTACACAGCCCTTCGGCTAGCGCGCCCTTGCCGTTCTCGAAGCAAGGTGTGATCTTGGCGACGAGAACGTCTCCATCGCGGAAGTACGTGTAGCCTTCCAGGACATCCGACAGCGGTTTGGTCGAAGCGAGGTCCATGCCGCCGTGCTCGTGGATCGCTTCCATCGGGACAAAGGAGACCTCGGTCCTGGGATCGAGCGCACGCAGCTCCTTCTTGGAGATTCGCGTTTCGACTACAAAGCGGAGCCTGTGAGAGTTCCAGTCCGCCGGAATCTGGCTGAGCCAGTCGATGTCTGAATCTCGGTAGCTGGCGTAGGGGGCGAACCGCTCTGGCTGGCCTCCTTCGACCCGAACGACTGTGTCGGTCATGGCCGGTCGCCTCCCTCCCGGGTTCTTGCTCCCCCTCGCCACGGCCCGCCGGCGGACCAGGCCTGCGTGAAAGGGCAGCCTTCGAGGAGGCTGTCGCATACAGGCCCCAAGAAGCGCAGCAGCTCTTCTCCCGCGTGCACCAGGAGGGTTGGTCCGTCGGCCGCCGCGCCGACCTGGCCCCGTAGCACCTGCCACCGTTGCGCGCGCGTGCTATCCAGGTAGTAGCTTGGCGTCAGCGCCACGGGCCTTTCGCGGCCAAGCGGGGTTTGCCGTCTCCGGAGGGTCTCTTCAATCGCAGTGCGCAACGTCTCGCCATCGAACGCGAAACGCCTTGCGAGGGTGGCTATGTCCCATAGGTCCTTCACCCGAGTGTTCGTCATGCCCCGGCTCACCATCGCATCGAACTTCTCGGCGACGAGCGTCTCCCGCGGGTAGGTCCAAATGCGTGGCGCCGGCAGGTCGAGGAGGGTCGGGTAATCGCGTTCTTCGCGTTCGGGCGTGATGACATCGCCGAAGCCGATGTCCACCTGCAGGGGGAGTCGCGCTTGGCCGAGACGGCCCTGCATCCGCACCCGTACGCCGCCGTAGGGCTGTTCGTCGCGGATGTCGCGCATCTGCATCGTCGCCGGGTCGAAGATGACGCCATCTTGGGGACACGGCACGGCGCAGATCGCTTGAAACGAGGTCTGCAGGCCCGCATGGTCTTCGGGTGCTGACGCGAGAAAGTCGATGTCACGGGTGGGTCGCAGTTCCTGTCCGGTCCATACCCGGAAGAGAGCCGCACCCTTCAGGGTGAATCGATCCACTTCAGGGGAGGCGGCGAGACGGTACAGGAAGCGCTCCATTGCGTAGCGCTGGAGCAGGAGATTGAAGCGAATCCCCTGGTTGTGGGCCAGGTTCAGTAGGCGCTGGTGAATAGACGCGGGGACGTTCCGGAGTTCCCTCTTGCGGGTCATGCCGAGAGAAGTTCCAGTACCGGACCGACCAGCGATTTGGCGCGGCAGACCTCCGCCGCGCGCCAGATCTCGTCGGCGCTTGCCTGGTGGTCGCGTAGTGCGTCCCGAAGCGCCTCCAGCGCCACGTCTTTCCCGACAAGTCTACGGAAGCGGAAGCAGTCCACGACCGTTCGGGCCGGGCTCGTGATCCGAGTCGGAACCCCCTCGAAGGTTGCCCCTACGACCCCGTAGTGGAGCGAGGCGCCCGAGAAGCGAACGATCTTGACCGGTAGCTCGCCAAGTTGAGGGGCTCTGGCTTTGTGCGGAATGGCAATCCACTCCTGCCACGGGAGTTGGGTCCCGATGCCGTGGACACTCAGGGCGGACAGCAGGCAGACAATCCCGCCCGGCACCCGCGCGCACACGGCGGCGAGTGTGTAGTGCTCCGTTGGCTCGATGTCGGTGAGCCTGTAGAGTCCACGGGCCACTTTCTCGACCGACCCGGCATCCACGAGTTGCCTTAGCTGGCGCGGGTGGACCCCCTGTTGGGCTGCGTCGCGCTGCCGGAAGAACGCTCGGTCACCGAGACTCTGTCTTGCGGCGGCACTCGATTGGAGCGCACGATCGGAAACGTCGGCAAGTGCAGATATCTGCCTACTGTTCTCGACAGCCATGTCGAGAGGATAAGCTGCCGCGCCCCGTTGTGTCAAACAGTCGGCAATCGTCTAGAAATGCCGACATTACGGTGCGTCAGGTCGCCATCTCCCCCAACATCGCCACGATCTCCTTCTCCACCCGCTGGATATCGGCCTCGATCTCCTCCAAGGGGCGGGGCGGGCGATAGACGTAGAAGTAGCGGTTGAAGTTGATCTCGTAGCCGACGAGCCCGACCTCGCGGTCCTGGGGGTCCGTGCGGTTCGTGTCGATCCAGGCGTCGGCAACGTGCGGCTTCACTTCGCGCTCGAAGAACGACTCGACGCTCTCCGAGAGGGGCACGTTCTCGGTGTCGCGGAGTTCCGGGTCGGGTTCGGGGCGGCCCTTCCGGTCGCGGCAGACCTCGGCGTGCTCGTTGCGCTCGGACAGGGCGGAGAGCACGGCCTTCTTGAGCGGTGCGGTGAGCTTCAGGTCGGCTGCTTTGGCCGCTTCGTCCAGTTCGGCCACGAAGGCGGCCCTGTCCAGGAACAGGCGGTCGGGCAGTGTCTGCAGCAGGGCGCGAATCGCGGCCTGCTTCTCTCTGCCGGCTTGCTCGTCCTTGGCCTTGGCTTCGGGGTTCCGCTTGCGGGAAACCGCGAGGTTGACGAACGGGCGTTGATCGTCGAGCCGGACGATGCGCTCGGGGCTGGCCTGGAAGTCGAGCCGTAGAGGTCGTTCGACCGTGATCTTGCGGAAGCCGAAGTGCGTGGTCGGGTAGATGCGGCTGACGACGACTTCGCGCTCCTCGCCGTCCTCGTCGACGGGGCGGGTGGCGCCGTCTTCGTACTCCCGGAGTAGCCGCAGGATGTCCTGCTTTCTCTGGTAGGGAATCTCGCGGCGCTTGGCGCCCAGGCTCCTTTGCAGAAGAACCCAGAACGAGGTGGCGTCGATGAGCTGGACCTTGCCTTGGCGCTCGGGCCGTTTACGGTTCGTGAGCACCCAGACGTAGGTGGCGATGCCCGTGTTGTAGAAGAGCTGTTCGGGGAGAGCGATGAGCGCCTCGAGCAGATCGTTCTCGAGGATGAAGCGGCGGATCTCGCTCTCGCCGCTGCCGGCGTCGCCGGTGAAGAGGGGCGAGCCGTTCATGATGATCGCGATCCGCGACCCGCCCTGGGTCGGCTCCTTCATGTGGGCGAGCATGTGGAGCAGGAACAGGAGTTGTCCGTCGCTGATCCGTGGAAGGCCCGGCGCGAAGCGGCCGGCGGCGCCTCGGTCGTGCTCGGTCCGTACCTCGGTCTGATCGCGCTTCCAGTCCTTGCCGTAGGGCGGATTCGCGATCATGTAGTCGAAGCCGGTTCCAGCGTGCCGATCGTTCGAGAGGGTGCTTCCGAACAGGATGTTGTTCGCGTCGCTGCCGTCCGTCGACTTCATGAAGAGGTCCGACTTGCAGACGGCGAAGGTCTCCGGGTTCACCTCCTGGCCGAACAGGTGGATGTGAGCCTCCGGGTTCACGGCCTCTCCCAGGAACTCGCCTTCCCGAATCTCGCCGAGCGTCGTGTGCTCCTTGGCGATCGTGAGCATGCCGCCCGAGCCGCAACAGGGGTCGTACACGCTCCGCGCAATGCCGGTGGCCCGCAGCTCCTCCTCGTCGCCGGCCAGCATCAGGTCGACCATGAGATGAACCACGTCGCGGGGAGTGAAGTGCTCGCCGGGGTTCTCGTTCAGCGCCTCGTTGAA
>JAPVWO010000205.1 GCA_027493375.1 Candidatus Multivorans thiocomprendens | reverse complement strand
AGGTAGCCCCATGCCCCTGTCCCGTGCTCGCGAAAGCGACTGCCCCTCGCGACGACGCGAGCCGGAGAGTGGACGGCGCCGTCGAGTCGGCGCCACGAATCCGGTGGCTGTTCTACCCCGGCGACACGAACATGCCACGGGCGGGCGACACCTACGGCCTCGGAGACGAGATCAACGTAAGCGTCGAGTGGGACAGAGCTGTCGAATACACCGGCACGCCTCGGTTGGCGTTGACCATCGGCGCGCGGACACGGCACGCGACGCCCAACTACCGCTCGGGCGGCAACGCGAAGATCACGTTCCGCTACGTCGTGCAGGCCGACGACATGGACGGCGACGGCGTGAGCATCGCCGCCAACGCGCTGAGCCTGGACGGCGGATCCATCACCCTCCAGGAGCGACCGGCGGTCGCCGCCAGCCTGACCCACGACGCCCTGGAGGATGCCCCGGAGCGGAAGGTCGACGGCAGTCTCGCGCCGTCCGTGGCCTCCGTTGACTTCGGCGGTCCCGCGAGCGGCGACACGTACACGCTGGGCGAGACGATTGAGGTGGTGGTCACGTTCGATTCGGAGGTGGCTCCCGACTTCAGGCCTCGGCTGGCGATCGAGGTCGGAAGCGAGACGAGGCTGGCCTTCCTGTCCTCGCGGAGCGGAACGTCCTTCACGTTCGGGCATGTGGTGCTCCCGTCCGACCGCGACGCGGACGGCATCAGCCTTCCGGCGAACGCTTTGCGCTTGAACGGCGCCTCAGTGAACGCGAACCTCGACCACGAGGCCGTACCGGCCGATCCCGGGCGGAAGGTCGACGGCGGGATCGCGGTGGCCCCCCGGGTCACGGACGTTTCGGTGGGCCGGCCGTCTCGAAACGACACGTTCGGCCTGGGCGAGGAGATCCGGGTCTGGGTCAGTTTCGACAAGCCCGTCCGGGTCACTGGCTTCAACCGCGGACCCGGCGCCGGTCCGGAACTCCAACTCGAAATCGGCGATCACGTGAGGAAGGCAACGATCCAGGCGCTCCCGGCCACGCGGGCGTATCAGGGCAAGACCGTTTCCTTCGTCTACGTCGTCCGAGGGGATGACAGGGCCGCCGGCGGCATCGGGAACCCCGCCGACTCGCTGGCGCTCAACGGAGGGACGATCACGATTCTCGGCGACCTCGCTACGAACGCCGATCTGAGGCACTCCGGGACGGCTTCCGCGCACGAGGTCGATGGCGGCGCGGTGTCGGCGCCGACGATGCCCTCCTGGGCGCCCTACAACGTCTCGGGCTTCGGGGTCGGGACCCTTGGCAGAGGCGCGGCCGTGCTGGCGTACGTGCCCTTCGATCGGCAGGTGCGAGTAACCGGACGGCCGGAACTGCTCGTCGAGATCGGCGACGGCCAACGACGGCTCGCATACGTTCCCGAGTGGTCGTCGCCGACCGGGCTGTACTTCGGCTATCTGGTGCAGGCCGGAGACTTCGACGCCGACGGCCTGTCCGTTCCGGAGAACCCCGTGGTCGGCGGCGCCATCACGCTGGTCGGCGACGATTCGGTGCATGCCGACTTGCGGCGCGGCGCCAACTCCGACTTCTCCTGGGACGAACAGGCGGTGGACGGGCGCGCGGTCGTGACGCCGACCGTGGACATGGAGGGAGTGAACCTGTTCTGGGCGCCGCAGAGCCGCGGCGTTCACGGTCTGGGCGATACCGTTCGGGCCCGGTTCTGCTTCGACCTCCCGGTCAAGGCAAGCGGCGCCATCGACGCGGCGCTCACTATCGGCGCGCGGACGAGGCGCGCGTGGCTCAGCCGCGACCAGGTTCGGAACCCCGCCTTGGGCGAGTGCCTGACGTTTGCGTACACCATCGGAGCGGACGACCTGGACGCCGACGGTATCTCCATTCCCGCGAACTCGCTTCGCCTGAACGGCGGCAGCATCGTTCTCGCCGGGGACCCGTCGATTGCGGCCGAGCTGCGCCACGAGGCGGTCGGCGACGACCGCATCCACCGGGTCGACGGCGGGATTCGCGACGCGGCAAGGGTGACGAGCGTTTCTTTCGCGAACGGGCCAGCCGACGGGAGCGCGTACCGCGCCGGGGAGACGATCGAGATTCGGGTCGGTTTCAGCAAGGCGCTGGCGCTCTCCGGCAGGCCGGCAATCGTCCTGGGTCTGGGTGGCGGAACGAAGCGGGCAGCCTACGAGCGCCTCGTGTCGGCGGCCGACACGACGACGGCGTTTGCCAGCGACAGCTCTGCCCTCCACTTCGCCTACACGGTCCGGTCGGGAGACGTCGATACGGATGGCATTGCCATCCCGGCGAACTCGCTCAGCCTGAACGGAGGCTCTCTCACCCTTCCGGGCGACGCGAGCGTGCCGGTCGATCTGTCTCATGCGGCGGTGAACCCGCGCGAGGGTCGGTCGGTTGACGCGCCGGGCGCCCCGGAAGGCGCGGCGCCTGCGTTCAGCACCGGGATCGCGGGTCAGGTGTGGGTCGTGAACGAGACGGTCAGCCTCGATTTGCCGGAGGCGACGGGCGGCGATGGCGTTCTCGCCTACAGTCTGACGCCGGACCTGCCGCCAGGCCTGTTGTTCGACGAAGACAGGCGCCTGATCTCGGGAACGCCGCTGGCCGCCGCGGAACCGATGGCCTTCGAGTACACCGCGACGGACGGCGGCGCGGGGAGTTCCGGGAGCGCGACGCTGGCGTTCTCGATCGGCGTGCTCGCTCGCCCGGCCGCGGAAGTGGGCGCCTGGTCGGTGGGCGACGACGCGGTGGAGGTGGCTTGGCGGGGCCGGTGGTCGGATCCGGGCCGCGGTCGCCTGCTCATCGAAGCCCGGAGCCCGGTGATGGACTGGACCTCGGTTGGGACGGTGAACCCGTCGAGCGGCGAGTTCATCGTCCGCGGTCTGGCGCCGGAGACGCCGCACACGTTCCGGCTGCGGTTCGAGGCAACTGGCGCCGCGGCCAGGGCCGTGTCCTTCCCCACCGCGCCGGAGTACTCGGAGGAGTTCAGCGTCACGACGGGCTTGTACACGGGTCCATGCCGTACCGGCCCCGGATACCTGTGCCTGCGGGACGGTCGCTTCGAGTTGCGAGCGGACTGGACGAATCCGGATCGGGCTGCCGACTTCGGCGCCGGTACGTCCGCGCCCGTTGACGTCTCGGACGAATCGGGCCTGTTCTGGTTCTTCGATCCGGCGAACGTCGAACTGGTCGCGAAGGTGCTGGACGGCAGCCGGTTGAATGGCTACTACTGGATGTTCTTCGGGGCTCTGTCGGATGTGGAGTACTGGCTGACGCTGCGGGACACGGCGGTCGGCGGCGCCCGGCGGACGTACCACAATCCGCCCAAGGAGATCTGCGGCCAGAGTGACCTGCGGGCGCTCCCCGGGGATGTGGCGGCGGCCTTGGGACAGTCGTCGTCGTCCGAGGCCGCTCCTGGCCTTGGCCAGCCCGAGGAGGCTCGACTGGCGGCGTCGGCGTTGCCGTCAGTCTGGCTGAGCCAGTCTTCGGAGAGCGCGGGCGTCTGCGAGTCGTCGGGTGGGCGTCTTTGCCTGCTGGATGACCGCTTCTCCGTGGAGGTGAGCTTCATCGATCCGAACGTCGCCGATCCGGCCGCCGATTCGGAACGCGCCGCGATCGTGCTGCCGTCTCTGACCACGGACAACACGGGCTTCTTCTGGTTCTTCAACCGGGAGAACGTGGAGTTGGCCGTGAAGGTCCTCGACGGCCGCGCGATCAACGGCAACTTCTGGCTGCTGTACGGCTCGCTCTCGGACGTGGAGTACGAGATCACGGTGACCGACACGGTGACGGGGGAGTCGAAGACGTACCGCAACGAGGCCGGCAGCACCTGTGGCGAGATCGATACGGGGCCTTCCAGATGAGACGTGAAGGCGGACTGGCGCAATCTGGATGTCGACCGGACGTGGCAAAGGCTGGTGAGCGTCATCACCGACAGCTTCGCGGAACTCGAACAGGTTGACAGCAGCTCGTACTACATCCGTTCAGCTTGGCGGATCCGCGAGTACCCGTTCCGCACTTTGCGACACCGACTTGTCGTCAAGCGCGGAGTGAGCGATGAGTTCTCGTTGAGGGTGCTTCTCGAGAGCCAGGCAGCGCTGCGAACGCCCGGGGCGGAGTACAACGACGAGAACTTCCCGCCGACGCGCGGAGTGTTCGCGTCCGACAGCGAGACCATCCGGTTCCTGCAAGACCAGCTTTGAGGCGCCATCGCGTTGCAGTCGAACCACTCGGCCGCCCTTTGGAGCCGTAGCTCAATGGTGCGGCGGGAGAGCGGCGCGCCGATCTCAGCCGACCATGCTCCGGAACAGGAGGAGCATCAGCGAGACCGTGGTGCCGGTGTAGAGGGTCAACCCGGCACAGAGGAGACCGACGACAAGCTTCAGCCGGCTGTCGAGGCTCTCGAACCTCGCCGTGGTTTCGAGTCTCAGGCCCTCGATGTCGCCGCGGACTTCGGTGCGGAGTTCGGTCATCTCGCCACGGAGTTCCGTTCGGAGTTCGGTCATCTCGCCACGGAGTTCCGTTTGGAGTTCGGCCATCTCGCCACGGAGTTCCGTTCGGAGTTTGGCTATCTCGCCACGGAGTTCCGTTCGGAGTTCGGCTATCTCTCGTCGGGCGGCTCTGAACTCGCCGCGGGTCTCCGTCCGCAGTTCGGAGATTTGGCCGCGGACGCTGGCGAACCTGGTGTCGGTGTGGGCGCGGGATTCGGCGATCTCGGCCCTCACCCGGTGTTCGGTGGCTTCCAGCCGGGCCGTCAGTTCTTCGCGGAAACTCTCGAAGCGCTCGTTCGTGACGACCGCCTCTTTCAGGGCTCGGACATCCCGCTTCAGATCGTCGACGTCCCGCTCGAGCGAGGTGCGTATGTGCGCGGTCTCGGTCACTTCCGCCGTCTTCGCCTGCCGCTCATCGAGTCCGGCATCCTCGCGCTTCCGCTTCGTCTGGGGCGAGTTGGACTCTACTACAGTGCTCCGCATGGTTCTGGGTCTCCGTAGGTGATCGCACTTGCCCGGCCTCGGGGCGGTGCTCGGGCCTCTACGGAGTCAGACGGATTCTCGGGGCGGAAGCTCGTTCGTCAGCTTCTTCTCGAAGCAGAGGCTGTGCGGGTCGTAGGCGTACTCGTTGTAGCAGGGGATCTGGACGTAGCCGAAGGAACGGTACAGGCCGATCGCGGCGGGTTGGCGTTCGCCCGTCTCGAGGCGCAGCGACTTGTACCCGAAGGCGGCGGCCCGCGCTTCGAGGCTCTCCAGGATGCGCCGGCCAAGCGCCTGGCCGCGGTACTTCGGGACCACGTACATCCGCTTGATCTCGGCCTGGTCGTCGCTCAGCCGGCGCAGCGCTCCGCATGCGACGGCCTCGCCCTCGACGTTGCGACCGAGGAGCAGGCAGCAGCCCGGGGCGTCCAGTTTGTCCGGCTCGACGCTGTAGATGCTGTCGGCCGGATAGAGCTCGCCGAGTTCACGGTCGAGCGCCTCGTGCAGGCGCGCGAACGCGGGATCGGCGGGATTGCCGGGTTCGATCCGGACTTCGTCGGTGCTCATCTGGTCGCTGCTGGAGGCGGCTGCCGGATCGGCGTCACTGGCACCCGGTTGGCGCGTTTCGCGCCAACAGCGAACCAGTCAGTGCGGCCGTCATCGGGCGCACTGATGGAACTCCGGGGCTTCCCGCAGTACCTGGTCGCGCAGCGTTCGTTTGTGGATCTTCTCGGTGGCGCCGCGCGGCAACTGCTCGTCCTGGAGCCAGACGTAGCGCGGCACCTTGAAGCGGGCGAGATGCTCGCCGACGTGAGTCCGCACCTCGGCGGCGTCGAGGTCGGCGCCGTCCTTGGGCACGACCACCACGGCCAACTCCTCGCCCAGCCGGTCGTCGGGGACGCCGAAGGCGGCCGCCTCGTAGACAGCGGGGTGCTGGTAGACGACGCGCTCGATCTCGGCGCAGTAGATGTTCTCGCCGCCGCGCAGCACCATGTCCTTCTTGCGGTCGCGGATGTAGAGGAAGCCGTCCTCGTCGATCTCGGCGATGTCGCCGGTGCGCAGCCAGCCGTCCTGGATCGTCTCCGCGGTCGCCTCGGGGCGGTTCCAGTAGCCGCGGATGTTCATCGACGACTTCATGATCAGTTCGCCCTGCTCGCCGGGCGGCAGCTCGTTGCCGTCGTCGTCGATGATCTTCAGTTCGACGATCGGGCAGGGCTTGCCGCAACTGTCGGGCTTCTCGACCAGGCCCTCGTCCGTGTTGCCGGCGCCGCCGGCGTTCGTCTCGGTCATCCCCCAGCCGAAGGACCAGTGCTTGTCCGGCATCAGCGCCTGCAGGCGGTCGACCATGCCGCCCGGGATCGGCGCACCGCCGCCCGACACGGCGATGAGACTCCGCAGGTCGCGCTCGTTGAGCGACGGCGACTGGAGCATCTCCCAGGTCATCGTCGGCACGCCGTTGAAGGAGGTGACGCGCTCGCGTTCGATCAGCTCCAGGCCGAGTTCGGGGTTCCACTTGTACATCATCACGATCTTGCGGCCGACCCCGAAGGAGGCGAGCAGGCCGGCGTGGCTTCCGCTGACGTGAAACAGGGGCAGCGGCATGAGGATCGAAGGCTGGAACTCCGGGTTCTCCTCCGGTTCCTCGAGCAGGCCCATCGCGATCCTCTGGGCGCCGTAGAAGCCCCAACTGCCGATGCCGCTGAGGACGCCCCGGTGGGTGGAGACGGCGCCCTTCGGGAAGCCAGTGGTGCCGGACGTGAAGAGGATCGTCACGTCGTCGTGGGGGCCGAGGTCGACGTCGGGCATTGGCTGCCCGGCGGCCTCCCGCCACACGTCGTCGAAGTCGTCGACGCCTTCGGGCAGCTCGTCTTCCCAGCGCACGCCGATGCTCTTGACGCCCAGGGCGGGCAGCTTGCTCGCCACGCGTTCGTAGCGCTGCTGGTCGAAGATGGCCAGCCTGGCGCCGGAGTCCCTGAAGCCGTACTCGAGCTCCTCGCCCGACCACCAGCCATTGAGCGACACGGAGATGGCGCCCGACGACGTGACCGCCATGAAGGCGATCACCCACTCGGGGTAGTTCCGCATGCCGATCGCCACCCGGTCGCCCTTCTTCACGCCGTAGCGGTGGATCAACTGGTGGGTGAGGGCGGCCACCCGCTCGTAGGTTTCGTTGTAGGTCAACCGGGTGTCCTGGAACACCAGGAAGTCCTTGTCGCCGTGGTCCTCGCGCGCCTGGTCGTAGACCTGGCGAAGCGTCGGCGGCAGGTTCTTGAACACCTGGTAGTCGACCCCGCGTACCGTCTCCGTCACCAGCTCCCAGTCGGCGCCCGGGGCGGTCAGCCAGGCGACCGATTCGTCGTAGGTCATCTGGCCGCGGATCGGCTCGGCGGCCTTCTCGCGCATGTCGTTCATGCCGTCGCCGCCCGTTCCATCGCCGCCCGTTCTTCCTCGTAGCCCTCGAAGGAGTGCTTGAGCGTCGCGTTGTTCAGGATCATCTCGGCCCTGGGCTCCCTCGTTTGGGCGTCCAGGAAGGTCGTTCTGACCCAGTTCGACTCGGTGCGCCGGCTCTCGCTCAGAGCGACGATCTCGCGCTCCAGCAGGTAGTCCTGGCCGACGAACAGGGGGCCGTCGATCATCCGGATCTGCTGGCCGGCGAACAGGCCCAGGGCCGGACCGCGCGTGGGGAAGCCGGCCTTGCGGTTCGAGTAGCCGCCGAGGACGCTGACCATCTCCAGCGGGATGACCGCGCGGCCCCAGGGCGAGGAGGCGCCCTCGTGCTCCGTGTACCAGGGCGAGGGCTCGGTGATCCTGTCGAGTTTCTGGTTCAGGCTGAAGGGATAGAGCTTGCCCATGTGCTGGTCGAAGTCCATCCGGACCTCTTCGAGTCCCTTGCCCTTCATCCCCACCTCGAGGTCGCGGAGGACGACCAGGGGCCCGGGCGGCCGCAGGCGGGCGATCCGGGTAGCGATCTCGGTCGATTCGACATCTCCGCGGATGGAGGCGGTGCCGATCAGCACCTCCGTGCCGTCCGCCTTCTCGGCCCGGATGCGTACCTGGGTCTGGCCGTCCGCCGGCTGTTCGACGAGAGCGCGCACCTGCTCGCCCTCGACCACCATGTTCCGGTAGTGGGCGCTCAGGCAGCCGGTCTCGAACCACTCCCGCCCCCACAGGTCCTGGAGCAGGGGCACGAACTGGCTGAAGTGGGTGGGACCCTCGATCGGCCCGCCGGCCTGGAACCCCATCCGCTCGGCCGTCGAGTCGTCGTGGATGGACATGTGTCCGCCGTACTCCTGCTCGGCGAGCATCTGTTTCGGGGACCGAAGCGGTCCGCGGATCATTGTCGGCGTCTCGAGAGTGTCAGCCATTCGGGTCTCCTCGTTTGGGAAGGGCGAAGTCTAGCGCCCGGCCAGGAGCCTGCCGCGATCCCCTGGGCGATAGCGCTCCGGACGGCGGCGCCGGCTCGCTTGCCGGATACCGCGTCGAGGGCGCGGAAGTCGACGTTGCGGCCGCGTTCCAAGTACTCGACCCAGTACGGATAGCCGCACGGTTCGGAGCGCGGCAATCTGCCGCGTTCGCGGCGGCGCTTGCCGCGAGCCGCCATCAGCAGGACGCGACCGGCGAAGTCGGCGGCCCGCTCTTCCGCTTCGGCGGGTTGGAGCGCCGGTGGAAGGGTTGGCGGTCCCGGTGCGACTTCGAGACCGTCCAGCCGGATGTGGGCGGCCTGGCCGCTGAGGCGGCAGACGAGGACGGCGAGCTGCTCGCCCGACGATGGCCAGTCGCCGGCGGCGTGCGGGTCGGCAGCCGCATCCAGCGTTTCGTAGACGACGAGCCAGTGAGGGAGGTACAGGAGTTCCAGGGCCAGGCGCCGGCCGCTACGGAGTCGCCGCCATCGTCCGCGCGAGAGGAGCCGTAGCGCTTCGTCCTCGGCCACCATCGGTGCGATGGCCGGTGACGTCTCCCGCTGCTCGCTCAGCGCTTGCCCGCCTGCTTCGACCGACCGCGGCTGCCGTAGATCATCAGGACCGCGGCCGCCAGCAGCAGGGCGGCGCCGGCGGCGGTGCTCAAGGCGAGGTCGATCGTCTCGACGGAGGAGAAACCTCCGATGAGAACCGGTATCGACAGCACCGCCAGGAACACGCCAAGAATGCGGGCGGTGGAGCGATCGCGGCTCGTGTGATCCGTGGTCATGGCGTACTCGGAGAGGGTTCTAGGCCAGCAGCAGGTAGATCACGAGGTAGGGCACGACGAACAGCGCCGCCCAGATCCGGAGGTCGCGCCAGCCGGCACGGTCGGGAGCTCCGCGGAGCACCCAGTCGCGGCTGAGCCGCCAGACGGCGACCGCCGGCAGGACGAGCAGGAGCGCCACGGCGATCCGCGCGCTCCACGGCGGCAGGGCGCCCATCGCGGCGTTGATCGGTCCGAGGACGAACTCGAGGAGCGTTCTCATCGGGCGCTGCCCTCGCCCGGGAGGCTGGCTACGCGGTCTCGCAAGGCGGCCTGGACCGACTGATCGTTCCTCACCTCGCCCCAGACCAGGCCGCGCAGGCGTTCCGGCGGTTCGGGAGGCGTCAGCCGGCTGACGATCCAGGTCACGGCGAGGGTGAACACGAAGGACCACCAGGCCACGAACAGGAACGGCTCCTCGGACGGGAACAGCCCGTCCATGGCGGGGCTGTTGAGCAACAGGCAGAGGCCGACGCCCGAGACCAGGCCGGCGGCGCCGCCGTAGCGGTTCGCGCCGCGCCAGAGGATGCCGAGCAGCAGCACGGCCAGCGTCGGCCCCTGGATCAGGGAGAAGACGGTCTGGATCGCGTTGTAGATGTTGCTGAAGCGCTGCTCGATCTCGGGTGCGATGAAGGCGGCCGTCAGCAGCAGAATGGCCGAGAGGATGCGGCCGAAGCGAAGTTCCCCGGCGGTCCCAAGTTCCGTGCGGCCCAGGCGCCGCCGGAGTCGCCCCAGCAGGTCGCGGCTCCAGAGAGTCGCCGCCGAGTTCAGGTTCGAATCGACGCTCGACATGAGCGCCGCCAGGAAGGCCGCGAACATCAGCCCGCGCAGGCCCGGCGGCAGCAACTGGGCGATCAGGCTCGGCACCGCCTCGTCGGCGTTCGCGAGATCGGGGACGATCAGGATCGCGGCCAGTCCCGGCAGCGCGACGAGCAACGGGATGAACAGCTTGAGGAAGCCGGCCAGCAGCACGCCGGCCTTCGCGTCCCACTCGCTGCGCGCGCCGAGCGCCCGCTGCACCATCGTCTGGTTGCCGGTGTAGTAGGCGATGGAGAGCACGATCCCGAGACCCAGGACGATCCCGGTCCAGGGGAAGGGCGTCGCCGTGTCGTGAGGCAGGTAGAGCGAGAAGTGATCGGCGTACGCTGGTCCCTGGTTGAGGACGCCGTCGCGGAGCGCCGCCAGTCCGCCGACCTCGTAGAGAGCGCGCGCGACCAGAGCGGCGCCGCCTACGAACATGATGACGAGCTGCAGCACGTCGGTCATCACGACCGCCGCCAGGCCGCCGCTGATCGTGTAGATGCCGACGATGGCCGTCGTGATCCAGATCGAAAGCTGTGGATCCCAGCCAAGCACGGTCCGCATGAGCAGCGCCGTGGCGTGGATCATGATCCCGAGGTTGAGCACCAGGATCACGCCCCAGGCCAGGGCGAGAAACGTGCGCACGCCGCTGCCGTAGCGCCGGCCCAGGAACTCCGGCACGGTGTAGACGCCGCTTCGCCAGTAGAACGGCACGATGAGGAAGGCGGCGATCAGCAACGCCGGCATCGAGCCGAGCCAGTCGAAGTTGGCCTGGGCGAGGCCGTAGCGGTACGTGCCGCCGGCGACGGCGATGAAGTCCGTGGCGCCGATGTCGCTGACCACGATCGACATGCCGATCGCCCAGAACGGCAGGGCGCGGCCGGCCAGCAGGAAGTCGCCGCTGGTCTTGACGTAGCGGCTGAACGTCGTGCCGATGACCAGGATTCCCGCCAGGTAGACGAGGACGATCGCGGTGTCCAGGCCGGAGAGACCCCAGGTCATGGCGCGCTGCCTTCCGCCGTCGCCGCGCCGATGGCAGTCGCCGTTCGAAGGTGCCTGATACTCACCTCGATGTCGTGCTCGGGCGCTCCGTCGGCCTCGGCCGTTTCGTCCTGCTCGACGACGAACATGCGCACGCCCGCACTGAGCGCGGCCTCGACGCAGCCGGCGATATCGACGGCGCCCTCGCCGAGCGGCCGGAACCAGCGCTCGGAGGTTGCCTGTTCGGCCGCCCGTTCCTCGGGCGGCCCGGGGAGCAGGCCGTCCTTCAGGTGGAGAAGGTGCACCCGGTCGCCGAGTTCCCTGATCAAGGCCACCGGGTCGGCGCCGGCGAAGGCGGCCCAGTAAGTGTCCAGCTCCAGCCCCCAGCCGTCCTGGGAGCGGCAGGAGACGAGCGCGTGCAGGCCGTCCCGGCCGAGCCTTTCCGGCTGGCCGTCGTCGAACGGGAGCAACTCGAACTCGTGGTTGTGGTACGCGAAACGGAAGCCGCCGGCCCGGAACCGGTAGCTCAGCAGGTCGAGGCGGCGGCCGAGTTCCAGGTAGTGCGCGCGGCAGCCGTCTCCGCGCTGCTCGGCGTCGAGCCAGGGGCAGACGAGCACCTGGCAGTGGAGGGCGCGGTAAGTGTCCATCACGCCGGCCGGATCCGCCTCCAGTTCGGAGAGCGGCACGTGGGCCGCTAGGAGGCCGAGGCCGCGTTCCGACAGAAGACTCCGGATGGCTTCGGCCGTGCGCCCCCGGAGACCGCCGAACCACTCGATCTCGTCGTAGCCGGCCTCCGCCGCCTGATCGAGGGCGGTTTCGAGGTCCTGCTCTGCTTGCCGTCGGAGCGTGTAGAGCTGAAGCGCCGCCCGCGGGGCGCCGGCCGCGCCTTCCGTCAACGCGGCGGCTCCGTTGGGCTATCGCCCGGTGTTTCCTCGATCAGCCCGTGATGGAGGCCCAGGTAGTACGGCAGGAGGAAGCTCGCGCCGTCGGCGAGGTAGCGGCCCTGACCGCCGTGGTCGAGCCGCCACGGGTCGTGGTTCCAGTGGTTGACGAAGCGCTCGTCGATCGGCAACACGCGACCGTCCAGCAGGTGGCCGCGAACGCCGCGGCGCTCTTGCTGGTCGCGCAGCAACACGACGTCGAGCCGGTGGCTGTTCGACAGCGCCCAGTCGAAGCGGTCGAGCGGGTACAGAACCAGGCTCTCGACCGCGTCGTCGAGCGGATAGTCGGTGCGGCTGTAGGTCTCGTCGTCGAAGGCGTCACGGTAGCTGCCGCCGTTGATCGCGGCGGCGTGGATGAAGTCGAACAGCGGATTCCGCTCGGGCTCGAGGACTTTCCAGTACTGGCGCAACGAGTGGGCGACGACGCTTCGCACCGCCTCGTCACGCTCGTACTTCAGGAGGTGGTAGTAGTTCATGAAGGCCATCTCGTCGTCCGACTGGTTGCCGGTGCCGGGGCCGCTCTGGACCTTGGGATTGCGCAGGTTGGCCAGGTAGGCGTGGTCCTCGATGAGAGTCCGTGCGGTTTCGACGTAGCGGACCTTCCGTTCCGCTCCGTCGGCCATGTGCTCCGCGATTCGCAGGTAGGTCAGGTAGGAAAGCGAGTTGAGGCCCCGCTCCTCCCACCAGTCCTGATCGTCGTTCAGTTGCGCGGGGCCGAAGACCGCCCAGCGCGTGCGCTGCCCGTCGTGGTCGACCAGGGAGCCGCCGCGGTCAACCAGGTGGTCGACGATCGCGAACACCGTCTCGCGGACCTCGCCGCGTTCGGCGTCGCTGTCCGCGACCAGGTCGTGGTACAGGCCGTAGAAGAAGAAGTGGCCGTCCAGCTCGTCGGAGCTCGTGTCGCTTTTCCAGTACCACTGGCCGTCGGCGCTGGTCGGCCAGCGCGGGTCGATGACCTTCCACAGGCCGTCCCGCTCCTCGCGGAAGCGACGGTCGCTCTCCTGGCGGCCGGCGTTCGGGTCCGGGCCGTCCGCCGGCAGGATGGTGCGGGCGACGAAACCGGGCTCGGCGGGCGGCGTGCCGCCCTGGGTCACGAGTTGCAGGAAGCGCAGCGCCTCGAAGGCCTTGCGTGCGTTCTCGCGCGCTTCGGGCTCGCCGGTGACAGCCCAGCGGAAGCACTCGGCCGCGCCGTACATCGAGGTCCAGAGGCCGTCGTTGTCGCTGTCGGACTGGCGGAACGCCGACGTGTCGCCGGGGTTCTCGAGGGCGACACCCAGCACGTAACCGTAGGGCGTGCGGCGATGGAAGCGCTCGATCGCCTGGTGGAAGCGTTCCGCCTTCTGCCGCAAGGTCATCGGACGCAGGTGGATCACTCCAGGCCCGGCGGGGGTCTCGACCCCCACGGTGCCGTCCCGGTCGACCTGGACTTCCAGCACATGGTCGTGAGGCAGCCAGCGCCGTCCCTGCCGGTACTGCCAGCGGGGCGGCTCGTCCGGGGAAGCGCCAGGGATCAGACGGACGAGGCCGCGGGTCGTGCCCGCCCAGATCGAGCCGTCCGGCGCCGCGGCGAGGCTAGTGAAGTCGTTCCACGGCAGACCGTCGGTCCGGTCGTAGAGCCGCCACTCACTTGTGACTTCGTGGAGAGCGCCCAGGCCCTGAGGCGAGGCGAACCACAGCCTGCCGTCGTAGTCGAACTCCACTGCCCGGACGTCGACCGGCGCCCAGCTTCGGTCGCCGTCGCGCGGCAACAGGCGTCGCCAGACCGTGTCGGAGCCGTCCTTGAGGTAGAGCCCGGTGGACGAGGCGGCTGCTACGCGGATCGCGGCATCCGTGATGACCTCGCGCACCTCGCCGGGGGCGTCGAGGGTGGTGGCGCGGGGCGGCGCGGACGTAGGCGAACTGCTGGCGTCGATGGTTGGCGACTCGTACTCCGCGACCTGCTGCGGAAACGGTTCGACGCGGATTGGCAGGTCGGTCTGGGCCGCCAGGGCGTGCGGCGACAGAAGGAAGGCAAGGAGCGACGCTGTGCGGAGGTTCACGTGGCGAAGCCTAGCGCCGCCGCGCCGGCTGTGAGTCGCCGCGCACCGGCGGGGCGGTCGGCTCGGCTCAGGCGCGCACGGTCCGCACACCGTACAGCGGGAAGTGGGCATCGCGTGTGACGACCGCGAGTCCCTCGGCCTGAGCCTGGGCGATCAGGAACCGGTCGAACGGGTCCTTGTGATGCCGGGGCAGCCGTGCGGCCAGCTCCGCGTGATGGAAGGTCAGCGGCAGGTGGGTGAAGCCCTTTTCGTCGACCAGCACGGCCAGGTCGTCGGGTGCCTCCATCTTCCCTTTCAGCCGCTTGACCGTAATCTCCCATGCGGAAATGGCGCTGACGAAGATCTGGTTGCGGGGATCTTCGATTGCGGCGCGCGACGCTGTTCTCAGTATGCCGGTTTCGGACAGGCACCACAGGAAGGCATGCGTATCGAGCAGCAGACGCTCCACCGTCAGGTTTCGTCCGGGAAGATCTTCGAGTTCATGAGTTCCTCGAACAGTTCCTCGTCCGGCTCATCGAAGTCCGGCGCCATCCAGATCTTCCCTTCCAGACCTCCCAGCTTGCGGGGTTCCAGCTTCTTCTCGCGGTAGGGCTCGAGCCGCAGATACGGCTCTCCCGCCTTGGCGATGACGATCTCCTCGCCTTCCCAGGCCAGCCTGCCCAGGCGCGAGAGTTGTGATTTCGCTTCGTGCATGTTCACCTTCATCCGTTTCTCCCCTCCAGAATCCGGCCTGGCTAAGTCTGGCTAAGTCTCGTTCCGCCGTCAAGCAGGAGGGGCTTTTCTCATGGCAGAGTCGTCGCCATGGCGGACACGCGACTCCGCGTACTGCGCGCCGGCGAGATCGAGGCTCTGCTCGACCTGCTGGACGGCTGGCCCTTCCCCGACGGCCAGCGGGGGCGGAGCTTCTTCCGACGCTACGTCGAGCTCGATCCTGCCTTCGAACCGCGTAACGTCTGGGTGGCCGAGCAAGGCGGCGAACTGGTCTCGTGCGTGCAGATCTTCCCGCGACGGGTGCGGATCGGCGGCAAAGTGCTTCCGATGGGTGGGATCGGCAGCGTGTTCACGCGCCCCGACTCGCGGCGACAGGGAGTAGCAGGCGCTCTGCTCGAGCGGACGATCGACGCGATGCGTGAGAGAGGGATGGTGCTCTCGTATCTCCTGGCTGAACGGCTGCGGTGGTACGGGCAGTACGGCTACCGGCCCTGGTCGCGCGGTTGGCGCACGCTGCACTGGTCGCGGGTTGACGGCTGGCTGGCTCGGGACGTCCGTCGCTACGACCCGGTGGCCGACGCGGGCGAACTGGAGCGTCTATGGAGCGTCTACGCTGGCGGCGCTGCTGGCGCACGCCTGAACGGCATCGTCGACCGCCGCTCCGCGGAGGACTGGCAGAGCAGCTTCCGGCTTGCGGGCACGCCGGAGGAGGACATCTGGGTCGCGGACGCCGGATCTCGTAGAGCGGCCTACTTGCGCGTCGCCGACTTCAGCGGCCGGCTACGCGTCGTGGAGTGGGGCCGCGAGCGGGATGCAGCGCCGGCCTTGTGCGGGTTACTGGCCGCCGCCATGACAGGGCGGAGCGTCGAATCGATCCGGATGCCCCTGATTCGGGACGAAACCCTGGAAGGCTTGCTGGGCGCCGCCGGCAGTCGGATCGACGCCCGGCCGGCATGGGATGAGTTGCCGCCGGAGGCGACGCCTCCCGCCACCTGGATGGTTCGTAGCCTGGACGACGCGGCGTTCGCGAGGCGGTTGAGTACGGCGAACGAGGGTGATCTCCTCGCCCGTTTCCTGCCCCCCGAGCGTTTCGCCCTCTGGGAGGCGGATCGGTTCTAGGCGCGCTCCACGGAGTAGACCAGGTCGACAGTGCCCGTCTCCTTGTAGACGTCCCGTGCCTGGAGTCGAGCTTGATCCGCGGTGCCGGTTCGGCGATCAGCGGAACGCCTCCGCCGAGAATCGTTGGAATCACCGCGACCTCCACCGTGTCGACGAGATCCGCCTCGGCGAGGCCGCGGAACAGCGATCCGCCGCCGAACAGCCAGATGTCCTTCTTGCCGTCCTCCTCGCGCAGGGATTGGACGACCTCCCTCCAGTCATCGCCGACGATCGTGAGGTTCTTGTAGTCGGCCTGCCGGAGCGTGCGCGAGAACACGAAGGTCCGCGCCCCGGGCATCGAACCCCGGTCCTGGCCGCCGGTGCTCTCGAAGGTCTTCCGGCCGACCAGGTAGGTGTCGAACTCGCCGTACAGCTCGGCGAAGTCGTAGTCCGGATCGATGACGATCCAGTCCGCTTCGCCGTTGGGCCCGGCGATGCAGCCGTCCAGGCTCATGGCGACGCAGTAGCGAACTCGTCTCATTGCTGTCGGTCTCCGCGGAGTGTCTTCGCGTCAGCAGTGCGGCGTGCAGAACACCGCAGAGCCTGGTCCGTCGCCGCCCGCGGCTAGACTCCGAGCCGTGCAAGTCCTCGACCCCTCCTGGGAGGGCTCTCCGCCGCCGCTCTCGCCGGCGCCTCGGCTGGGAGGGCTGGCTGGCGTCGATGTTGCCTTGCTCTCGAACGGAAAAGCCGGTGTGGCTCCACTGTTCGACCACCTGGAGTCGCTGCTGCGCGAACGCTGGAATGTGGCCGCGGTCGAGCGGGCGACGAAGGGGAACTACAGTGCTCCGGCGGAACCGGATCTGGTCCGCCGTTTGGCCCGGCGGCGACTGGTCATTACCGGCGTCGGCGACTGAGGGAGTTGCTCGTCGTGCAGTCTGCACGACGCCGTCACGTTCGAGCGCAAGGGGGTGCCGGCGGTCGGCGTGATGACGTCGGCGTTCGTCGACGGCGCGGAACTGATGGCCAACGCCTGCGGCGCGCCGGACTATCCGTTCGCCGTGATCGAGCATCCGATCAGCAGCGCGACCGACGCGGAGCTCCTGGAACGGGCCGGAGAGATCGTGCGGCAGGCGGAGGAACTGGTGCTTGCCGCGGCGTCGCAGAACCCGCCATGACGAATTGGCGCCAGAGGGCCTCCGTGGCGGCGGCGCTTGTCATGCTGCTCGCAGCACCGGCGGCGGGCCAGGACGGCGTCGTGCTGGCCGAGTTCATCTTCCACAGTGCGCCGCATCCCGAGTGCCACGCCTCGACGATCGCCGAGACGGCTACCGGCGCTCTGGTCGCTGCGTGGTTCGGCGGGACCGCCGAGCGGAACGCGGACGTCGGCATCTGGTTCAGCCGGCTGGGCGTCGACGGCTGGACGTCCCCGGTCGAAGTGGCAAACGGCGTTCAGCCGGACGGCGGCCGCTACCCGACCTGGAACCCGGTTCTCTACCAGCCGCCCCGGGACGGCGCGCCCCTGCTCCTCTTCTTCAAGGTGGGGCCGAGCCCGCCGGAGTGGTGGGGGATGGTCATGGAGTCGGAGGACGACGGCCGCACCTGGAGCGAGCCGCGCCGCCTGCCGGACGGCATCCTGGGTCCGATCAAGAACAAGCCGATCACCCTGCCCGACGGCAGTCTGCTCGCCGGCTCGAGTATCGAGGACGCGCCGGAACCTCCTGCCTGGCGGGCGCACTTCGAGCGTTCGCCCGATCTGGGGCGAACCTGGACGCGCAGCGAGCGGTTGGCCGGCCGGACTTCGGGCGGCGACGACTTCTGGATCATCCAGCCGACGATCCTGGAGCTCGGCGACGGTGAACTCCTGGCGCTGTTCCGGTCCAAGCAGAGTCGCATAGCGGCGTCTCGCTCAGCGGACGAAGGCCGCACCTGGGGGCCGATCTACGCTACCGGCCTGCTCAATCCCGACGCCGGGGTCGATGGCCTTACGCTGGCTGACGGCCGGCACCTCCTCGTCTACAACCACAAGGTGCGCGTGGATGGCGCCTGGGCTGGCTCCCGGTCGCGCCTGAACGTGGCCCTCTCGGACGACGGCGACACCTGGGACGCGGCCCTGATGCTGGAGGACCGGGACGGCGAGTACTCCTACCCGGCGGTGATCCAGACCCGCGACGGCATGGTGCACGTGACGTACACGCACCGGCGCACGCGCATCCGTCACGTCGTGATCGACCCGGCCGAACTGCGGCGGTACCCGATGCCTGGCGTCGAGTGGCCGGAAAAAGCGCCGGTCCTGCCTCCCGAGTGACCGCCGGTGTCGACCTGTTCGTCTTCGCCGCCTACTTGGCGGCGGTCGTCGCGCTGGGCA
>JAPVWO010000204.1 GCA_027493375.1 Candidatus Multivorans thiocomprendens | reverse complement strand
CCATGATGCGCCAATGACCGCGCCCGTCGTAGTCGTTGGCGGCGGGCTCGCCGGCAGCGAGTGCGCCTTTCAGCTCGCCTCCCGGGGCCGGGCGGTGACGCTGTACGAGATGCGGCCGCGGCGATCGACGCCGGCCCATGCGAGCGCGGACCTCGCCGAACTCGTGTGCTCGAACTCGCTGCGCAGCGACGACCCGCACCATGCCGCCGGCCTGCTGAAGCGGGAGATGGAGTACTTCGGCTCCCTGATCATCGCCGCGGCCCGCAGAAACGCCGTTCCCGCAGGCGGAGCGCTGGCCGTGGACCGGACCCGCTTCGCCGCCGACGTCACGGCCGCGGTCGAATCGCAACCGCTGATCGAACTGCGGCGCGAGGAACTGACGGCCCTGCCCGAAGCAGACGCGGGCGGCGACTGCGTCATCGCCACCGGCCCCCTGACGTCGGAAGCCCTGACCCGGGAAATCGAGAACCTGATCGGTGCGGGCCATCTCTACTTCTATGACGCGATCGCGCCCATCGTTACGGGAGAAAGCCTCGACCACGACCGTTTGTTCCGGGCCTCGCGCTACGGCAAGGGAGGCGACGACTACCTGAACTGTCCGCTCAGCGAGGAAGAGTACCGGCGCTTTCGCCGCGCCCTGCTGGAGGCGAAGACGATCGAGCTGCGCGAGTTCGAGCGGCCGCTGTTCTTCGAAGGCTGCCTGCCGATCGAGGAACTCGCCCGCCGCGGCGAGGACACCCTGCGCTTCGGACCGATGAAGCCCGTAGGCCTCCGGCCGCCGGACGGCACGCGCCCCCACGCCGTGGTCCAGCTTCGCCAGGAGGACCTCGCCCGCAGCCAGTACAACATGGTCGGCTTCCAGTCCCGGATGACGTGGCCCGAGCAGCGCCGCGTGCTCCGCACCCTGCCGGGACTCGCATCCGCCCGCTTCGTCCGCCACGGCCAGGTCCATCGCAACACCTTCATCAACGCCCCCCTCCACCTCGATCGCTGGTACCGCTTCGCCGGGCGGTCCAACCTGCGCCTGGCCGGCCAGATGACCGGCGTCGAGGGCTACCTCGAATCGGCCGCCACCGGTCTCGCCATCGCCCTCTACCTCATGCTCCAGGACGGAGACCGGCAGCCGTCTCCGCTTCCCGACACGACCGCCCTCGGCGCCCTGGCCCGACACCTCACCGAGTCGAACCCGAAGCGCTACCAGCCCACGAACATCAACTACGGCCTGCTCGAGCCCCTCGCCGGACGCGTGCGGAAACGCGACCGACGCGCCGCCTACGCCGACCGGGCGCACCAGGCGCTCGCGGCCTGGGCCGCTAACATGGGAATCGCGGGAGCGCCTTCGTGGAAAACACCATCGACCATGCCGAGCCGGGAAGACGAGCCGAGCGGCGCGGCGCGCTCGCCCGCCTGATCCCGGACTTCCTGGAATACCTGGAGCTGGAGCGGAATTGCTCCGAACACACCGTGCGCGCGTACGGCCGGGATCTCGCGGCCTTCGCCGAGTTCCGAACCGCCAGCGGCAGCAGCGACCAGAACCTCCATGACATCGACCCACTCCTGGTCCGGTCCTTCGTGGCCTCTCTCAACCAGCGTCGACTGGCCCGGCGCACCCAGGGCCGCCATCTCTCGGCGCTGCGCGGCCTGTTCCGCTACGCCTGTCTGATGGGCCGGATGCAGTCGAACCCGGCCGAGTCGGTGCCCACGCCAAAGGTCGAAAAGACCCTGCCGCGCCACCTGCGTCCGGGCGAGATCGAGGCCCTGCTCGAGGCTCCGGCCGGTCGCGAAGGCCCGCTCGGCCCGCGGGACCGCGCGCTGCTCGAACTGCTCTACGCCTCGGGTCTCCGGGTCGGCGAACTGGTCGCCCTGAACTGGCGCGACATCGACCTCGGAGCCAGAGTGCTCCGCGTGGTCGGCAAGGGCGACCGCGAACGGATGACCCCCTTCGGCGAGCCGGCGGAGAAGGCGCTCCGCCAGTGGCTCGGGGCCTGGGAGGACGTGTTCCGGCGTCGGGGAAGCGACGAGGCTGAGTACCCGCAAGCAGAGGGGCACCTGGAACCGGTCTTCCTGAACCGCAACGGAGGCCGACTCTCGGCACGATCGGTGCGCCGCATCATCGACCGCTACGTCGAGGAGACTGCACAGGTGGCCGGGGCTCATCCTCATGCCCTGCGCCACAGCTTCGCGACCCACCTGCTCGAATCGGGCGCCGACCTGCGTTCGATCCAGGAACTCCTCGGCCATGCCTCGCTCTCGACCACCCAGCGCTACACGCACGTGGACACCGGTCGCCTGCTCCAGGTCTACCGGGAAAGCCATCCCAGGGCGAAGGGCGTCTGAGTTCCGTCCCGGAACACCCGGCTCGTCCGCGATTCGCCCCAAGACAACGTCCTTCCCGACAGTTCAAGAAGAGGTACCTCGAATGAAACTCCCTGCCGCCCGCCGAACGATCCCGTCCTTGCTTGCGATGGTCGCGTGCCTGACGGTCTCCGGCGCGGCCATCCCCCAGGACGACCTGCGCGGCTTCCAGCTCGTCGGCGATTACCAGCTCTTCCTGCAGGGCCAGGAGGCGCCTGACGCCCAGCTCTACCTCTCCCGCACCGCGGGCGCCTTCCTCGTCGTGGCCGACGGCCTGCCGTCCCCGGTGCTGCTGAGCGCCCGCAACCAGATGACCCGCAAGGTGCAACTGCTCAAGATCTCCCCCGCCGGCGAGGACACGCTCGACCTGTTGCCCGGCGCCCTGTTCGGCCCTCCGATGCCCTTCCGGCCCATTCCGAAGGGACTCGAGTTCGCCGTCGACGGCGTCCTGGCCCAGCTCCGGCAGCGCCCCTCGTGGGCCGGCGAAGCGACGCTCGCGGACCTCTACTCCCACGAACCGGGCTATCGCCGCGACGCCAGGTCCTACGAGAGCGATCCCGCGGCGGTCGCCGATGTGGCCGCCCTCGGCGCCGGCGTCGAGGTCCGCGTCGTGTTCGGGTCCTGGTGCCACGTCTGCGAGCGGTTCATGCCGCGCGGCCTGAAGGTGCACGAGGAACTCCAGGACTCGCCCGTGCGCTTCACCTACTACGGCCTCGGCGACGACAACCCCTGGGGCGACGCCGAAGTGGACCGTCTCGAGGTCACGGAACTCCCGACTGCGATCGTCTACCGCAACGGCGAGGAGATCGGCCGTTTCATCGGCGGCCCCGGCTGGACCAGTCCCGAAGAGTCCCTGCTCAACATTCTGCGAGAGAATCCGTAGACGGGCTGCGACCGTCCCGCGACGGGAAGCCCGGAGAGCCCCAGTAAACGATGACGACGATCCTGCTCGTGCGCCGCGGCGGCACGACGTGCATGGCCAGTGACGGCCAGGTCACCAACGGCGCCGCGAACACGGTGGTCAAGGCCAGGGCCCGCAAGGTCCAGCGCGCCGCCAAGGGGCGGGTTCTCGTCGGTTTCGCGGGCGGCGGCGCGGACGCTCTGGCCCTCTTCTCGCGGTTCGAGGCGAAGCTCGACGAGTACCAGGGGAACTTCGAGCGCGCCGTGGTCGAACTGGCGATGGACTGGAGGACGGATCGCGCCCTGCGGCGGCTCGAGGCCCAGATGATCGTGACCGACGGCCGCAAGAGCTTTCTGGCGATGGGCAACGGCGACCTGCTGGAACCGGACAGCGACATGCCGCTGGCGATCGGCTCGGGCGGGAACTACGCGCTGGCGGCGGCTCGCGCGCTGCTGGAGCACACCGAACTCGACGCGGAACAGATCGCGCTCGAGGCGATGCGGCTCACCGCGGATCTCTGCATCTACACGAACGACGAGATCACCGTCGAACGCCTCGAAACCGGCGGGGGCGGCGCATGACGCTTGCTCCCGCGCCGGACGCTCCCTTCGTCGAGGATCTCACGCCGCGCGAGATCGTCGCCGCGCTCGACCGCCACGTCGTCGGCCAGAAGGACGCCAAGCGCGCCGTGGCCATCGCCATGCGCAATCGCTGGCGGCGCCAGCAGCTCGACCCGGAGACCGCCGAGGACATCGCGCCCAAGAACATCCTGATGATGGGCCCCACCGGCGTGGGCAAGACGGAGATCGCGCGCCGGCTGGCCAAACTCGCCCGCGCTCCCTTCCTCAAGATCGAGGCAAGCAAGTTCACCGAGGTCGGCTACGTCGGCCGCGACGTCGAGTCGATCGTCCGCGATCTGATGGAGCTCGCGGTGGTGATGGTCGGAGAGGAGAAACGGGAGGCGGTCGAGGCCGACGCCGCGTCCCGCGCCGACGAGAGGCTGCTCCAGATCCTCGTCCCCCAGGCGCCGCAGCCGGCCGGCGAATCCGGCGATCCCGCCGACCAGGCGGCGCCCACCGAGACCCGCGAGCGTTTCCGCCAGTGGCTCGAAGAGGGCCGTCTCGACCACCGGATGGTCGAGATCGAGGTGGACGACGCCTCGCCCCAGCAGTTCGAGATGGTCACTCCCCAGGGCGTCGAGGCCGTGGGCATCAATCTGAAGGAGATGCTCCCCGGCCTGTTCGGCAAGCGCAAGCGCCAGATGGTCGAGGTGAGCGAGGCGCGGGAGATCCTGAGGCGGCAGGAAGCCGAGGCGCTGATCGACCGCCAGGACGTCGCCGAGGAAGCCCGGCTGCGGGTCGAGCAGGCCGGCATCGTCTTCCTCGACGAGATCGACAAGGTCGCCGGCCGCGACGGCGGCCACGGTCCCGACGTATCGCGCGAGGGGGTTCAGCGCGATCTCCTGCCGATCGTCGAAGGGACGACGGTGACCACCAAGTACGGACCGGTCAAGACCGACCATGTGCTGTTCATCGGCGCCGGCGCCTTCCACGTGGCCAAGCCATCGGACCTGATCCCGGAACTCCAGGGCCGCTTCCCCATCCGCGTCGAACTCGGAGCGCTGGGCGAGGAGGAGTTCGTCCGCATCCTGACCGAGCCGGACAGCGCCCTGACCACCCAGTACCGCGCCCTCCTCGGCGCCGAGGGCCTCGATCTCTCCTTCCGCGACGACGCGGTGCGGGAAGTCGCCCGGCTCGCGGTGCAGGTCAACTCGCAGACCGAGAACATCGGCGCCCGCCGTCTGGCCACGCTGATGGAGCGTCTGCTGGAAGAGGTCTCCTTCGAGGCGCCGGACATGAACGGGGTGACCCTGGAAGTCGACGCCGGCTACGTCAACCGGGCGCTCGCCGACGTCGTGGAAGACCGTGACCTCAGCCGCTATGTCCTCTGAATCCGGCAGCCGCCGACTGCTTCGGCCGGGAGCAAGGGTGCGGTTCGCTCGTTGCGCTTCGCTCGCCCTGCTCGTCCTGCTCGGAAGCTTGGGCTGCGGGTTGAAGGGAGATCCCCTGCCGCCCATACGTCCGCCGGAGCCGGCCACGGAAGAGGTGCCGGCCGAGACCGAGGCCGCCGACGAGGAGAGCGAGGGTTCCGAGCCCGCGGCCGACGGCGGCGAGGGCGAGGAGGACGCCGCAGGCGAAGACGACGCCGAAGGCCAGGCCGAGGAGGACGGCGACCGCGCCCAAGGGTCGGCATGACCGACCGGGACGGAACGCCGTTCCTGCTCGTGTCCGGCGCCGGCAACGACTTCATCGCCCTCTTCGAGCGACCGGCGCCCGCACCCGAGACGATCAGCGCCTGGTGCCGCCGCGGCGTGTCGGTCGGCGCCGACGGCCTCTTCACCCTGCGCCGATTGGCCAAGGGTCGCTACGCCCTCGACTACGCAAACGCCGACGGCGCCCGAGCCGCCCTGTGCCTGAACGCGGCCCGCTGCGCGGCCCGGCTCGCCTTCGAGCGGGAGCCGGACGCCGCGAGCCTGACGATCGAGACCGGCGCCGGCGCCCTGGTCGCCGAGCCGGTCGACGACTCGCGCACGGCCGTCCTCGTGCCGGCGCCCGGCGCGGGGCAAGCGGGGACGCTCCGCGCGAACGGGCAGGAACACCAGGGGCGCCGGATCGACGTCGGAGTCCCCCACTTCGTCCTCCGGTGGCCGGGCGATCTGGACGAGGCGCCGGTGGCGTCGCTCGGTCCCCTGCTGCGCGCACACCCGGATCTGGGACGGGAAGGCGCCAACGTCCACTTCGTCGACGTCGAGACGCCCGGACGCTTCCGCATCCGGTCCTACGAGCGTGGGGTGGAAGCGGAGACCCTCGCCTGCGGCACCGGCGTCGTCGCGGCGGCCGCCTGCGGGATCGCCGACGGCCGCCTCGAGCTGCCCGTCACGGCCGTCACCCGGAGCGGCTTCCACCTTCAGGTTTCCGCCGCGGCGAGCGGGCCGGACGGCGCCAGCCGCTGGCGCCTGTCCGGAGACGCCAGGATCGTCGCCAGCGGCCGCATCGCCGGGGCCGCCACGGCGTAGGGACGGCTTGCTACCCTCCGCCCAATGAGCAGCGGCTTTCCCCCCACGGACGAGCAGATGGAACTGCTGCTGCGCGGAGCGGTCGACGTGGTCGAAGAAGACGCCCTGCGGCAGCGGCTCGAGCAGTCCCGCAAGGAGGGCCGTCCACTACTCGTCAAGACCGGCTTCGATCCCACCGCGCCCGACCTGCACCTCGGCCACGCCGTGCTGCTGCGGAAGATGGCCCACTTCCAGCAGCTCGGGCACCGGGTCGTCTTCCTGGTCGGCGACTTCACCGCGATGATCGGCGACCCCGGCATGGAACCCCAGATTGCGCTCACCGTACCGCTCCTGGTCGGCACCGACGGCGCCCAGAAGATGTCGAAGAGCCTGGGCAACGCGATCGCGTTCGAGGACTCGCCGCGCGAGATGTTCGGCCGCACGATGTCGATCCCCGACGACCTGATGTGGGACTGGCGGCTGCTCCTCACCGACATGGACGAGGTCGAGATAGACCGTCAGAAAAGGCAGGCCGCTGCAGGCGAAGTCAACCCCCGAAATCTCAAGGCCGACCTGGCTCACGAACTCGTGCGGCAGTTCCACGACCGGCAAGCAGCCGATGAAGCCCGTGCCGAGTTCGACCGCATGTTCCGGGGCGGAGGCGTGCCGGGTGACGTCAAGACGTACCGCTTTCCGACAGGGGTTCGGTTAGATGTGGTGATCGCCTACTGCGAGCTGGCAAGGAGCCGCTCTGAAGCGCGGCGTCTGGTGCTTCAAGGAGCTGTCTCGATCGATGGTGAACGAACAACCGATCCGAATCTGGCCCTTCAGTTCGGTCACCAACCCCTCCTGCTCAAGGTCGGCAAACGGCGTTTCGCGAAGCTGACCGCACTCATCGATCCCGGGCTCAGCTAACCCGTTCCTCCCCAAAGCGGGACACTCTCACGTAGGTCGTGTCTTCACAGTTCCGCCATTATCATCCGGTCAACCACTGTGCCGCAGCCTGACCACCACCCCGACCTCCAGCCGCGAGATCCCGTCGAAGAGGAGCCCGAGCTGCCGCCCCTGCGGGACGGCGTGCGCATCCTGCTGTTCGCCCTGGGCACGTTCCTCGTCCTCTTCGGTGTCATCCTCGGCTGGCTGCCCGGTATTCCCTTCATCGTCCTGGTACCCGCAGGCGTGGCCCTCCTCTCCCTGGCCAGCAATCGCCTCAATCTCCGGTTGCGCAACTTCATCATGCGCCGCTGGCCCAACGCGTGGCAGCGAATCCACCGCGTCCGTGCATGGCTGCACCGCCGGCTAAGCTGAGCACCCCGAGCGGGATCTCGCCGAAGATCGGAACCGGGAGGTTAAGGGAGCAAGAAGAATGACCGGGACGCGCAGCGAGAACGAGGAACTTGTGGAGACAAAGGTGACGTACCACATTGAGGTAGACGGCTCGCTGCTCGTCCGCGAGAACGTCCCGGCCCGCGTGCATACCGAGACAGGAGAGAGGCTGTTCTCTCCGCAGACCGTGGAGAGACTTCAGGAGTTGGCTCGTGAGAAGAGCCGACCTTCGCGCATCATCGAGACTCCCGTGTACCACTACGCCTGAGATCGGGCGACAAGGCGAGCGGCGATGTTCAAGTACCAGATCATCCTCTACTGGAGCAACGAGGACGAGGTCTTCATCGCCGAAGTGCCGGAGCTCCCGGGATGCATGGCTCACGGCGACACTCAAGAGGAGGCCCTGCGCAACGTCAACGACGCCACGGGACTGTGGGTCGACACCGCAAGGGAGTGCGGCAATCCGGTGCCGGAACCCAAGGGCGAGCGGCATCCTCCTACGGCGTTGCCCTGCTGAGCCGGAACGATCTGCCGGAGCCCCAGATTCTCGACCGGGGACTGCCGGGCGGTGATGGCCCGGACGATGCGTTGCTGACCGCCCGAGTGGGCGACCGAGCTACTGCCAGAAGTTGTGGATCCGATGATGTAGATCAGGCGGCGTATCCTCCTGGGTGTTCAACTCAACGCCCGGTTGGATGCCGGGAGAAAGGACACGCCGCCCATGCTCAAGATACTCGAAGCCGCTCCGGAGTGGAACGCCCCCTCGACTCTCGACGAGTTCGCCCGGGAGGGCGCTCGGCGGATGCTGATGGAAGCGCTGGAGGCCGAGGTTGCCGACTACGTGGATAGTCACCGGGCTCTGCGCGACGACGACGGTCGTGCGCTGGTGGTGCGCAATGGCCGTGCGCGGTCGCGGCAGGTGACGACGGGGACTGGCACGATGGAGGTGCAGGCGCCGCGGGTCAATGACCGGAGGTCGGGTCACCGTTTCACGAGCTCGATCCTGCCGCCGTACATGCGTCGCTCGCCGAAGGTGCAGGAGGTGTTGCCGGTGCTGTACCTGCGGGGCTTGTCCACGGGCGACTTCAAGGAGGCGCTGGGCGCTCTGCTGGGTGAGAAGGCCTCGGGCCTGTCGGCTTCCAGCATCGCTCGGATGACCGCGGCTTGGGAGGAGGAGCACAGGCGCTTCAGGCACCGGGACCTGAGCGAGGAGGACTACGTGTACGTGTGGGCCGACGGCGTGCACTTCAGGGTCCGGCTGGAGGACGACCGCTTGTGCACCCTGGTGCTGATCGGCGTGCGTTCTGACGGGACCAAGGAGCTGATCGCGGTCGAGGACGGCTACCGGGAGAGCACGGAGAGCTGGTCGAGCGTGCTGCGAGACTTGAAGCGTCGTGGGATGCGCCCTCCGGCGCTGGCCATCGGCGACGGCGCTCTGGGCCTCTGGCGGGCGGTGCGCGACGTCTGGCCTGAGACCAGGGAGCAGCGCTGCTGGGTGCATCGCCTCGCCAGGGTCCTTGACAAGCTGCCGAAGCGTCTTCAGGCGAAGGCCAAGCGGGCGCTCCACGAGATCATGTACGCCGAGTGCCGGGAAGACGCCGAAGCGGAGATCGAACGCTTCGCCGAGGACTACGGCGCCAAGTACCCGAAGGCGGTCGAGTCCCTGCGCCGGGACCAGGACTGCCTGCTCAGTTTCTTCGACTTCCCGGCCGAGCATTGGCAGCATCTGCGGACCACCAACGCCATCGAATCGACGTTTGCCACAGTCCGCCTCCGCCAGCGCGTCACCAAGGGCGCCGGCTCACGCACCAAGGCCCTGCTGATGGCCTTCAAACTGCTCGACATGGCACAGAAACGATGGCGACGAGTCAACGCCCCGCACCTCGTCGCCCTGGTCAGAGAAGGAGTACCATTCACCAACGGAACTCAGGTCAGGAACGCCGCCTGATCGATCGCCGATCCACAACTTTCGGCAATACCTCG
>JAPVWO010000203.1 GCA_027493375.1 Candidatus Multivorans thiocomprendens | reverse complement strand
ATCCTGGCGGGAAGTCGCTGTTCGAGAGCATGGATGACCTTGAATTTGCCCGTGCTCAACTGCCTGAACGACGAGATCAAGCTGCGCCAGACCAGACACAGGACGCCACCGCTGACGCTCAGTGAGATCAGGATCAGAGACTCCACGCCGCCAAACACACCGTCGCGCACGATGAGCCCAGCCGCGGCAAGAAGCAGCGAGTTGACCGAGAGGAAGAAGGTGTTCACGCCCTGCCGCCGCTGTACGAGGGCCTCTGACGTGTTGACGAAGAGCTTGTACTGTTCCAGGAGCGCTTGCGCCTGCCCCTCCTCAGGCTCGCGCCCCGCGAAGAGGTCCTCGTCAAGTGGATCGGTAGCTGTCATGACTCAGGTTCCGCAGCAAGGAGTTCGGATCGAAGGCGACGGGGTGAATGCCGAGATCCAGGAGCGCGGCGGGCAGACGGACCTCGCTGGAGTGCAGGGAGATCGCCAGGACCGGCTTCCCGAAACTCGCGGCGCGGCGAATCTCCCAATTCACCGGTTCGCTGCGCCAAGTGCTGTCGCCGACCAGGCAAATGGTGGCTGCCGAACGACGAATAAGGCGCTCCGCGTGCCGCTGCCAGTCGACGACGGGCTCCTCGAGAAAGCTGCCGCGAAACCAGGGGCAGGAAGGGTTGGCCGCGGCCTCTTCCCGGAAGCGGTCGACGAGCGCCTTGTGCTCGCTGGCGTAGCTGAGGAAGACACGCAGGGGCTTGACTGGAGATTGATGCGGTGAGGCGCTCGGCGGTCCAAGCTCGCGGGAACGCCCCGAGTCGCCAACGGAGTCGCCCCGGCAGCGGGACCGAGGGAACTGGATGTCGGAACGGCTCACGACGGGATCCTACGTCAGCAACAGAGCGGAGTGCTCGTCAGGTAGAACCAAGGCCTTCGCGGAGCGGTTGAGGACGGTTGGCGGCACGTCTGAAGCCGCACCTTACGGCCACCCGTCGACGGCGCGGCATCGCCCGATTCCGGCCGGAAGGCCGGCGCACCGACGGTAGAAAAAGACGACCCCGCTGGCAGGCCAGCGGGGTCGCAGTGCACTAGCGCTTCGGTCAGGACCTACAGGCCGACGACCGAGACGAAGCTGACGCAACGGCCCGGAGCGCCGCCGAGGTTGTGGGTCAGACCCACCTTGGGATCGGCGATCTGGCGCTCGCCGGCCTCGCCGCGGAGCTGGAGCCACATCTCGTACATCATCCGCAGGCCGGAAGCGCCGATCGGATGGCCGAAGCTCTTCAGGCCGCCGTCCGGGTTGACCGGCTGGTCGCCGTCGAGGTCGAAGCGGCCGTCCATCGTGTCCTTCCAGGCCTGGCCGCGCGGCGAGAACCCGAGGTCCTCCATCAGCACCAGCTCGGTCGGCGTGAAGCAGTCGTGGACTTCGGCCATGCTGATCTGCTCCCGCGGATCCTCGATGCCCGCCTGGACGTAGGCGTCCCGGGCGCTCTCGACGACCTCGGGGAAGGTCGTGAAGTCGTAGTCCTGGCGCTTGGCGCCCTCGGAGGGGCCGGCCACGAACGACAGCGCCTTGATGAAGATCGGGTTGTCGTTGTACTTGTGAGCGTCCTCTGCACGGCAGATGACCGCCGCCGCGGAGCCGTCGGAGACGCCCGAGCAGTCCATGATGCCGAGCATGCCGGCGATCTTGGGCGAGGAGTTGATCTTCTCGACCGGGACCTCGCGCTGGAACTGGGCCTTCTCGTTGCGGGCGCCGTTGTAGTGGTTCTTGTAGGCGATCTTGGTCAGGACGTCGCGCATCGTCTCCAGGTCGACGCCGTACTTCTCGGCGTAGGCGGGAGCGAGGAGCGAGAAGTTCGCCGGCGCGGTCATGCCGGACTCGGTGCCGTCGCCGGGAGGGGCGCTGCCGGTGAGGCCGGAGAACCCCGAGTCCTTCAGCTTCTCCACGCCGACCGCCATGACCAGGTCATAGGCGCCGGACGCGACCGCGTAGGCGGCGTTGCGGATCGCCTCGCTGCCGGTCGCGCACATGTTCTCGAGCCGGGTGACCGGCTTGTACTGGATCTTGAGCGGCTCGGAGAGCGTCAGGCCCGAGATGCCGCTGCCGGTGGTGCCAAGCCAGTAGGCGTCGACGTTGTCGGGCTCGATCCCGGCGGAGCCGTAGGCCTCCTGCACGGCATCGACCAGCAGATCGCTGGCGCTGCGGTTCCAGTGTTCGCCGAACTTGGTGCAGCCCATGCCGACGATGGCGACGCGATCACAGATTCCCTTGCTGGCCATTGGTGCTCCTTGGTCGTTCCTCGGACGGGTCCGTCCCGGTCAGGTGTTCGTCCCTATCGATCTCAGCGCCTCGGGCGCGCCTTCCAGAAGTAGTTATGTACGCCTCCCGCAGTGTACAGGCGGCGAAACGTCATTTCCAACTCGTCGCCGATCGCCACCTTGTCCGGATCGACGTCGGTGAGCTGGCAGAGCATCCTGCCGCCCTTGTCGAAGTCGACCACCGCGCCGATCACGGGGGGCTGCAGCGAGTAGGCGAGCCGGTCCAGGGTGTAGGTGCTGATCCGGCATTCGCTGTCCGCGTAGGGCTCCATCGTGGAATCGTCGGAGGCCTGACAGACGACGCACACGCGCTGCGGCGGCAGGTTCGTGTTGCCGCAGCGGTTGCAGCGCGAGCCCAGGAAGCCGAACTTCCAGCGCTCGGCGCGCTGCATCGGCGGCGCCGCCGGCCGGTCGGGATCGGGGCGTCGCGGCGGCTCGAAGGGCAGCACGTCGCGCCACTTGAGGTAGGTCGTGTAGGCGAGGTCGTCGCGCTTGGACCCGATCCAGGAAGCCACGCTGTGCTTCGGCCGGCCGTCGTCGATCGCCTCGGTGACCTCGAACACGGCCACATCGACACCGTCGGCCACGCAGGCCACGGCGATCCTGTCGCCGGCGGCCGCGCCGTCGAGGGCGCTCGCCAGAGTCAGGCCGGCATGGGCGGCGCCGGCGCGGCCCACCGTGCCCGCCATGCCGTCCGCAAGCTGCGCCGGATCGAGTCCGGCGGGCCGCATGAACCCGCGGAAAACGCGGGCGTTCGTGCCGTCCAACACGACCCTGGCGAGATCGGAAGCCGCCACTCCGGCATCGGCCAGGGCGCGGGCGAACGTGTCGACGAGCAGCGGCGTGAAGATGCTGGCGCCGAATCGCTCCTCCCACTGCTTCGCGAAGGGCATGCCTGGGCTCTGCCAGACGTCGAGCACCTCTTCCGTACAGGAAGCGCGGCCGCTCAGCCGGGCGATCGGCTCCGTGCCGTTGCCGCCGAGGACGAAGGCCGCCGCGGCGTCGCCGCCGCCCGACTCGCGCGGACCGCTCGGCGCGCCGACCACTACGTCGCTGGCGGCGACCAGGACCGTCCGCCCCGCCGACGCCATGTCGATGCCGGCCAGAAGGGCCGAGAGACCGGAGCGGGTCGAGCCGCCCAGATCGAGGGCGGTGACCGACTTCGGCAGGTTCGTTGCCGCCTGCAGGGTGGCCGCGTTCAGCTTCTCCGTGTAGGGAGCGCTGGTCGAGGCGAACGCCACGGTGTCGACCTCGGCGCCTTCCGGCAGTTCGCGCAGGGCCTCGCGCGAGGCTTCGACCGCCATCGAGGCGGAGTCTTCGTCGTAGCTGGCGGCAGCGCGCTCGCCGCGGCCGCCGCCGATGGCGGACCGCTGGATGCGGTTGAAGGGTACGTAGCTGCCGTAGCGGACGATTCCCGACATGGAAACGGTTCTCCTGGTTGACGGGGAAGGCTCTCTGCCGACCGTTCGGTAGGTTGCTGGACGCAGTATAGCGATCCGTCTCGCCCCGCCGAACGGCTACTGGTTCCGGTTGGCCCGCTCGATCTGCTGCTGGATCCTCTGCATCTCTTCTCGCAGCTTGCGGAGGCGCTCCTCTGTGTGCTTCTCGAAGTCGACCGGCTTGCCGTCGACGACCTGATAGATGCGGGTGAACTTCTGCACGTCACCGGTCTCGCGGAACTGAATCGTCCCGGTGACTCCCGGCAGTTCCCGGATCGCGCGCATTCCTTTCAGGAAGTCGCTCGGAACGTTGATCACCTCGAGTTCGGCCAGGGCCCCGATCAGGACGCCCATCGAGTCGTAGCCGAGGCCGGCGTAGTAGCTGGGCGTGTTCAGCGCCTCCTTCGCGGCGGCCAACGCATCCACCGCCGCTTCGGCCTCCTCCCTCGCTGCCGAGAGGCCTGGATTGGCGAGGTCCATCCCCTCCAGTGCGGTCCGGGCTCGTTCGTCCTCGGCCACCGCATCCTCGTAGGCCGTCCAGGCGGCCGGATCCGTGAACTTCTCACGATAGTCCGCAACGAAGGACGCCGTCGGTTCGTCCGGACCGTCGACGTCGAACACCGGCGCAGTGAAGTAGACCCCGTTGGCCGCCGGCCCGGCAGCCTCGAGCACCGCCTCGATCATCAGCGACGAACTCGTTGCCAGCCGCTTGTCGTTGCCATCGAAGCCCGCGAGACGCAGTGCCTGAATCGCCTCCGCGAGGGCGGCGCCGGAGGCCGCTACGTAGATGCCGTCCGCCTCGTATCCCAGGGCCTCCCGCACCATCGCGTTCTGGTCGGAGGACGGCGTGAAGGTCACCCGGCCCGCCAGTTCCGTGCCCCACACCAGCTCCACCGAATCGGCCAGCGAGGTGCCGAAGGCCGAATCCTCGACCACCAGGGCGAGCCGCTGGACGTTCACCCGGTCGCGAAGGAAGGTCGCCATCGTCGACGCCTCGATCTCGGCGCTCGGGAAGAGGCGGTAGAAGTACTCCGACGCGCCGCTCAGTTCGGGACTCGATGCGGACGGGGAGACGAGAACGCGTCCCGCGTCGTCGGCTACCGGAACCATGGCCAGCGCCTCGCCACTCGTGGCGCCGCCGATCGCCGCCAGCGACGTCGAGAAGGCCGTATCGAGCAGCGACGCGGCCTGCTCGGGGTCGCCCTCGGAGTCGATCACCTCGACGACGACGTTGTAGGCGAGTTCCTCTTCGCCTGACATCAGCCGGTCCTGACGCAACTGGATCCCGCTGGCGATCTCTTCGCCGTAGATCCCCGCCGGGCCGGTCATCGGCAGGACGACCGAGAAGTTGACGGTCGGAACCTCGGGGCCGCAGCCCGCCGCGAGCAGCAGGCACAGTGCTCCGGGCAGCGCAAGGGTACGAGTGCGGAAGTTGTTCACTTCAGATTCTCCATCATCCGGCAACCTCAGGGCATCGAAACGGCGCGCCCTCCCGGGCGTCTCGTGCGATCCGGAACCAAGCACACGGAATCGCACGATCGAATCCTTGATTCTAGGAGTCATCGCGGCAGGAACGCAACCTCGCGGGCGGCGGCGCTCAGGTGTCGAACAGGCGGCTCGGCGGCATCCAGTCCGAGCCGTTGCGATCGAGCCGAAATCCGTCGGCGTTTCGCGTGGGCGTCGGCCGGTTTCGCCAGGTGCCGGCAATCCACGCGCGCAGGGCGGCCATCACGCCGCCGTGAGAGACGACGATGACCTGCCGCCCGTGGTGACGGTCGGCGAGCCCGGCCACCACCGGCGCCGCGCGCGACGCGACGTCGACGAGCGATTCCCCGCCTGGCGCCCGGTGGTGCCAGAACTCCTCGATGTCGAGATCGGCCACGGCCGTCCGGTACACCTCCCAGGGCTTGCCCCGAAGCTCACCGAAGCAACGCTCCTCGATACCGTCGATCTCGACCACCGGCAGGCCGACCTCCGCCGCAATCTCGTCGGCGGTCTGGCGGGCGCGGCGGAAGCGGCTGCAGTACAGGTGGGAAGGCTCGTACTGCTCCGCCAGCAACCGGCCGGCCTCACGAGCCTGCCGGCGCCCGAGTTCGGTCAGGGGCTCGTGATCGTGCCAGGTGTACCGGCTCGCCAGGTTCGCGGTGCTCTCCGCATGGCGGACCATCAACAGCGTGGACACGGGTCGCATCACCGTGAGCGAATGTGGATCCGTTGGAAGGGCGTCCGCCCGCGACGGGGCGCCAGTCCCGGTTCCGCCGCCTCAGTCCCCTACCACCCGGGTGACCGGCTGGCTGCCGACCGGGCCGCTGACCCAGCCGCCGACCACGGCCGAGAACAGGCCCGCGTTGCCGCCGGCATGAACCAGCAGCAATCCGCCCGGCCGGAACTTCGGCACCTGGGCGCCCGCCATCTTCTCCGGCAGGCCTTCGGCGATGTCGCCCGCGCC
>JAPVWO010000202.1 GCA_027493375.1 Candidatus Multivorans thiocomprendens | reverse complement strand
GGTGGCTGCGGCGATCGCGGCAACGAGGGCGGCAGTGAGCAAGGCGCGGTTGATCATGGCATTACTGGGGCTCGGGAATCGGGTGGAGTGTCCCCAAGGTCCCCCACAAAGGCGTGGCGGGCAACCGGAGGGAGCGCGAATCAACGCGCCCGGTAGGCCTCGCCCCGGCTGCGCACACGCACCACCAGAATCACCAACTCCCCGTGCAGCACTTCATATACGACCCGATACTGCCCCACGCGAATCCGGCGCAGCCCTCGCGGTTCTCCCTTCAGCGCGGTCCCCGCGAGGGGCTGGTCTCCCAGTCGGTCGATCGCTCGCACGATGCGAATCCGATCGGCGCGGGGGATCCGGGCCAGCTCCTTGGCGGCGCTGCGCTTAATCCGAATCGAGTAGCTCACGCCTGACTTCGTCCCAATCGAGAACGGGATCAGAGGGATCGCGAAGTCGCTCCAGGGCTACGGCGATGTCGTCGTAGTCCGCCAGATAGCGCTCCAACGCCTCGCGGACGACCTGCGCACGGCTTCGCCTGAGTTGCGCCGCGGCCTCATCCAGCGCATCGATAACCGGCTGGGGTACTCTTGCGGTAATCTGGCTCATGGTGCCTTCCTTGCGTGCAATCAATGCAATTGCGATTGATGTCATGTAATGTAGTGGGCATCAACAATGTGATCGAGAGGCGTTTGTGTCAAGCGGGCGTGGATGGTCGCGTCTCGCAGCGATTGGCTCCCGGCGTTACGATGCTGCCAAAGTCGGCCAGACACCCCGTCGTACAGGATCCATTTCGATGAGAACCGCAATGACTCCGCCCATCTCCATCCGGATCGCCCCAGCCGCCGCCCCCCGGCGCCACCTCCTTCAGCTTCGCGGTCGAGGACGAGTCCGGCCCTGGACAGGTGGAAGGCTGGGCCGGCGCCATGGAAGGCACGTTCGAGGAGCAACACACACTGTCGAACGGATTCTGGATCCGGCTCCGCGATTCCCAGGTCTCGGGCGACCGGGCGGTGTACGACCACGCGAACGAACGCTTCGAGGCCGAGGGGCCGGTCGTTCTGATGCGAGGCAACGAAGTGTTGCGGGGTTCGCGACTCGAGTTCGACGTGGCGGCCGAAACGGCCTCGATCTTCGACGCGGACGGGAACATCGGCGCCGACCTCTTCTTCACCGGCGCGGCGGTCCACATGCTGAGCGAGGACCGGTTCACCATCCTCGACGCCCAGTTCACCGCCTGCGAAGTCGAGGACGACGGCCGGGCGCCGGACTGGAGCTTCCGCGCGAAACGGGTCGACGTGAACGCCAACGGCTACGCGAAGACCCGCGGCGTCTCCTTCCGGACCAGGAAGGCGCCGCTCGTCTATCTGCCGTACATGCTGTGGCCGGTCCAGAGTTCCAGAGTGAGCGGCTTCCTGACGCCGAAGCCGGGCTTTTCCACCAGGCGCGGCCCGTCGCTCGGTCTCGCCTACTACTGGGCGATCAACAGGAGCTACGACGCCACCTTCAACGTGGACCTCTACGCCGGAGCGCCGAGCAACGGCAATCAGGCCTTCTCCACCGAGGCCTTCTGGGGGCTCGGCACGGAGTTCCGCTACCGGCCCAGTGAGGGGACGGCAGGCGAGTTCGACGGCTACCTGATCGACGACACGGAGCGCGGCGAGCGTCGCTGGCGCATGCGCTGGAACCACCAGTCGCGCGACCTGCCCGGAGGATTCCGCGGCGTCATCCGCTTCGAGGACGTGTCCGACTTCGAGTTCTTCCGCGACTTCGAACGCCGGGTCGACCGCAACAGCCTTCGCCAGCTCTACTCGACGGCCTTCGTCTCGCGAAACTGGGGCAACCAGTCGCTCAACGTCCAGCTCGACCAGCGCAAGACCTTCATCTCGGCCAGCCGCGAGATTCAACTGCGCCAGCTACCCGAGATCGAGTACAAGCTGCGCTCCACGCGCCTCGGAAAGTCGCCGCTCTACTTCCAGGTGAAGAGTTCGCTGCACTACCTCGACACGAACAGGTCGGCGCGACGGATCGCCCGCTACGGACGCGGCCATCTCGAGCCGGAGATCAGCGTTCCGATTCCGCTGGCGAGCTGGTTCTCGCTGTCGCTTACCGCGGGCGGTCACCTGACCTGGTACGAAGACAGCCTGATCAGCGCCGAGGAACGGCGGGCGACGATGACGACCACGGACTTTCGGGGAGAAGATCTGATGCGCGTGGTGCCGACGGCGCGCGCCGAGATCGTCGGCCCCGGCTTTTCGCGCATCTTCGAACTGGGCGAGGAAGGGCGCTTCTCCAGACTCAAGCACGTCATCGAACCCCGAATCGCCTACGGCTACTTCCAGGACTACGATGAACGCTTCCGCATTCCGCTCTTCGACGAGATCGACAACCTGCGCGGCCGCAACGTCGCCCGCATCAGTCTGTTCAACCGGCTCCTCGCCAAACCGGCCGATCCCGCCGCCGGCGGCGCCTTCGAGATCCTGTCGGTCCAGTTCTTCCGGGACGTGTCGCTCGACGCCGACCAACCGCTGCTGCGCTCCCTCGACCGGTCGTTGACCAGCCAGAACGGTCCGGTCGGCGCCCTGCTGCGCTTCAATCCGTCGCGGCGCACCGGGGTCCGCTTCGACGCGCTCTACGACACCCTGTTCTCGCAGGTCTCCTCTACAGCCATCTCGGGCAGCCTCGGTATCGGCCGGACGGGTTCGGTCGGCCTGCGCTGGGCGGTCCGGCGCAACCCGGAACTCGATCGGACGCGGCGCCACCACGCGCAGGTCTCGACCGGCCTCGACCTGATCCCGGGCAAGCTGCGGGTGAACAGCATGGTGAGCTACGACATCGAGCAGAAGCTCATCCAGATCCAGCGTCACGTGGTCGACTTCAGGGCCTGCTGCTACGGTCTGCGGTTCGAGATCGCCGATTTCCGCACCGCGCTCCGCCGCGACACCCAGTACCGCCTGCTCGTGACGCTGAAGAGCGTCGGCGCTTTCTTCGACATCACCGGCGGCCAGAGCGAAGCGTTGTGACCGCCGCTCACCCCGGTGCCGGCGCCCGCGCCGTGGTGCTCGGCGCGGCGGGTCAACTCGGAAGGGAGGTCGCCGACGAGCTGCGCCGCCGAGGCGCGAATGTCCTGGCCGCCGACCGGCGGCGCGCGGACGTCACGGACACCCAGGCAACCGCGGCACTGGCCGCCCGCTTCGGCGCCGCCGCCGTCTACAACTGCGCCGCCTGCACCGACGTCGACGGCTGCGAGACGGATCCCGAGGCCGCCCTGGAGATCAACGGCAGGGCCCCCGCGCGGCTGGCGGCCGCCCTCCCGCGGGCCTGCCGCCTGATCCACGTCTCGACCGACTACGTGTTCGACGGCGGCGGCCGGAGGCCCTACCGCGAAGACGATGAGACAGCGCCCGCCACCGCCTACGGACGCTCGAAGCTCGCCGCCGAGCAGGCCGTCACCGACGCGGGCGGACTCGTGGTCCGCACGAGCTGGGTGTTCGGGCCGGAGGGCAGGAACCCGGTTGGCGCGCCCGCGCGCCAAACGCGTACGGGTTCCGACGACCGGCCGCGGGCGGCGGAACGGAACTTCGTCTCCGCGATCGCCGCCCGCCTCGGCCGTGGGGAGCCGCTCCGCGTCGTCTCCGACCAGATCGGCTGCCCGACCTATGCGCCCTACCTCGCCCGCGCTCTCGTCGACCTCCAGGCGGCCGGCGCCGACGGCATCGTCCACTACTGCAACGCACCCGCCACCTCCTGGCACGGCTTCGCGGTCGCCGTCGTCGACGCCCTCGGCCTGAACGCCGAAGTGGAGCCGATCGCAACCGCCGACCTGCCTCGTCCCGCAGTCCGGCCGGCCTACTCGGTGCTTGATGTGGCCCGCTTCGAGTCCATCACCAACCGGCGAGTCGAAGAGTGGACGTCAGGCCTTGACGACTACTTTGAACGGCTGGGACAGGGCAAGGCGGAAGCGTGAAGCGCGTCCTCGTCACCGGCGCCGAGGGGTTCGTTGGCGGCCGCCTGGTGCCGCGACTGGTCGCACGGGGGGCCGCCGTCATCGCCTGCCATGCCCCGGGGACGGTCATCGCCAACGACGACGACGCCGGCGCCCGCGTCCCCGTCGAGCGCATCACCCTCGACATCCGCGATCGCGACACGGTCGACCGCGTGTTCAGGGATACGGCGCCGGATGCGGTCGTCCACCTGGCGGGCCTGTCCGACGTACAGGCCTCCTGGCGGCGAATCGACGACTACTACCGGGTCAACGTCGAGGGCTCCGAGAACATCGTCTCCGCGGCACGTGACCTGTCCGCAACGTGCCGCCTGGTCGTCGCCTCGAGCGCCGAGGTTTATGGTCCGGTGCCGGAAGCGGAACTGCCGGTGCGCGAGACCCGCGGCCTCGAACCGGGCTCGCCATACGCGGTGACGAAGGCCGCGGCCGAACGGCTGAGCCTTCCCCTGGGCGCCATCGTGGTCCGCTCCTTCAACCTGATCGGACCCGGACAGGGCGCCAACTTCGCGCTCCCGTCGTTCGCAACCCAGGTCGCGGCGATCGAAGCGGGCCGGGAGGAACCCGTGCTTCGCGTCGGCAACCTGACCCCGCGGCGGGACTTCGTTCACGTCGACGACGGCGCCGATGCCTACGCGCTCCTGCTTGAATGCGGCGAACCGGGCAGCGTCTACAACGTCGCCCGCGGGGAGGCGATCGAACTCGAGTCGGCACTCACACGACTCATCCGGCTGAGCGGCCTGGAGGTCGAGATCCGGCAGGACCCGGACCGCATCAGACCCGCGGACGTTCCCGTGATGTGCGGCGACGCCAGCCGCCTGCGCGCTCTGGGCTGGCGCCCGAAACGCAGCTTCGATCAGGCCCTGGAGGCGATCTGGGAGGACGCCCGCCGCAGGCTCCCCTAGTCCTCGGCGTGCTTGCGTTCCAGGGCGAGCAGGTGCGCCTTGCGCTTCTCCCCGCCGATGTAGGACCCGGGACCGCTCCGGCGCGGCACCACCCGGTGGCACGGAACGAGGATCGGCAACGGGTTGGCCATCAGCCTGGAACGGATCAGGCGGTAGGCGCCCGCCTGACCCGATGAGGTGGCCACGTTGCGGTAAGTGCGCGTAGTCCCGTAGGGAATCCGGGCCGTCTCCTCGAAGATGCGCCGGGACAGGGCATCGATCCCGGTCCGATCGAGGTCGTAAGGCAGATCGAGGTTCCGCCGCGCGCCGGCGAAGTACTCCGACAGGCGGCCCAGAGCCTCGTCCACGAAGTCGGTTGTCTCCACCGACCCCAGGGAAGTGAACAGCGCCTTCTCGGCGCCCTTCGGCGCGATGACCAACCGGGTGATCAGCCGACCGATGAACTCCAGCCCCAGAGAACCGAGCGGCGAGGCAACCAGCACTCGCAAGGGCTCGGCGCCGCGCGGCGCGGGCCAAGCGGGCGCACCGGCGCGCGCCCCGGCACGGCTCGCGAGTTCATGCACCACGAGAGTCATGGTAGCATGGCTACTTTTCTATGTCGACGCGAAGCGAAGGTTCACTTCTCCCGGCAGGAGTTCACTCCTCCCGGAGCACGATCCGCAGGGCCACGTCCTCTCCCCGCGCGGCTTCGAACGCCCGTACTTCGGCTACGTAGCCGGGACGCGTCACCTCCAGCCGGTGGGCGCCCGGATCGACGATCAGCGCCGAGTGGAGACTCGCCAGATCCGCGCCGCTCCCCAGCAGACGGCCGTCCAGGTAGACGACGGCGTCGGCGGGTTCGACCTCCACCCGCAGCCGGGCCGGGTCCTGCCGCTGGTCCTGCTCGATCGGACGGCCGCGGTTCTCGACCCTCCACGACTCGCCCTCCGGCGCCGCGGGCGCCCGGGCCGGCCTCGGCGGCGCGGGCCGCGGCCGTTCCGCGGTCCCCGGGACGAGATCCTCGTCGATCCGGATGACCACACCCGGTTGCACGCGGATCCGGCGCTCGAGGGTCTCGTAGCCCTCCATGAAGATCGCGATCCGGTAGCTGCCGTCGCGCAACCAGAGGTAGCGCGGGAAGCCGTCGAAGCCGTCGGCCCGCCCGACCAGTTCGCCGTCGACGTAGACGGAGGCCTTCTTGGGCCGGGTGTTGATGTCGAGCGCACCGGCGTCCGCATAGCCGACCGGTCCCGCGCCCCAGCCGTAGGGTCCGTAGCCGTAGTAGTACGGCGACCAGGCGTAGGGCCAGAAGGAACCGAAACCGCCGTACCAGCCGAACGACCCGTAGTACGGTCGCACGTAGGTCCGGGAACGACGGCCCTTGCGGTCGCCGCCCCCGCGCCGGCCCCGATCGCCAGCCTCGACCGCGACGGGGGCCTGAACCGCGAGGGTTCGAACGACCGGCACCGTACCGGCATGTCCGCCGGCGGCGGCTTCCGCGCAGCCCGCCAGGCCGAGACCCGGCAGAGCGGCCAGGGGCAGGACCATCCGACTCACCGCATGTGCCTTCGAACTCACGACACACCTCCCCGGTCCAGGCCGACGCCGTCGGACCAGCCGTTTCTGAGACCTTCCAGATAGTGATAACGCATCGTGTTCTCCCACAGCCGGGGCAGTCTGACGGGAAGTCCCTGCAACGTCCGCGCCAATCGTTCCCGCAGCCACTGGCCAGCCCGACCGCGAAGGCCGCCGACCGGAGGCGGCTCGCCGTCGCGGAACCCCAGGAAGGGGCCGAGCTGTTCATGCCGCCGGAAGAAGACCACCGCGGAGTACCCGGCGCGGTACTGCCGCTTCGCGAACCGCCGAAGACCGGTCGGATGGTCGTGAGCGACGCGGGCCTCCGGCCGGTACAGGAGGCGCAAGCCGCGTGCGGCCAGGCGGTATCCGGCTTCGATGTCCTCCCAGGCGGCGAACGGAAACGCCGCGTCGAAGGGTTCCGCCGCCATCGCCTCGCGGTCGATCGAGAGGTTCGACGTGTAGAAGAAGTTGAACGGCACGTCGTCCTCGTTCTCGATCAGGGCGAAGCCGAATTGCAGCCCGTTCTCGTTGATGTAGTCGAGGAAGGGCGTACGCCGCATGCGCGGGTGCCAGTCAGTTCGTCCGATGACGCCGACGCAACCGCCCTCCTCGCGAATCGACCGCGCCAGCGGCTCCTCCTGGGCGTGGTGGTGCGCCGCCAACCATCCCGAAGCGGGGACGGTGTCGTCCCCGAGGAAGGCCACCCAACGGCCGCGGGCCGCCGCGACACCGCGGTTTCGGGCCACGGCGGGTCCCTGGTTCTCCTGATGAAGGATCCGCAACTCCGGCTCACAGCCGTTCCTTCCCGCGGCGCGTTCATCGAGCCAGGACCCGGTTCCGTCCGTGCTGCCGTCGTCGACCACGAGGATCTCGAATCCCGGCCCGTCCTGGTCGTCCAGGGCCTCAAGGACTTCCTTCAGGGCCGGCAAGCGGTCGAAGGTCGGTATCACGATGCTCCAGTCCGGCGACCCGGTCACCGCTCCACCTCCATCACGTCGTTCAGCAGCCGGCGAACCGGCGTCAGGTCCTCCGGCCACAGGGACTCGAAGCCTGCGCTAGCGAACAGCTCTTCGTCGCCGGGATAGGTCGGCACCACGTACAGCGGAAAGCGCTCCAGGATCTCGCGGTCGGACCGCCGCCGCCGGGCCTGCACCTGACGCCGCCGCTCCGAGGCGCCGTCCAGGCCGCGGACGATCGCCGACAGCGCCCGCACCTGAGCCACGGTCTGGTCATCGACGACGGCCGGCGCCCCGGCGGGCACGCCGCCAAGACGGCGGGCGAGCCTTCTCAGGCGGGTCCGCAGGGCAACGACGTCGCGCGCCCGCTGCCAGAGACCGCGCGGTGCCGCGCCCGGGTTGGTCCGCGGCGCCGCGCTCCGGTCGCCGGAGACAGCCTCGCTCGCCTCCCCAGCCGTGGGGAAGGGATCGAGCGCCAGTACGTCGCCGTTCGGATTGCAGCGGGCGAGCAGGTGCTGCGTACGGGCGAGCAGCGTCAACTGGACCGCCGGCATCAGTTGCGGCCAAAGCTCGGCGTCGTAGTTCTTGAAGGCGGTGAAGTAGGCGTTGCGCTCGAACAGCAGGCCCCGGTTGGCGTTGCCCAGCAGATCGCTGGTCGCCTTCGAACGGTGGTGGACGACGGCCCGCGGCGCCGACAGCACCCGTTCGCCCCCCGACCAGAACCGCCACCCGAGATCGACGTCCTCGAGGTACGCGAAGTAGCTCTCGTCGAAGCCCCCGGCCGCGCGAAAGGCGTCGCGGCGCGCGATCATGTTGCCGCCGCAGGGAAAGAGCAGCTCGGCGCCTTCGGCCGGGATCTCCACCTCCTCCAGGAGGCGGCCGTAGTCGAGCTGGAAGGCGTGACCGTCGAAGGCCATGACGCCGCGTCCGAAGTCCAGGCGCTCCCCCTCCCAGTCGACAATGCAGCCGGACAGCGCGGCCACATCCGGAGGCGACGCCCGCAGCGCCGCGACGAGTTCGGAGAGCCAGTCCGGCCGCGGCCGCGTGTCGTTGTTGACCAGCACCAGCGCGTCGGCCGAACTGCCCTCCGCGAGCCGGTTGTTCGCGGCGGAGAAGCCGAGGTTGACCGGATGTTCGACGACTTCGACCTCCGGGTGTTCGGCGCCGACCCAGGCCGCCGTCCCGTCCGTCGACCCGTTGTCGAACAGCCGGATCCCAACCGCGGCGCCGGGATCGCGCTGCGCTGCGAGCGCCGGCAGCAGCGTCTCCAGGTGCCGGCGGCCGTTCCAGCTCACCACCAGGATGTCGACGCTGTCTACCCGCAGGCCATGGCCGCCTCCGCCGGCGCCCCGGTCGCTCATGGTCCGCCCGCCGGGAGCGAGCCAGCCAACCGGCGCCGCAGCCAGCGCCGCAGGCGGAATCCCGGTTCGTCGGCCGGCGCCGCCGTCTCCGGCCGGAACGCAAACCCGGCCTTGGTCGGATCGACGCGCGGGGACGAAAGGAAGGCCACCAGCGGGGCCAGCGTGCGCTCCCAGGAGTAGTCGACCAGCGTCCGCTCACGGCCCCGGCGCGCCCGCTCTTCGACCTTGCCGCCGCCCGCGACCAAGTCGGCGAGGCCCGCCCGGAGCGCCTCGACGTCGCCGCAGGGAACGACGAGCCCCGCGTCCCACTCCCGCAGCAGCCGCGGCACGGTTCCGCCCTCCGTGGTGAGCACCGGGCAGCCGACGGCGAGCGCATCGAGGAACCGCGTGCGCAGGGACAGGTCGGTCTCCAGCCCAGGCCGGTGGCAGGCGGCCAGCGCGTCGACGTCCCGCAACAGGTCGTAGCGGCGTTCGAAAGGCACCCAGTCGAGAAAGCCGATGCGATGCGGATCTTCCCTCCGGCTGCGCGCCTCCACCTCCGCCAGCAGCCGCTGAGGCGCCTGGGCGCCGGGCGGCTGCCTCACGAACAGAAGTCTCGCGTTCGGTTCGGACAGGGCGGCGAACGCCTCGAGAAGAGGCTCCGGGTCGTACCAGTCGTACAGCCCGCCGAACAGCACCCGGCGCTCGCCGTCCGCGCGCGGCGCCAACAGCGGCCGGTGTTCGGGCAACGGATCCGGCACGCCCAGCGGCGCCTCGGCGATCAGCCCGGACAGGCACGGATCGTCCCGGTAGCGATGCGGGTTCACCCGTCCGAGAGCGGTCAGGAAGCCGAGGTAGTAGGCGCGCTGCTCAGGCGAGGAACAGAGGAAGAAGTCGCCGCGGGACAGTTGGTGGACCCAGCTCCGGTGATCGTTGCGGTATGGATCGAGCCCCAGGGTCTCGAGATGGGTCAGGTTCTCCACGAGGAAGGGATCGTAGAGATCGATCACCGTCGGCAGATCGGGGAACTCGTGGAGCACGTCGTTCGCCAACTGTCCCTGGGCGACGGCCGCGTCGCAGTCCCTCAACAACTCCGGCAGCGGAGCGGAGTCGAACCGGCGCGCCTCGACGGACCCGGCCGGCACGTCCGGCGGCTCGCCCGTGCGCCAGGGCGAAACCAGGGCGACCTCGAATCCGAATCCGGGCAACCGCCGCGCCATCTCCAGGTAGCGGATGCCGATGCCGGCGGCGCGCTCCCCGAGCGCCTCGCTGCAGACCAGACCGACCCGGGTCACCGGCGTCCTCCCGCGGTCTCCCTCACCCGGAACCGCGCAGCGATTGCAGGGTTTCGTGCAGCCGCCAGGCCCGAGTGGCCTTCATCTTCTCGATCTCGGCCATGAGATCGCGTTCACGGTCGTGAAGACGCTCGACCTCCGCCCCGCGGGCCCGGTTCGAGGCCTGGACGAGTTCGAGATCCCCTCGCGTCTCGTGCAACATCGCCCGCGTTTCGCGCAGTGTCGCCCGTGTTTCGCGCAGCATCGCGCGCGCCGCCTCAGCCGCCAGCACCGCTTCGCGCCGCATCCGGATCACGGCGCCCGCCAACACATCCGGATCGAGTTCATCCGCGTACTTGGCCATCACCCGGGCCTTCAACGCCTCGAAGTCCCGTCGCTCGGCGGCCGCTCCGCCCAGGGCATGCCCTCCGGACGACCTGTCGTCGCTCCCACCCAGGAAGTGCCGGTACTCACACGTCGTCCGCGACAGGTGGACGAAGGTCGACCTCCGCGACAGCCGGATCAACAGGTCCCAGTCCTCGAACGCCGGCAGCCCGAGATCGAACGAACCGGCCCGCTCCAGGGCCTCCCTGGTCATCAGTACCGTGTGAAAGGGAATGTAGTTGTCGAGCAGGAGGATCCCGCGATCGAAGTCCCGGCTGTACGGCAGGCCCCGGCTCGACTCTCTCCAGCCTCCAGCGCTCGGTTCGTAGCTGACCACGGCGGCGTCGCTATAGGCGACGTCAACATCGCCTCGAAGCATGGCGGTCAGGCTCTCCAGGTGCTCCGGCGCCAACAGGTCGTCGTCGTCCAGAAACCCGATGCAGTCTCCGGTTGCCGCCTCGACGCCGGACTGCGCCGCCGCGGCGCGCCCTCGGTTGCTCTCGTGGTCGACGCGACGCAGCGCGAAGGGGAAGTCCTCCGACACCACGGGCGGGCGGCCCCCGTCGTTCACCAGCACCGCCTCGACGTTACGGTAGGTGCTCCGCGCCAGGCTCTCCAGAGCCTCGGCCAGCCGGCGCGGCCGGTTGAACGTGCGCACCACGATCGAGACCCGGCGGGGCGAATCCACTTCGACCAGCGCCGGCGCTCCGCCCAGATGGGCTATCAGTTGGGCCGGACTCCGGGTGGTGAAGTCGCTGGCCTTCAACTGGCAGTAGCCCTCAACGAACCGGCAGTCCCGCGGCAGGCTGTGCGCTCGGAAACGCCGCAGGCCAAGGCACGATTCGAGGTAGTCGTGCCGCTCCTGCTGGCTCCGATAGTGGGACATCGCCGCGGAAATCCCGTCGACCTCGGCGGAGACGTCCACCAGGAGATCCGGGTAGAAGGGGTGGTTTACCTCGTAACAGAGGATCTGGATTGGCAGGCTCTCGAGCGAGGAGTCGTCCGGCAACGCCGCCGAAGAGCTCCCGTCCACCCCTTGCATGCGGCGGTCGATCAACGCCTCGTGGAGGGCTCGGAACGTGACCTGGTGATCCGTAGTCACTTCGAGCGGCGAAGGGACGAGGACCAGATCCGGCCGGAAGTCGTCGAGCAAGGCCCCGATCTGCCCGGTCAGTTCGCCCACCGAAGAGACCAGGCCACCGTCCGGCAGGCTCTCACGATGGCCGACGTGCTCCACGCGGGCAATGCCGAGATCCGCGGCGGCTGCCTCCGATTCGACCCGCCGCAACGCCGAGTACTGCTCTCCGCTCAGTCCTTCCGGCGGTCCTTCGGCGCCTCCCGATCCGTCGCTCAGGAAGGCGCACACGATTTCCGCCTCGCTGGCGGCGAGTTGCAGCAACAGCCCGCCGCAGCCGAGCACCTCGTCGTCGTAGTGAGGCGCCAGGACGAGAACCCGCCGGGCGACCACCGAGCCCGGCACGGTCGGCGGCTGCGGCCGCTCGCGTCTCGTCATGCAGCCGATCCTCGCACGCCCGTATTCTGGCGCAAGCCGTTCCACGGGCTCCTATAGGCTGCGCCCCCAGATGCTGCAGCGCGAAAGAACCCTCGTCGCCGGCGCGCTGCGGAGCGCCCTCTCGCGAGCCTTCGGCCTCGCTCACGATCCGGTGGTCGAGGTGCCGCCCCAGCGCCGCCTCGGCGACCTCGCGAGTCCCTGCGCCCTGCACCTCGCGCGGGAGCTGCGTCAGGCGCCGCGGGCGATCGCGGAGCGCCTCGTCGAGTGCCTCGAGCTGCCGGAGGGTTTCGATCGGGTGACGGTCGAAGGCCCGGGCTACGTGAACTTCCACTTCGCCAGGAGCCGGTTCGCGGCCGTGATGCTCGACGCGGTTCCGGTGACGGAGTCCGGGGCCAGCGACGCGCCGGCCAAGGTGATCGTCGAGCACACGAACATCAATCCGAACAAGGCGGCGCACATCGGCCACCTGCGCAACGCCGTGCTCGGCGACGTCCTGGCGCGCGCGCTCCGCCGACTCGGTCAGCCGACCGAGGTCCAGAACTACATCGACGACACCGGCGTGCAGGTCGCCGACGTCGTCGTCGGCTTCCTCGACCTGCGCGGCTGCTCCGTCGCCGACATCGAGGCCCTGCCCGAGCCGTTCGACTACGTCTGCTGGGACCTCTACAGCGAGGTCGGTCGCTGGTACGAAGGCGATTCGCAGCGGCTTGAACTCCGCCGGCGCACTCTCCACGCACTGGAAGCGGGAGAGGGCCGCCGGGCCGAGGCCGGCCGGCTGGTCGCCCGGCGAATCGTCGTGCGGCATCTCGCCACGATGGCCCGCATCGACATCGACTACGACCTGCTTACCCGCGAGAGCGAGATCCTACGTCTCGATTTCTTCGTCGCCGCCTTCGAGCAGTTGAAGAAGACCGGGGCCGTGCGGCTCGAAGAGAGCGGCAAGAACGCCGGCTGCTGGGTCATGCCGCTGGCCGACAGCGAGGAGTTCCAGGGCCTCGAGGACCCGGACAAGGTGATCGTCCGCTCCGACGGCACGGTGACCTACGTCGG
>JAPVWO010000201.1 GCA_027493375.1 Candidatus Multivorans thiocomprendens | reverse complement strand
CCGGACGACGTGGACGCGGCCAAGCTGGTCGCAGCCGTTGAGGCCGCCTTCGACCCGGAGGCGATGACGCTCGCCTTTGTCGTGTTGCACCGCGGCCGGCTCATCGCCGAGCGCTACCGCGAGGGCATCGACAAGGACACGCCCCTCGAGAGCTGGTCGATGAACAAGAGCCTGTCGGCGACGCTGATGGGCGTGCTGGTCGAGCAGGGCGCCTACACGCTCGACCAGTTGGCGCCGGTCGGCTCCTGGCACGAGGACCCGGACGACGTCCGCGGCACGATCCGCATCCAGGACATCCTGCGCATGTCGAGCGGCCTGCGCTGCGTGAACGCGGGAGACCCGGAGTACGACGAGGCGGCGATGGGCTACCCGGACCACCTCTACCTCTATACCGGCACGGTGAACTCCCACCTCTGGGCCACCGAACGGCCACCACAGTGGCCGCCGAACACGATCGGCCGCTACCGGAACTGCGATCCGATCCTCGCCAACCACCTGGTGCGCCTGGCGGTCGAGGGCCGGGGCGAGAACTACCACCAGTTTCCCCAGAAGCACCTGTTCGACCGGATCGGCGTCCGGCGCTTCGTCGCCGAGGCGGATCCCTACGGCAACTTCCTGCTGAACGGCTACGGTTTCGGGTCCGGCCGCACCTGGGCGCGGCTCGGCCAGCTCTACCTGGACGACGGCGTGTCGCCCACCGGCGAGCGCGTGCTGCCCGAGGGCTTCGTCGAGTTCGTCAGCACGCCGGCCCCGGCCTGGGTGGCAGACGGCCGGCCGATCTACGGCGGTTTCTTCTGGATCAACCAGTCGCCGCGCGGCGGCCAGCGGCGCTACCCCTCACTGCCGGAAAGCGCGTTCAGCATGCAGGGCGCCGGCGGCCAGAGCACGATCATCGTGCCGTCGTATGAGGTCGTGGTCGTCCGGCTCGGCCTGTACGAGGGCTCGTTCGGCGGGCATGCCGATGCGTCGCTGCAGAGCGCGCTGGCGTTGCTCGTCGAGGCGATTCCAGTAGCCGTCGACGAATAGACTCGTTTTGGACCCTTGGGTTGGGGGCTGGCGGCCAGGAGGAACAGTGATGCTCGTCAACATGCACCAAGCCAAGTCGCAACTGTCGAAGCTCATCGTCGCCGCCGAAGCGGGCGACGAAGTGATCATCGCCCGCAGGGGCAAGCCTGCAGTGAGGCTGGTTCCCGTGACATCGAAGACGTTTCGTTTCGGCAGTTTGGCCCATCTCGTCAAGTCCGTGCCGGACTTCGATGGAGCTACGAAGGAGTGAGTACGGGAATCACGCGGCGGTTCCCCTGCCGATAGACCTGGAAGTCGGAGTCGAGCGTCAGCACGGAGGTTTGGTCCGAGCGTTCCACGATCCGCACCAGGCACGCGTCCGCGAGTGACATCGGCACGTTCCGGTAGCGGCGGATCATCCTGGCGACGGCGAGAACGTCCTCCGGGGATGAGAGTGTCCTTGTGACCTTCAGCACTCCCCGTTCGACGAGCGTCACTGGCAGGCTCGGATCCTCACCGGCGCGCGCGAGGAGAAAGGAGGCTTCGGAGAGCACGGCTTCGCAGGTGAGAAGTGGTGCCGCTAGCACTCTGAACTGGTCTCGGGCCCACTCGTGATGCGTCTCGTCAGCGTCGAGCAGCGCGACGATGGGACCGGTGTCAACGACGACGGTCGGTGGCACGTTGGGCGTCCGAGACGACAGCCTGTTCGAGAAGATCGGGATTCGTCGCAAGATCGCGGCGGCCGCTGCGAACGGCGCCGATCAGATCGCCAGCCAGTTCGGCACAGCTCGGCGTTGCCGGCGTCGGAACACGGTCGAGCGCTTCCCCAACGATCTCTCGCAACAGGGCGGACCGCGTGATATTGCGTCTTCGCGCTTCGCTGGCCAGAGCAGCGTGGAGCTCGGTCGGCAGCTTGACGGAGAGTGCGTGCATCGCCGAATGGTAATGCGACTCGCTGCAATTCGCAATACCGCGCGCTGTGTCCGACATGGTGGTGCCGGGACGTAGTGCCCTGAACCGCTCCCCGTTGGCGGACGCCTGTCCCTATACTTGGTCCGATGGATCGTCGCGTTCTACTGGATCGTGTCCGCCGCACCCGAATGCCGCCGGGTCGGAGCAAAAGAGCGAGGAGCGACGCGGAGCGAATCGCCGCGTTTCTCAAGCGCCACGGTGCGCGCCGGGTCGTCGGCATCGGTTCGGCGTTCGATCCGGCGCGCCGCTTCACTTGGCGGTCCGACATCGACATCGCCGTAGCTGGCCTCCGGGCCGACCGCTTCTTTGAACTCTCCGCCCGCGCTGCGGATTTGACGGAACTGCCGCTCGACATCATCCCTATCGAGTCGGCCACAGAACGGATGCGGCGAGCGATCACCGAAGAAGGCGTCGACCTGTGACGGATGCCGCCGAGTCTCTCTTCACCGAGCGGGAACTCGGTGCCGTAGCGGCCGCGTTGGCAGGTGGTGGACAACGAGTGCCCGCGAGGCCGAGGCACGAACTCGCGACGACACTCCGGGACGAGATTCGGACCGGCGGCGACCCTCTTGGCGAGGCCTTCTGCAGAATCCGCACGCCTCAGGAGCGGCGCAACCAGGGAGCGACTTACACGCCGCCCGCGATCGTCGATCACATGCTCGAATGGGCCGCTAGGCACAAGACGCCGTCTCGTGTCGTCGACCCGGGTGCCGGCTCCGGTCGCTTCATCCTCGCGGCGGCGCGCCGGTTCCCGGAGGCTTCTCTGGTCGCCGTTGAAACGGATCCGCTCGCGGTTCTGATTCTCCAGGCCAACGCAGAGGTTCTGGGCGTTTCAGGCCGTCTCACGATCGAGGAGACGGACTACCGCGACCTGTTCCTGCCGCCGATCGACGGAGTGACCGCGTTCATCGGCAACCCACCCTATGTCCGTCACCATCGCATCGACGCGGAGCGGAAGCAATGGCTCGTCAACACCGCCGCGAAGCACGGTCTTCGCGCCAGCAAGCTGGCGGGGCTTCACATCCACTTCTTCCTCAAGAGCCTGGCGCTTGCGCGTCCCGGCGACTATGGGACGTACATCACCGCTGCTGAGTGGCTGGACGTGAACTACGGCTCGGTGCTTCGGCAGGCGCTCGCCGACGGCTTGGGCGGTTTGGCTCTCCATCTGCTTTCGCCGACGGCCGCGCCCTTCCCCGATGCACTCACGTCGGCCGCCATCACCTGTTGGGAAGCGGGCTACCACGGATCTTGCGTCTCGGTGCGGATGGTCGAAGGCCCGGACCAGTTGGACGGGCTGCGATCGCGTCGTTCGGTCCCTTGGTCCACGCTGCGAAACGCACAGCGCTGGTCGATGATCATTAGGCCGTGCGACCGGAAAAACGGCGGCGCAATCGAACTCGGCGAGATTTGCCGCGTCCATCGCGGTCAGGTCACCGGCGCTAATGGCGTCTGGGTCGCCGGGAAGTACGACGGACGGCTTCCACCCAAAGTCCTGTTCCCATCCATCACGCGAGCGCGGGAGCTCTTCTCGGCCGGCGATGTTCTCTCCTCGGCGGAGCATCTGCGCCGGGTTGTGGACCTGCCGCGCGATCTCGACATTTTGGGACGTTCGGATCGCAGGCTGGTCGATGAGTTCCTGCTCTGGGCAAGGGGGCAAGGCGCTCACGAGTCCTACATCGCCAGCCACCGTCGACCCTGGTGGACGGTCGGTCTCCGAGCGCCCGCGCCGGTTCTCTGCACCTACATGGCGCGTCGGCCTCCGGCTTTCGTGCGGAATCTCTGCGGCGCCCGGCACATCAACGTAGCTCACGGCCTGTACCCACGGAAGCCTCTGTCCGACGCGCAACTGGCCGGCCTTACAAGATGGCTGAACCGCAACGTCGGCACCGAACAGGGGCGTACCTACGCGGAAGGCCTGACCAAGTTCGAGCCTGGGGAGGTTGAGCGGCTCTTGATTCCGAGGTCGGAAGACCTCGAATGAGTAAACCTCGGCGGTGGACCTTCGCCGAACTCGAACGCGATGCCGAAGAGGCCACGTCCGTGTTCCGCGAAGAGCGGCTCAAGGAGTCGCTGAACCAGTACTCCGAGTTCTTCGAGCACTTCTCCAGAGTCTTCCGCGACCTCGTCGATCGGCTGCCAGCTCTCGCCCGCGGAGAGGACTCAGCGGACACGCTGGCAGAGATACTCAGCGCCGGCGACGCGCGGACCGCTCTCCGTTACCTCGCGGCGCCACCGGTGTCGGATGACGACCTGAAGACTCTCGCCAAGACGAAGCTCTCAGCGACTGCTTTGAGGAGTACGCCGGAGAACGCCCGCCACGTCGCTGACCTCGTTCTGCGCCTCATCGATCCTCATCGCTTCCCCTGGATCGCCGAGAGCCGACCACCTACCAGCGACGAAGTCGAACGGGCAGTGGTCGCGTCCGCGGCCATGGTGGCGGCACAGAAGGTCTCCACCGCCCGACGCGGCGCCAGCAGACTTCAGGAGGAGGCGGTCAAGGATGTGTTGCGTTCCTGCGGCTTCGTTGAGGACAGTGCTCGTCCCGACGTCGAGACTCTCGTGGACGCTCCGGCTTCAAACCACTTCCGAGGCGAGAGCAAGCTCGGCGGAACGAAGGCGGACATCGTCGTCCGGCTTCCCGATCAGCGGGTCTTGGCAATCGAGTGCAAGGTGTCGAACAGCGCCGTGAATTCCTTCAAGCGCGTGAACCATGAAGCAGTCGGCAAGGCTCGGTCCTGGCGGTCTGACTTCGGAAGGCGGCAGATCGTGGCCGCTGCTGTCCTCAGCGGTGTGTTCAAGCCTGCGAACCTGGCTACTGCCCAAGACGAGGGACTCGTTCTTCTTTGGGCCTTCCGGCTTGACGATTTGGCCGACTTTCTATGCGCAGGCAAGCTCGGTCTTGACCTCAAGGACGACTGAGTCGATCAGGCACCGAGACACCCGCAACCAGATCGATGAACCGGATACAGGACCGTAAGTGACGCCACAAGAGATCATAGACCAGGTCCTGGATGAAGCGAATGGCATGTCCAGACCGGCCTACAGAGGGCAGGCCAAGGCTGCCTGGCGACTACTCTTGGGGGCCGTCGATCGCCTAATGAGAGCCTATGGCGATGACGTCCTAGAGGACCAAAAGAGGCTGCGGGAGTTGGTCTCGAACTACCACAAGGGTCTTATCGTTCGGATGAACGTTGTAGACGGAATGCCGACAGATGACTTGCAGCGGCTGTCCATTCTTCAGCACCAGGCAGCGGCGACCGGCCTGCTCGACTTCACAGAAAGTCCTTTAGTCGCGCTCTGGTTCGCGTGCGAAGATGAGCCCGACGAGGACGGGAAGGTGTTCATGCTAGACATCGACGACCACCAAGTCGCGAATGGTCGGAAGCTCAACGATCAGGAGGTGCTAGGAATGGAGCGCCTACTGTACTACGAGCCGGATCGCTCCCTCGGCTCCAGGATCGTCCCCTCGGCTCCAGGATCGTCGCGCAACAAAGCGTGTTCGTCATCTGCAACCCGCCTCACGTACCGGAAGGGCGCATTAGGGGCTCTTTCAAAGAATGGGTGGGTTCAGGCGGTTCAGGCGGCATGGGGATTGACGTTTCGGAAGTCGAGCTTGCCAGCGATGAGGAAGAAGGCGATGAGTATGGTGTCGAATCGCTTGTAGCCTCTCGC
>JAPVWO010000200.1 GCA_027493375.1 Candidatus Multivorans thiocomprendens | reverse complement strand
GCTGGGCTCGCTGTCCACGTCGAGTCCGTGCTTGCCGACTCCAACCAGCAGATAGCCCTCGGCCGGTCCGTCCGCCGTCAGCAGCCGGGGATGGGGATCGACGAGCAGTTCGCCCTCGTAGCCCCGCACCGTGCCGTACTCGAACACGCCCTCGTCGAACCGTTCCAGCAGCAGCGCCAGGACGGCGCCGAGAACCGCGGCCAGCAGCAGGAGGCCGATCGCGACGCGGCGCGCGAAACGCGAGACACCGGGCGGCGTCTCGTCGACGTAGCCGACGTAAAACCCGGGTGGCGCGTTCCGCGCCACACGCGACCCGGTCCGTGCGCGAGTCATCGAGCGCATGGACGACACCCGTCGTGGCGCTCGCCGGTCACGAGGGCTCCCCGGCGCCGGACGCGGTGCCGAGTCGCGCCGGTTCGGCATGGGTTCCGGGCGGATTGGGCCGCGGATCGACCAGTACCCGGTCGCGCTCGACCCGGACGCTGAAGGTCGGGATCGTCTCCGTGAACGGCGGCGGCGAGCAGCCGTCCTCGGGACGGTACTGGTAGCCATGCCACGGACAAGTGATGCAGCCGTCGACGACCCGGCCTTCGCCGAGCGGGCCGTTCTGGTGCTGGCAGACGTTGGAGACGGCCGCGATCCGCTCGCCGCCCTCCGCGCGATAGCGAAACACGGCCACTCGCTCATCGGCGAGCAGGAAGATGCGGGCGCGGTCGAGGGGAATGTCGGAGACGGCGCAGACGTCGACCGCGGAGTGCCCCGCCGCGGCGTCCGGCGCCGGGGCACGTTCGCGCCAGCCGGCCACGAGGTGCAACGAGGCGATGCCGGCGAAGCCGATGCCCAGCAGGACGGCGAGCGCAGTCGGCCGCTCCGGGGCCTGCAGACTGCCGAGCGCAACGTGCGCGAGGATCAGCCCGTACGCGACGTAGACCACCATGTGGAGCGATTTCCACACCGGCGCGGTCAGGTTGGCGAGCCAGAAGTCGTGCGACGTCGCCGCCAGCAGGAACAGGATGACCAGCGCCAGAAGGCCGAGCGCCTGGAACGGGAATTGCGACAGGCTGTCGTAGTTGCCGTTGCTCGCCAGCACACTGACCAACGGGTTGAGGACCCCGAGGCCATGGAACTGGAGGATCGAGAACCCGCCATGGGCCAGAGCCAGCAGGAACGTGCATACGCCGAGGTGGCGGCGGTTGTAGAGGAGGGGCAGAAAGCGCGGGTCCAGGCGGCAGAGCGGGCCGATGGCGAGCACGACGTGGAGCAGCAGCAGGGCGCCGGCGCCGAAACCTCGGATCAGCAGGGTCTCGATCGTCGCCTGGGTTCGGGTCGCGACCCCGATGCCGACGAAGAGACCGAGGAAGACCACGACGCCGGCCGCGATCGTCAGGTCGTAGAGCTTCTTGTTGCGGTTCCAGAGGACCGCCTGGTACTCGGCGCTCACGGATCTTCGTTCCGCGATGGTGCGGTTTCGTCTTGCGCGCCGGCCTCGACGGCGTCTGCCGCGACCTCGCGCGCTTCGGGAAGAGCGTCCACGAGCGGCGGCTCGGGACGAAGCAGGGCCGCGGCGGCCAGAAGGACCGCCAGAATGGGGAACAGCACCGTCCATACCAGGCGGTGACGACTCCGCAGGTCGCGGATCACGCCGAGGCCTGCCCCGCTCGACTGGCGGCCGCGTCGCGATGAGCGTTGCGCTCCGAGGGTGGCCGTCGGCCGGCAAGCCACCTCCGCAGGAGGACGGGCCACAGCGCGGCGACGCCGGGGAGGATGATCAGCCGGAAGCCGAATCCGGCCGATCGTGCCGCGGGATCGATGCGGCCGACGCCGCGCCAGACGAAGAAGGGAGCGAAGGCCAGCCCCAAGGCGATGTACACGGTGCAGAGCAGCACGACGACCTCGGCGGCGCGCACGATGGACATCGCCGGCGAGTATATGCGGGCAATCTTGAGAAACCTGCCGTAGACTCCAACCGTTTCGACACCCTTGCCGCGTCACCCTGGAACCCGAGGAAGAGAACATGCCGGCCACTCATCGTTCGAACACGTCGACCCGCATCGCCGGCCCCAAGCTGTTGCTGCTCGGTACTTTGCTGCTCGCCTCCCTGCTGCTCGCGCCGGCGCTGCCGGCGGCCGGCCAGGAGATGACCGTCGAGGCCTACGAGCCGCGCTCGACCCTCAAGGTCCCGGGAGGGCCCGTCACCCGGGCGAAGTTCCCCTTCGTCGACGCCCACGGCCACCTGCGCGCCCGCGATCCGGTTCGGATCGACCAGATGGTCAAGGAGATGGACGCGATGAACATGGCCGTGTTCGTCAACCTGAGCGGCGGCCTGGGCGAGGATCTCAAGGCAAACCTCGCGGCCACCAAGGGCCGCTATCCGAGCCGGTTCGTCGTCTACGCGAACGTCGACTTCTCAGGCATCGGTGAACCCGGCTGGGGCAAGAAGGCGGCGGCGCAGCTCCAGGCCGACTACGACGCCGGCGCGCGGGGTCTCAAGATCTACAAGAACCTCAGCATGTTCCAGACCGACATCCACGGCAAGCGGGTGGCGGCAGACGATCCGCGGATCGCTCCGGTGTGGGACAAGGCGGGCGAGCTGGGTATTCCGGTCCTGATCCACGTCGGCGAGCCGTCTGCCTTCTGGGACCCGTGGGACAAGCACAACGAGCGCTGGCTCGAGCTCAAGCAGTTTCCGAACCGCCGTCGCGACGATGCCGAGCGCTTCGCCTCCTTCGAGCAGACGATGAGCGAGCAGCACAACCTGTTCCGCAACCATCCGGACACGATCTTCCTCAACGCCCATCTCGGCTGGTTCGGCAACGACCTGGCGCGGCTCGGCAAGCTGCTCGACGAGCTACCGAACGTCTACACGGAACTCGGTGCGGTCCTCGCCGAACTCGGCCGGCAGCCGATCACGGGCGCGGCCTTCATGGAGAAGTACCAGGACCGCGTCCTGATGGGCAAGGATTCGTGGGATCCGATCGAGGGCTACCACGTCTACTTCCGCGTGCTGGAGACGCGGGACGAGTACTTCGACTACTACCGGAAGCGCCACGCCCACTGGAAGATGTACGGCCTCGGCCTGTCCGACGAGGTGCTGGAGAAGGTCTACTTCCGCAACGCGCTGAAGATCATCCCGGGCATCGACCCGAGCCTGTTCCCGGAATAGGTGGGCCGACGGTGGCGCCAGAAGGACGCTTCGCCGCTCTCGACGCCGTAGCTGCGGGTGCGCGGGTCGTCCGGCCCGCATCCGGTTGTCAGGGCCCGGTCGCTTCTCCGACGCCCATGGCAGCCGGCGAACCGGTGCAGTCGCCGCAGTGGACGTCGTCGACCGCTTCGCCGGCGGCGAGCGACGCGACCCAGTCGCGGATCTTCACGCCGTCCGACTCGTACGTGTAGAACTGGGGCCGCAGCATGATCGTGTGCAGCTCGCCCGCCGCGATGTAGCTCCGGTAGTTGTCCTGGCCCTCGAGCGCCGCGTCGATGTCGGCCTCGTTGGCGTCGAGCAGCGGCTGCAGGCCGCCGCTGACATCGGCGCCGGCGATCTCCAGGAAGCGAATCTGGACGTCGTCCTCCGCGGTGTCGTAGCGCGTGAACGTGGCCTCGGGGTGGGCCTTGGCGGCCTGGATGTACAGCGCCTCGAACGAGAAGTTGTCGCTGTCGACCTCGTTCATGTTCTCGAAGTGCGACAGCGCGGCCAGGGTTCCCCAGGACTCGTGCGGCCGGGCGCCCGTGAGGTCGCGGTAGCCGCCGGCGCCGTCGCCGAGGGCGGTAACGCGGGCGTCGGGATAGTTCTCCGCGAAGTGGCGGGCGTAGACCGGCGACGGGATCGAGCCGGCGCTCGAACCGGTGATGAACACGGTCTCGGGCCCCGGGAAGTGCTCGTAGGTCCAGTCGAGAGCCGCCCGGCCGTTCGTGTAGCCGCGGTGGTGGATCGTCACCTGGCGCGCCGGCTCCTCCTCCGTTGCCGGGACTTCGTAGACCGTGTCGCGGTCGCCGATGTGGACGTCGCCGGTGCAGTAGGGCACGAAGACGAAGCTGTGGTCGGCGAACGGATTCTCGGGGTGGTTGAACGCCGCGATGCCGTGCAACGCGCCTTCCTCGGGCGCCGCGCCGCTCGGAGAGCGGATCTCCTCGATCGCGGTTCTGGTGTAGGTGCGACGGCTCCGCGGGTCGCAGGTCTCGGCGTTCCAGCAACTCCCGCCGCCCTGGAGGTAGAAGACGAGCCGGGTCGAATCGGCCTTGCGGACGAAGAACCGGAACGGCGAGCCGTCCGAGCAGGTCGTGCTCCCGCCCGGCGTGATCGTGTTCCAGCCTTCCGTGAGGTCGGCGAGCGGCGCCTCGAGGTCGACGGGTTCGGGGGCTTCCTCGGCCGGTGCGCAGGCGAGTGCGGCCAGCGCGAGAGTGGCGGTGGTCACGATGCCGATGGCGGAGTGGCGGTTCTTCATGGTCGTTCTCCTTCGTTCGGTTCGGGGGCCCTCAGCCGCCCGGCGCCAGGGTCGCCAGGGCCTCCAGGTGCGCTCCCGGCTTGCCGTCGGGGCGGAACGCCTGGATGCAGACGTGATCGGCGCCGGCGTCCCAGTGGGCCTGGATGCGTTCGCGGATCTCGTCTTCCGTGCCCCAGGCGACCAGGGCGTCGACCAGGCGGTCGCTGGCCTGGAACTCCTTCCAGTCGTCCTCCTCGAAGCCGAGTTCGAGCAGGCTGTTCTGGTAGTTCGGGGCCCGCAGGTAGACGTAGAGGTTGGCGCGGCCGATCTTGCGGGCCGCCTCGGCGTCCGTGGTCAGGATCACCTTCTGTTCGGGGCAGAGGAGCGGTCCGTCGCCCATGATCTCGCGCGCCCGCCGGGTGTGCTCCGGCGTGACCAGGTACGGGTGTGCGCCGTCGGCGCCTTCCGCGGCGAGCTTCAGCATCAGCGGCCGCAGGGCGGCGATGACGATCGGCGCTTCCTGCTCGGGTTCGGCGCCCCGGTAGAACGCCTTGCCCACCGCCTCCAGGTACTCGCGCATCTTCGGTACCGGCGGCTTGTACTCGTGCCCCCGCAGGTGGGTGACCAGGTGCGGATGGGAGACGCCGAGGCCGAGGACGAAGCGCCCCGGCAGCATCTCGGAGAGCGTCTTGTGGACCGCCTTCGTCGTCATCGCGTCGCGGGCGTAGATGTTGGCGATCCCGGTGGCGTGAGTGATGCGCTCGGTGCGGGCGCCGAGATACGCGACGAGCGCGAACGGGTCGCGGCCGACTGCCTCCGGTGTCCACAGCGCGCCGTAGCCCTGGGCTTCGATGGCGGCCGCGAACTCCGCCGCCTTCGTCGCCGAGAGGCCGTCGAGCCCGGCCCACACGCCCAGCTTGCCCAGGATGTTCGTCGAGTCCGTCATCGCCCGAAGTTCCTCCGCCTGAAATCGAGCGCCGACCGTATCAAGAGTTGATGCGGCGAATCCGTAGTGCTTCAGTGCGTGCTTCCGGCTGCAAACCGGGTGCGCCGGCGCCCCCGCCGGCTGCCGCCGTAGGCGGCCTTGAAGACGCGCCGGCCGTGAGGCCGGCTCCGCTTTGGGCTTGCGGTGCTAACGTCCCGGCGCGATGACGACCGCTACGCCCAAGCGCGCCCGGGCCTGGGAGCACTGGTTCGGCTTGGTCGGCCTCGCCGCGCTGATCGGGGGCGTCTACATGGGCCTGTTCGTGGCGCCCACGGAACGCTTCATGGGCGAGGTGTACCGCATCCTCTACGTCCACGTGCCCCTGCAGTGGAACGCGCTGGTCTGCTTCTTCGGCGCCGGCTTCGTGGGCGCCGCGTCGCTCTGGAAGCGAAAGGACTGGATCGACGGCATGCTGGTGGGAGTGATCGAGGTCGGCGTCGCGCTCGAGACCGCCGGCCTGCTCTCCGGCATCGTCTGGGCCAAGCCGACCTGGGGGGTCTACTGGGCCTGGGATCCCCGGCTGACTTTCACCTTCGTCATGTGGCTGACCTTCCTCGGCGTGCTGGCGCTGCGGCGTTTCGCCGAGGAGCACCGGCGCGCGCCGTGGACGGCGGCGGCGAGCATCGTCGCCTCGGTCAACGCTCCGCTCGTCTACTACTCGGTGAACTGGTGGCGGAGCATCCACCAGATGCAGTCATCGCCGGAGACGGTGCACGCGACGATGATTCTGCCGCTCCGGATCAACGCGATCGCCCTGTTCCTCGTCTGCGTCTGGTTCGTCGCGCGCCGCGCCCGGATCTCCCTGGCGCGGCGCCGGGCCGAGGCGACTGCGCCGCCGGCTCGCATCGCGCCGGTACTCGAGGGCGCGTGAGGATCTTGGGCGCCGCGCATTCCGGCCACGGGCCGACCAGGAGCCACATGGCCTGACCACCGGCCACGCGAGCTGATCGCGAGCCGCACGGGCCGATCACGAGCCTAACGGGGAGACCATCGAATGACCGCACCGAGCTACGAGCAGATCCTGGTCGAGGACCGGGGCCGTACCCGCATCCTCACCCTGAACAGGCCGGACAAGCTGAACGCCTGGACCCGCCGGATGAACTTCGAGCTCGTCTCTGCGATCGAAGCCGCCAACGCGGATCCCGAGCTGGCCGCCATCGTCGTCACCGGGGCCGGACGCGGGTTCTGCGCCGGCGCCGACATCGGAGCGCAATTCAAGGCCCGGCTCGACGGCGGCGAGGCCGGGGCGGAGGCCGACCGCGGGCCGCCGCGCCCGTGGGTCGAACTGGTGCGCGACTCGAAGCCGATGATCGCCGCGATCAACGGCGTCGCCGTCGGCGTCGGCGTCACGTTGACCCTGCCCTTCGACGTCATCGTGCTCTCGGAGCGCGCCCGCGTCGGGATGTTCTTCGTGCGGATGGGTCTGGTGCCGGAACTCTGTTCGTCCCACTTCCTGGTGCAGCGCGTCGGCTGGGCGAAGGCGAGCGAGATGTGCCTGACCGGAACCCTCTACGACGCCGCGGAGCTCGGGGCGATGGGCTTCGCCAACGCCGTCGTGCCGCACGACCGGACGCTGGACCGGGCGCTCGAACTCGCCGGCCGGATCGGTGAGAACGCCGACAGCTCGCTCCGCGCCATCAAGCGGTTGCTGACGAGGAACGGTTCGTCGCACGATCTCGACGAGGTCCACCGCCGCGAGATGGAAGAGCTGAACGCCGCCTACGCGAGCGACGCGCACCGCGAGGCCGTCGCCGCCTTCATGGCGAAGCGCTGAGCCGGAGCGCGCCCCTCAGGGCCGCGACCGTGGGCCGCCGCGGGTGCGGATCCGGACGGGCGCGCGCTGCACCGTCAGCCGACACAGCAGAGTGTTCTGGGTCTCGAGATCGGCCGACCAGATCAGGCTCGCTCCGTCCCGCCACGAGATGTCGTCGTAGCCGCCCTTCGGCCTGACCGCGGCTGCGCCGTGCACGACCGCCGACGACCATTCGCCGTCGTCGAATCCGGGCATGCGCCAGCCTTCGGGCTCCGCCGTCGCCGTGAACCGGCAGGGGCCGACGCCGGGCGCGGGCTCCGCCTCGTCTGCGCAGGCGCGGTCGAGGGGCGCCTCGTGAATCACCAGGCAGCGCCAGGCGGAGTCGGTCACCGCGAGGGTCTCACCCGTGGCCGTGTCCGTGAACTGTGCGATGAGTCCGCCGTCGCCCATCTGCTGGTTGCGGCGGCCGATGTACTCCAGGCCCGTGTCATCCTGCTTGAAGTCCTTGGCGACGAAGTTCAGTTGCAGGGGGTAGTCGGCGTTGAAGACGAAGGACTCGGCGTTGAACGAGCGCTCCGTCGTGATCGGCACGGAGTCCTCGATGATGAGGCGGTTGCCCAGGTAGAAGGCGAACCAGTTGTCGGCCCAGACTTCGCCCTTGATGGAGAGAGCGCCCGGCCCGTCGACGACGGTGTTGGCGCCGGCGGACGAGTCGCCGCCACCGCAACCGATGAGCGCGGCTGCCAGTACTGCCAGGGCCAGTGTTTCTCGCATGGTGGATCTCCGTCCTGCTGGGTGCGCGGGTCTTCCGGCCCGCTGCCGCCGAAGGCGGCTATCCGTACGCGTCGGCCGCAAGGCCGACTCCGCTCTGGCGGTCACTCCCTTGGCAAGTCACGGCAGCGCGAACGCCATCAACTCCGGCACGCCGTCCGTATCGCGCCTGCCGGCGACCGTCAGCGCGATGTACTGCCGGCCCTCCCAGAGATAGGTCATCGGCGTGCCGAGTCCACGTGCCGGCAGGGGCACCTCGGCGATCACGTCGCCCGTCCGCTTGTCCCGCGCCACCAGCCGGTTGCCGCCGTCGTCGTCCGGGGCGTGCTGGCCGTGGATCAGCAACGTCTTCGTCAGCAGCGGCCCGGTGTAGGTGTCGCCGCCGAGCGGCGGCAGGTCGAGGTCTTTCAGGCGCGGGTGGTTGCGCAGGGTGTCGTTGTTGCCGAGCGGCTTCATCCAGACGTGCTCGCCGGATTTCAGGTCGATTGCCGTCATTCGCGTGTAAGGCGGTTTGAACAGCGGCAGGCCGTCGGGCATCTCGGGGCGCCTCCCGCGGCCGCCGTGGGTGTACCGGAGCGTGCCGCCCTCGAGCGGGTCGGGCGTGTAAAAGGTGACCATGCTGAAGGCGTTCCGCGACGGGACGTAGAGCCAGCCGGTTTCCGGATCGACCGCGGCGCCGTACCAGTTCGCGCCGCCGCCCGCCGACGGCCGGAAGATCGTGCCCCGCTTGCCGCCGGGTTCGGGCAGGGAGGGCGGCGTGTAGAGGGGGCCGATCCGGTAGTCCTCGATGACGTCGAGGGCCATCTGCCTGATCTCGGGCGTGAAGTCGGCCAGGTCGTCCTCGGTCACGCCCTGGTACTCGAAGGGGGCCGGCTTCGTCGGGAAGGGCTGGGTCGGCGCGGCCGTGTCGCCGGGCATCGTCGCCGGGGGCACCGGCCGGTCCTCGATCGGCCACACGGGCTTGCCCGTGACGCGGTCGAAGACGTAGAGAAAGCCCTGTTTGCTGACCTGGGCGACGATCTGCCGGGGATCGGCGCCGGCCGGACCCGGGAGGTCGATCAGCGTCGGCGCGGCCGGGAAGTCGTAGTCCCAGAGGCCGTGACGGACAGCCTGGAAGTGCCAGAGCTTCTCGCCCGTCTCGACGTCGACCGCGACCAGGCTCTCGGAGTAGAGGTTGTCGCCCGGGCGATGACCGCCGTAGAAGTCGTTCGTGGCCGTGCCGATCGGCAGGTAGACGATGCCGTGCTCGTCGTCGCCGGAGAGCATCGTCCAGACGTTCGCGTTGCCGGAGTAGCGCCAGGACTCGTCTCCCCAGGTCTCGACTCCCTCGTCGCCCTCCTGGGGCACCGTGCGGAACACCCAGCGGAGCTCACCGGTACGCGCGTCCCAGCCGCGCACCCAACCGGGTATCGACTCCCTGGTGATCCGGCGGTCGGCGATCGAGGCGCCGGTGACGACCACGTCCCGGACCACGACCGGCGGCGACTGCATCGAGTAGAGCAGCGCGTTCAGGTAGTCCCGCTCGCCGCGGTTGGCGCGCGGCAGACCCTCCATCAGATCGACGCGGCCGCCGTCTCCGAAGTCCTCGTTCGGCCGGCCGGTGCGGGCGTCGACCGAGAGCAGGTAGCCGTCGCCCGTGCCCCAGTAGACGCGGCTGTCGGCATCGTCGCCTTCCTCGCCGTTCGTCCAGTAGGCGACGCCGCGCTGGTTCCAGACCACGGTCATCGTCGTCGTGCCGCTCTCGTAGCTCTTCGGGTTGTAGGCCCAGACCGTCCGGCCGCTGCCGGGGTCGACCGCCGCTCCGATCGAGATCGGCGTGTTCAGGAACAGCAGGCCCTCCTGCATCAGCGGCGTCGCCTTCAGGTTGCGGATGAAGGGCGCCCGTCCGGCGCGCCAGAGCAGCGGATCGTCGTCCTTCAGCCGGCTGAAGATGACGTCGCGGTCGGCGTACCACTCGCCGCCCGCCTCCG
>JAPVWO010000020.1 GCA_027493375.1 Candidatus Multivorans thiocomprendens | reverse complement strand
TGAAGGGCGCCCGTCCGGCGCGCCAGAGCAGCGGATCGTCGTCCTTCAGCCGGCTGAAGATGACGTCGCGGTCGGCGTACCACTCGCCGCCCGCCTCCGATTTGCTGAGGAAGCCGTCGACCGACCGCCAGCGCCAGGCGACCTCGAGTTCGCCGAAGTTCGTGGCGTCGATCCGATCGAGCGGCGAGTACTTGGTCGACCCTGCGTCACCGCCGTAGCTCGGCCACTCGCCGGGCGGGGCGCCGCGCTGGGCGGCCACAGGCGCAGCGAGCAGCAGCGCGACCAGGCCGCCGCCGGCGATCATCTTTCCTGGCATGTCGACTGCGCATCGTATCCGCCGGTCAGTCCGCGCCTCGCACCCGGCCGAGTCCGACCCCCGCTCCCGCGCTCACCAGCAAGACAAGTCCGCCCAGTACGGCGAGAGGCACAGCCGCACGGCGGACGACATCGCTGGACTCTTCGTCGGCGAGGCCGAACCTCGGCACGTTGGGAAGCACGCTGGCGTTCATCTGCTCGTCGGCGAGGATCGCGGGCACGAAGAACTCCCGCCACCGCTCGGCGAACGCCCGCACCTGGGACTGGAAGTCGGCGAAGCGCGCGTCGCCCGTTCCCGCGGCGTCGAGCAGCGCTTCCTGGGCCAGGAGCGCTGGCGACAGGACGCGGTAGCGGCGCACCAGAGCCGTCTGTTCGGCGCGGCGGGCATCGTGCTCCGCCGCGACTTCCTCCAGGCGGCCGTTCACGGCGTCCGTGGCGGCCCAGGAGAGCGCGCCCAGACCGGGCTCGTCGGCGACCACGCCTTCCGCCATCTCCGGATGATCCTCCAGGTAGCGCGCGAGGAGCTCGCTGCGCCGGTTCACGGCGTCGTTCGATGCCTCGCGCTGGGCCGTGACCATCTCGACGCGCGACGGCAGCGGGTGCAGCAAGCCGGCCGCCGCGTTGATCGCGGCCGGCAGCACGACGACGAGCACCAGCCACGCGCCCACGAGGACCGTCGCGTTCCAGGCCGAGGATCGGCCGAGCGCGTTGACCCACGCCGCGAGCGCGAACCAGAAGAGCGAGTAGGCGACGACCGTGACGCTCCAGAGGAGAATCCGGCCGGGCGAGCCGAAGCCTCCCGTGGCCAGGGCGCCGAGCAGCGAGACGCCAAGCACGATTCCCGCGACCACCAGCGCCCGGAACGCGAGCTTCAGGGTCGCGACGCTCCGGGCCGCCACCGGTTGCGAGAGGGTCAACGCCAGCGTCCCCTGCTCGCGCTCCTCGGAGAGGACGTTGAAGCTGAGGGCCAGAATGAGCAGCGGCAGCAGGTAGACCACCGCGAAGGCGAGGTCGAACCGCCCGACCATCAGGTTGAGGGGATTCTCGACCTCGCCGTTCTGATGAAACGACGACTCGTTCGTGTAGATGTTGACGTCGTAGTAGTAGGGGAGGAGATCGCTCTGGCCGATCGCGAGGGCGGTCAGAGGGCCCGGCGCCAGGACGGCCGTGTGGCTGCCTGAAGGTCCACCCAGCACGCGGGGCGAGCGAGGGTCGGCGAAGGGTGAAGAGGGCTGGCCGCCGGCCTCGATGGCTTCCAGTTCCTGCTGGAGGGCGCTGGCGCGCTCGACGTTGCCGTTCGTCGTGGCCTCCACGGTGTGTTCCTGGAACCGCAGCCAGACGACGCCGTTCGTCAGCGCGTAGCCGAGCAGGACGACGAAGAGCCCGAGGGCGATCTTGAGCGGCCGATCGGCCATCAGCAGACGCCACTCGTTCTTCAGAACGGTTCGTGCCGTCACCTTAGGCCACCTCCGCCCGCCGGACCTGAGCGGACGCGAGCAGGACGGCGCCCGCCAGCCACGCGCCCAGCACGGCGAGCGACAGGATCCTGTTGCCCAGCACCCAGCCCAGGGGCGGGGCTTCGTACTCCAGCGGAGGCACGGATTCCCAGAGCTCGGCGCCCACGGCGTACGTGAAGTCGCCGGTCAGGGAGTTCTCGGTCATGTCGCCGTTCATCTGCCGCATGAGATCGCGGCGGTAGGTCTCCGCGGTTTCGGCGAAGTGCCTGTGCTGCTCGACATCCGTTCCCGCCAGGCCCATCGACAGCGTGCGAACCGCAATCGACGGGGCCGCCGCCGCCAACGCTTCCTGCAGGATTCCCTGGCGCCTGAAGGCGTCCCACAACGCGCCGTAGTTGCGGTCGAAGATCCGGTTGGAGAACTCCTCGCTCTCCTGCAGATAGACGCCCACCGCGTTGATGGGCAGGTCCTCGACCCGTTCCACTCCGTACTCGGCGAGCAGCCGTTCCGTCGACTCGTCCCGGTCCGGAGGGGCGATGTCCTCGACGCCGTCGGCCATCTCGCGTTCGACGGTACGAGCGAACTCGAAGGCGGAGGGCGTCGCGTAGACCCGCTTCGACAGGTCCACCGCGACCCGCGGCGCGACGAGGCCGTTGACCACCCACACGGCCAGCAGGAACACCAGCGCGGTGCGCGACGACCGTGCCCTCGCCGACACGGCGAGAGACAGTGCCAGGAAGACAACGAAGTAGGCCAGGTAGGCGCCGGCCAGTACGGCGCCCCGAGCCAGCGGCGACGCCGTCGGACCGGGATTCGCGACGACCAGCGCCGCCGCTCCCGTTACCGCCGCCGGCACCAGCAAGAGCGCCAGCGCTCCGGAGGCGCCCAGCGCCTTGCCCAGGGCCAGCTCTCTCCAGCCGACGCCGGTGGCCAGCAGTTGGCGCAGCGTTCCCCGTTCGCGCTCGCCTGCGAAGGCGCCGAAGGTCAACAGGATGATCAGCAGGGGCACGAGATGCTGCAGCACCTGTGCCGCTGTCAGAGCCCCTATCCGCTGTGCTGCCGTTGCATCCTGGGCCGGACGCAACAGGAAGTCGTTCTGCCGATGCGCCTCCAGCCACACGGAGGTGCCGGTGAAGGGGTCCACGCCTTCGTCGACAAAGGACAGCGCCAGGCGGGGCTTGAAGGCGTAGACGCCGTAGTGCGCCGCCGAGTGAGGGTTCTTCTCGCCCTGCGTCTCCCAGTGCTCGCGGGCCGTGGCCTGCGCGGCCGTGAGTTCCTGGCTTGCCTTCCGCGCCTGGACCCAGCCGTGAGCCAGTGAGACGAGCAGCAGCGACCCCACGAGAATCGCGGACCAGCGAAAGCGGCCGTCCCGGATCATGTCGGTGAACTCCTTGCGGACGATGTGGTGGATCATCGCCGTCCCCCGTTGTCGCTTACGTGTTCGAGGTAGATGCGCTCGAGATCGGCATGGCCGATCTCGGCGGTGCTCAGCTCCGTGACCAAGCGTCCGTAGTGCATGATGCCCACTCGGGTGCCGGTGTCCTTTGCGCGAAACAGGTCGTGAGTCGCCATCAGCACGGCGACGCCGCGATTCCTGAGCCGCTCGACGAGCGCCGAGAACTCGCTCGAGGCCGTGGGGTCGAGACCGGACGTCGGTTCGTCCAGCAGCAGCGCGTCGGCTTCCTTGGCGATGGCGATCGCGATGCCGACCTTCTGGCGCATGCCCTTGGAGTAGGTGGAGACCCGTCGCCCGGCCGCCTCTGCGTCCAGGCCGGCTTCGCCGAGGATCTCGATGAGTCGCTTCCGCCCCAGCGATCCCTGTCCGCCCAACGCGGCGAAGTACTCCAGGTTCTCGATCCCGCTGAGGTTGCGATACAGCATCACCTGTTCGGGGATGTAGGCGAGCCGGCGTTTGGACTCGCGGTCGTGAGTGGACACGTCGAGCCCCGACACGAGGGCCTGGCCCGCCGAGGGCGCCACGAAGCCGAGGAAGAGGTTGATCGTGGTGGTCTTCCCCGCGCCGTTGGGGCCCAGGAGGCAGTAGACCTCGCCGGGCGCGATCGCCAGGTCCAGGGAGTCAAGGGCTCGCGTGTCGCCGTAGTCCTTGGTCAGTCCGCGAGCTTCGAGGAGGGGCGTGGCCCCACTGTTCGACTCTTGCGATTCGGTCATCGTCCTTCTCCTTCTTCGTGCCAGACGTTGTCGGTCGGCGAACGCTCGAACGACGGCCAGGCGTCGATGATCGTGAAGGGCGCTTCGGTCTCCGCGGTCGCGGGCACCGGTCCGATCCGGTGGCGCTCGTCGCTGCCGTCCTCGTAGCGCTGGGTCACGTGAATGGGCACGGTGAGCGGTTCCCAACCGCCGTCCCGCCACAGCCAGCGCTGACCCGCGATCTCGACCGTGCGCTCGGACTCCGCGACCAGCACGTCGGACGACGCCGGCGGTCCGAGCAGCGCACGGGCGTCGCCTTCGCCGACCGCGGCCGCCAGGGCTTCGGGCAGCGCTTCGCCAGCGCGGACCGCGGCGATCACGTCGTCGATGGCCGCGACCGCTTCGGCCGGGCCGATGGACTCGACCCATGCCGCCGTCGCCAGGGGCGTGTAGTGACGAATCCACGGCACGTCGCCCGCGGCTTCGACGCTGATCGCGGGCGCGTCGAGCGCGCCGAACGCTTCGATGACCTGACCGCTGACCCGGGAGTGCAGCGCCAGCCAGGCGTCCCTGCCGTCCGCACGGCGCACGCACTCCATGCCGATCCAGCCCGACACGCCGACACGCAGCCAGTCCTCGCCGGGCTCCTTGCGCAGGCCGGCATCGTCCGCGAACTGCCGCGCCGCTAGAGCCGCGGCGAGCGTCGCGCGTCGCCGCCAGTGGCCGAAGCCGTCGGCGGCGACGTCCCATCCCTCGTGCTCGGGCAGCCACAACAGCTCGCCGTGGAGCGCGGTCGCTCCCAGTTCGCGGGGCGCCTGGAGCACGGCGCTGACAGCCGGCGCCCTTCCGAGCAGGCCGGCCACGCAGTTCCGCATCTCCGTCACGTCGTTCAGGACGACCTCGACGTCGTTCGAACGCATCGAACCGTGGTACACGGTCACGTCTTCCACGTTCGCTTCCATGGGCTTTCGTGGCCACCAGGCGGCGGCGAAGTCGAGCGGACCGCTGACTTGACCCGCGGTCGCGGTCCGCGCCTGCCGCGACTGGTCCGCGTCTTCGCTCGAGGCGAAGCGAATCGTCCAGCGCCAGTCTCCCGCGGGGGCGACTCCCATGGCGGGCGACAACGCGTGGACGTCGGCCTCGGCGGGATCGTCCGGCAGACCGTGGAGCTCGCGATCGTGCGGAGCACGCACCAGCCGGTCGGGATCGTGACCGAGCGCCGGCAGAACGTCGGCCGCGCGCAGCCAGACGCCCGATTCGTGCAGCCACCTGCTCTCGCCGTGGTCCGCCCAGCCCTCGTCGCGGACGGTCAGGTCGAGCTCCACGGTGCAGCCCTCTTCTCCGGTCCGGCCGCAATCGCCGAGTTCGAGCGAGAACTGATCGAAGGCGACCGTCACCGCCGCCTGTTCGCCGTCGACGGTCGCGTGCTGGATCTCCGCGCCGTCCGGAAGCGCTCCATGAAGAAGGCCCGACCTGGCGCGGACGCCGTCCAGGCGCCACCGGGAGGTGGCTGTGCGTCCCGCGGGATCGACATCGACGACCGCCTCGCCGCCGGCGGTTGAGAACGGGGTCGCCGACGGCCACCACCGCTTCTCCCACTCCGCGTCTTCCGCCGTCTCGCTGGCTTCGGACTGGTAGCCGCCCAGGGTGACGAATTGCTCGTACAGCACGGTGTGGGTTCCGAAGGCCAGGACGACGCCGGCCGCCGCCAGCACTCCCGCTCCACTCGGAATCCGACCGAGAGCGGTTCGCCAGCGCAGGGGCACGGTCAGCGCGGTGCCTCGCGGCCACGCCAACCACGCCACGGCAAGGAGAACCACCACGATGGCCAGCTTGAACAGGTCTGCCGTCAGAATGTGGTTCATCCAGGGCCCCCAGCCGGCGAACTCGGACACCGTGGCGTGCGCCGGCACGCCGAACTCCGCCGGCGGATAGGTCGTGACGGACAGTTCGTGGTTGACCACGATGATGAACGCGCAGATGACCGAGACGGCGTGCGCGGCTCCCGCGTGGCGGATCAGCGCGTGCGCCAGCAGCACGATAGCGGCGACTTCCAGCAGCGCGGGTGCCAGCAGCAGGGCGAAGAAAGGTACCGGATTGGCGAGGCTGAAGGCGCCGGGAAGCGACAATCCGGTGACGATCCACACCGCCGCGAGGGGAGTCAGGGCGAAGGCGACCGTCAGGCAGAGCGACGCCAGCGCCCGTCCGACGACGCGCGTGCCGACCGGCGCCGAGGTCGCGTCGCTGATCTCGCTCCAGCCGGTGCGGTCGTCGCGGCGCGCCATGACGCCGACGAAGGCGGCCACCATGAAGACGATCACGAGGTAGAAGTACTCGATGGTCATCCGCTCGACCAACCCGGAGCGAGGCTGCAGCGGACCGTCGGCGTGAAGGACGATGTGAACGAAGGCGCCGCCGACGCCTGAGAGCACCATCATGGCGAGGGCAAGCGATGTGCCCCAGCCCTGGAATGAGAGTTTCAGGTGCCATGCCGCCTCGGTCCAGGTCGCCCTGAGCCAGGACGGCGTGGCCGCGGGGCCTGGGGGAAGAAGGGACTCGGGCGGTGCTTTCGCGCGCGCTCCGATCGCTTGCGACCTTCGCCGACGCGTCGCCGGCGCCTTCTCCAGCGCCAGTTGTTCGCGGCCGACGCGGCGAAGCACGATCGCCATCAGGAGCAGCGGCGGCAACGTCCAGATCAGGCGGTTGACGAGCAGTGGCGGCGTCAGTTCGATGACGGCGACCGCCTTCTCGCGCGGCGTCATCAGGTTCGTCTGTTCCTCGATCTCGGCGAAGCCGGAGGCATCGAGCAGGGTCGCGACCGCCGGGCTGGCGTCGCCGCCGCGAACGACGACCATGGCCACCATCCAGACCAGCATCAGCGTGGCCGCGACCGCGAAGGGCCCGGCGATGCTCCGGGTCCGGATCGCCGCGCACAGGAACAGCGCGCCGACTCCGGCCGCGGTCGGCAGAGTGAAGAGAAGGAGCGCGTGGGCCATCGCGAACCAGGGGTGCGGCCCCACCGCATCCGGCGGGATGATCCCCAGGGCGCCGAGCGCCGGGACCAGCCAGAAGCCGATGGCCGTCGCGACCGGAAGGAGGGTCGAGAGAGTCAGGGCGCCCAGGTAGCGGCCGAAGAGCAGGGCCGGGAGGGAAACGGGTGTCGACAGGACGACCTCGTGCAGGCTGGCGTTCCGGTCGCGGACCACGTTCAGGCCGAAGAGCCAGGCCCAGACGAAGAAGATCCAGACGGCCTGCCCGGCCATCATCAGGTAGATCACGTGGGGGCTGTTGCGCGGCACCTCGGTGGCGCCCATCTCGCGCATGTAGTCGGCGTTGAGAATCACGATCAGCGCGTAGCCGATGAGCCCGGGGAAGACGATAGCCAGCAACGGCCCGCGGCAGCCGGCCCGGAACTCCTGCCACGCCTGGGCGGCGACGAAACGCAGGGTGTTCACGCAACCCTCGCTTCCCGCCGCCGGCTGCCGTGCGCGATGGCGGCGTGGTACACGTCCTCGAGGCGAGGCGTCTGGGGTTCCCAGCGACCGTCGGGGCGGGAAGACGCCTCGACCACGACCAGCGAGCCCGTGGGCTTCGCCGAGACGTGCAGGGCGTCCTCCGGCAGAGACTCGCCGCGGGGAACCACGCGCGACCACAGACGGCCTTCCAGCTCCGCGGCCAGGGACGCCGGCGTTCCTTCGGCGACGATCCGGCCCTGGTCGAGGATGGACAGCCGCTCGCACAGGCTCTCGACGTCGTCGACGATGTGGGTCGAGAGCAGCACGACGTTGTCCGCCGCGATGTCGGCCAGCACCCGGTGGAAGCGGCTTCGTTCCGCCGGGTCGAGGCCCGAGGTCGGTTCGTCGACGATCAGCAGGCGGGGATTGCCTGCCAGGGCGATCGCGATGCCGAAGCGGCGCAGCATGCCGCCGGAGTAGGTCGCAACGGCCCGGTCCGCGTCCTGGCTGAGATTCACCTGTTCCAGGAGTCCTGCTACTTCGCGCCGCCGCTCGGAGGCGTTCGTGCGCCCCTTCAGGTTGGCGAATCGGTCCAGGAGCTGGCGACCGGTCACCGTCGGGTAGGTCCCGATCTGCTGCGGCAGGTAGCCGAGCCGCCGCCGCAGGTAGTCCGGGTCCGCCAGGACGTCGACGCCGTCGAGCAGGATCGTGCCGCTGTCCGGCGCCTGCAGCGTGGCCAGAGTCCGCATCAGCGTGCTCTTGCCGGCGCCGTTCGGGCCGAGCAGGCCGTAGAGGCCCGGCTCGACGGTCAGGTCGACGTCTTCCAGCGCCCGGATGCCGCCCGGGTAGGTCTTGTTGAGGCCGGTGACTGCGAGGCCCTCTGGCTTCTCTGGCATGGCGTCTTCTCCGTTTCCCTGCTGGGATTTCGATGGAGTGCGGTTCTCCGGGATCCTAGGGGTTGCCGGCGATGTCGCCGGCGCGCCCGCCTCCTACCAGTTGAAGTCGATGCCGATGCCGGCCGATCGCGGCCGACCGAAGATGCCGTAGGCGCCTGGCAGTCCGAACGGCGCGCCGTTGTACAGCTGGCGTTCGTACTGGTGGTCGAGCAGGTTCTTGCCCCAGGCGTAGAGCGCCCAGCCGCCGCGCCGGTAGCCGACCCGGCCGTCGAGCAGCGTCCGGGTCTTCAGCCGCGTGATCTCCGGCGCCGCCAGTTCGCTGTAGGCGTCGTCGGCGTAGCTCAGCGTTCCGCCGGCGAACCAGCCCGCCGGCGAGCGCCAGTTCATAGCCGCGGAGGCGCTCCACGAGGGCGCCTGCGGCAACGCCCTGCCGGCGTAGTCCACGCCGTCGAGGACGAAGTGGACGAACTCGGAATCCGAGATGCCGAGCGACCCGAACAGGCTCAGCGCGTTGCTGACGAAGACCTCGGTCTCGACCTCGAGGCCCTGAAGAAGCGACTCGCCGGCGTTCGCGACCAATGAGTCGAACTGCGGGAAACCCCCCGGTGGCGTGTACGGAATCTGCTGATCGGTCCAGTCGATCCGGTAGAGGTTCGCGTTGAGGATCATGCGGCCGTTGGTGGTGCGGTGCCTCAGGAACAACTCGAAGTTGTCCGTGAACTCTTCGTCGAATGGCTCCGCCAGCCCGAGCAAGAGCCCGAAGGCGAAGCCGCCGGCCTTGAAGCCGCGTGCGTACGACGCGCCCAGCGAGGTGTTCTGGGCCACGTCGAAGGTCACCGAGGCGGACGGGAGCACCTGTTCGAAGTCCGTCCCGGCGTCCAGTTCGGTGATGAAGCCGTTGTTGTCCGCGAAGTTGACGTTGGCCCTGGAGTCCCGGCTGAGCCGGACGCCCCCGGTCAGGTGCACCCGATCCGTCGCGTCCCACTCGACCCGTCCGAAGAAGTCGGTCTGCTCGACGTCCTCGGTCAGTCTGGTCGTCCGGTTGAAGGGAACGATGTTGCCCAGTCCGTCGGGGAAGAAGCCGGCGCCTGTGAAGCCATAGCCGAAGTCGGACTGCGAGTGGAAGGCGCCGAGCAGCAGGTTCACGCCGGCGCCGCGGTACGAGGCGCGGATCTCCTGGCTCGCGACGTCGTCCTGGCTCCACGCGTCGACGTTCAGGATGTCCCAGGGCGTGAAGTCGGCGTCGAAGAGTTGCAGGCCGTCGAACTCGCTCGCGCCGACGACCGCGTCGAGGGCCCAGCGCTCGCCGAGGTCGATGTGCGCCTCCAGGTTCAGGAGGTCGATCTTGGAAGGATACGCGTCCTCGCGGTTCCAGACCTGCTGCCGGTCCTCCATCGTGATCCCCCGCGCCGGGTCTTCCATGTGGTAGCCCCAGGGGATCGAGTCCGAGTCGCTCCGGAGCCAGGTGAGGTCGAACCGGAGGCTCTCGTCGGCCCGCGGTCTCAAGGCCAGCAGAACGCGGGACGTTTCGACGTCCGTGCGGTGCCGGTCGTCGGTGTCGTTCACGATGTTCGAGACCGCTCCGCGGATGTAGCGGTCCTCGTGGACGACGCGCGCGGAGAGAATCTCGTCGACGAGCTCGACGTTCTGCATCAACTGGATCCGCTCCGTGTCGAGGCCGCCTCCCTCGACCCGGACGCGCCCGTCGTAGCCGTCGAACGCGGGCCGGTTGTAGTTGATGAGAACCGACCCGATCAGGGAGTTCGGCCCCTGCAGGGTCGACTGGGGTCCGCGGAGGATCTCCACCGACTCGGCGTCGAACAGTGACGGGTTCAGATGGTCGCTCGTGCGCGGTGCGAGCGCCAGTTGATTGACGAGGACGGATGCCAGCGCGGTGCCGTTGGAGTGATCGGACTCCAGGCCGCTGTTGTTCACCCCGCGGATGGCGTAGCCGCCCTGCTCGGCGGCGCCGACGTAGACATTCGCGGCCCGGTGGAAGGCGTCCTCGACGTTGATGATCGCGTCGGAGTCGATGCGGTCGGCCCCCAGATGGGCGACGCTGACGCCGAACTCCTGTCTGCCCGTGCCCAGCTTGCTGCCGACGACCGTGACCTCCTGGATGAGACTCTCGATCCGCAGGCGGACGTCCAGGTTCGCGCCGTCGACGCTGGAGACCGACACGCCGTCCCGGTTCAGGGTGTCGAAGCCGCTGAGGCTGAAGGAGACCGAGTACTCCCCGGCGGGCAGACCGCCGATGACGAAGGATCCTTCGGCGTCCGTCCTGGCGGCGCGGGGGCCGTCGGCGAGTGCCGGGCTTGCCGCCTCCACGGTCACGCCCGGCAGGGCGGCGCCGGTCTGGTCGGTCACGGTGCCCGAGACGTCGCCGTCCCGCGCAAGCGCGGGGAGCGGCAGGAGAAGGAGGAAGGCGAGCAGAAGGGAGTTCCTGGGTCGAAGAGAGTGCATGATGGAAGTTCCTGGGGGCGTTTCGGTTCGAGTCGATGGGTGGTGGTCGTTGGCCGGGGCGTCCGCGGTCCGGGAACGTGCCGCGCAGTCGGCGGTACGACTCCTGCAACGCCGCAACGCCGGTCTGGCGGCGACGGATGTGTCGCCGTTGCCCCCTGTGGAAGGGGCTCGCGCGCTTGCGGTCTCCGACGGCTCCGGCGCGGCTTGTGAGCCGAGCGGGGTCGGAGACGGAGTCGACTCAGCCCTGGGGCGGTCCGCGGGCGGTCCGCTGCCGGCGTTCCCCGCCCTCGGCCCTCTGCGCGCCTTCCGGCCATTCCGCGGCCGAGGGAAGGTCCAGCGGTCTCGCGCTCGGGGCCTTGCCGCCGGCGGTGGTCGTGGCGCGACCGAGCAAGCAGGCGAGGCAGGTGTGATCGTGCAGCGCGGCGGCGCCGCCGACGGCCTCGTGGCTCGTGGGCGCGGCGGCCTCGGCTTCGTGAGCGACCGTGCAGTGGGAGGCGTTCGCCGCGGTCGCCTCGTGGCCGTGGCCGTGACCGCCCGCGTGCCAGGCTCCGGTGAGCACGGTGGCGAGCGTCAACGCGACCGCGTTGACGAAGGCGAGCGGCGAGCCTGTGCGATCCGGCATCGGCGGCGGAGGCTAGCAGCTTCCGCCGCGGAAGCTGCTAGCGAGGTGGGGCTGGGGCCAAACACGGAGTCGGCGACGGGTTTGGCGGCTCTAGCAGAGGCCGGCGCGGCTCTCGGCGCTAAGCTCGCCGGGGAGTTGCGAGGAGAGAGATGACGGGCGGTGCGCGACAGTTGGGCGTGGGTGTGGTCGGCGCCGGGTTCCTCGCCGAAACCCGGGCGCGCTGCTGGAAGCAGGTCGTCTCGGCCGGGATCACAGGCGTCGCGTCGCGGCGGCGGGAGCAGGCCGAGGACTACGCCCGTCGCTTCGACGTGCCGGCCGTGTTCGAAGACCTCGACGCCATGCTCGCGGATCCTCTGATCGACGTCGTCGATCTCTGCGTTCCCAATCGCCTGCATCGGGAGATGGCCGAGGCCGCCGCCGCCGCGGGCAAGCACGTCATCTGCACGAAGCCGCTGACCGCCTACACCGGTCAGGACCTGCAGGGGGACGCGAGCGACGCCGACGTTGCCGGCCGCAACCGGCGCGAGATGCTGCGGGTGGCCGAAGCGGACGCGCGGGCCATGGTCGATGCGGCAGAGCGGGCCGGCGTCCAGCTTCTCTACGGCGAGAACTGGATCTACGCACCGGCCTTTCGCCGCGCGTTGGGACTGCTGGCGAAGGCGGACTCCGTCCTGCTCGAGATGCGGGGCGGCGAATGCCACAGCGGCTCCCACTCTCCCTACTCGCGGGTCTGGCGGCACACCGGCGGCGGCGCTCTGATCCGGCTCGCCGCCCATCCGGTCGGCGCCATGCTCCACCTGAAGCGAGCGGAAGGGCTGCGGCGGTCCGGCAAGCCGGTTCGACCCGCCTGGGTCAGCGCGGAGACGGCCGATCTGAGCGCGGTCGCCGGAATCGCCGCGGACGAACTCCGCATAGCGGGCGGCTGGGGCGAGGTCGAGAACTGGGGCTGCGCCGTGATCGGCTTCGACGACGGCTCACGCGCCGTCGCCTGGGGCGGAGACCACGTCCTCGGCGGAATGGAAAGCGGCCTCGATCTGTTTGCGAGCAACTGTCGGCTCCGGCTCAGCCTGAGTCCGAACGACATGCTCCGCGCATACACGCCCGACGGGAGTGTCTTCGACGACGCCTACATCATGGAGAAGATCGACTCCGGCGCCGGCTGGACGACGCCGATGCCGGACGAGGACTGGACATCGGGCCAGTTCGGCATGTGCCGGACGTTCGCCGCCAACCTGCTGGAGGGCGCGGCCGCCGAGTCGGACGGCGAGCTCGGCCTGGAGGTCGTGCGCGTGCTGTACGCCGCGTACGTGGCGTCCGCGGAAGGACAACGGGTCGACATACTCAGGAGATTCAAGGGAGGAAATGAATGAGAAACGGATTCAGGGTCAAGACGCTGGCGTGCCTGCTCTTCCTTTCCCTGGGGACGGTTTCCCTGGCCGCCGCCGAAGAGGTCGTCGGCAAGAACCCCGGCGAGTTCAAGGGCCGGTGGCTCAAGGTGTACGACCGCGACGCTCTCGGGACGTTCGATGTGGTCGCCATCGGCGAAACCGTCACGGACATTGCCTGGAAGAAGGCCTCGAACGAAGCGCCGCTGCAGGAACGCGAGCTCGATGCGCAGTTGCGCGAACAACTGTTCCGCCGACTGGACAAGTCGGGGCTGTACAGCCGGGTTCTGGCCGAGATGTGGGGAGTCAGCTTCGGGATGAAGTACAGCTTCTGACCCGGAACCGGGACGTTTGACCGGAAGCGAACCGCCGGACTAGGTTACGCAGCTTGGCCAGCCCGACCAGAGGACTCCACGTGCGCCCGGAGTCGTCGCCGACTCCGCCGCCAGCATCGGATCGAGCTCGAACCGTTCAGCGCCGGGCACGAACTTCTCGCTCTCGGCCGGCCAAGGTCATCGACCTGACGATCGACGCGGCCGTTCGCCATCTGCTGGGCCAGCGCCGGGATGACGGCCACTGGTGCGCCGAACTCGAGGGCGACACGATTCTCGAGTCGGAGTACGTTCTTCTGCTTCACTTCCTGGGCCGCGGCGACGACCCGCGCGTCGCGGCGTGCTGCGAGCGCCTGCGCGGCCAGCAGCAGCAGGACGGCGGCTGGGCGATCTACCCGGACGGCCCGGCGGACCCGAGCGCCTCGGTCAAGGCCTACCTGTGCCTGAAACTCGCCGGCGACGATCCGCGATCGCCGCGGATGGCCGCCGCGCGCCGAGCGATCCTGCGGGCGGGCGGACTGCGGGCGTGCAACTCGTACACGAAGCTCTACCTTTCGATCTTCGGGCTGTGGACATGGCGGCGGTCGCCCGCGGTGCCTCCGGAGCTCATCCTGCTGCCGCGCTGGTTCTACTTCAACCTTCACGAGATGTCCTCCTGGACGCGGACGATCGTCGTGCCGCTGTCGGTGATCTGGGCCCTCAGGCCGAGCGTGCCGCTGGACGTGACGCTCGACGAGCTTCGGGGCAGACACGCGCCCGGACGGCGACGGACGACTCTCTTCGAGTCGTTCTGGTCCTTCGTGTTCGCCGGCGTCGACAGCCTGATCAAGCTGGCGGAGGCCGTGGGCCCCGTGCCCGGGTGGCGGCGCCGCAGCCTGAAGAAGGCGGAGGAGTGGCTGATCGCCCACGTCGAAGGCTCCGACGGTCTGGGCGCGATCTTCCCGGCGATGGTCAACGCGACCGTCGCGTTTCGCTGTCTCGGTTACGAAGAGAGTCATCCCCTGGTCCAGGGCCAACTGCGGGAACTGGAACGGTTCGAGATCGAAGAGGCCGGTGAGATGCGGCTCCAGCCCTGCTTCTCGCCGGTGTGGGACACGGCGCTGTCGGCGGGCGCCCTGCTCGCGGCGGGCATGGACGGGAACGCGGCGCCGATCCAGGACGCGCTGGCCTGGCTGCTCGAGCGGGAGATCACGGTACCCGGCGACTGGCGGGAGAAGAGTCTCCAGGACGCGCCGGGGGGCTGGTGTTTCGAGTACCGGAACGACCTCTATCCCGACTGCGACGACACGGCGGAAGTCCTGGTGTTGCTGGCCGCGGTCCGGGGCCGGACCGACGAGCTGGAAGCGCGGAGGCGGGCGGCGGCGGCGCGCGGGCGGCGCTGGCTCCTTGGTCTTCAGAACCCGGACGGAGGCTGGGCCTCGTTCGATCGCTGCTGCGACAAGGAGGTCCTGACTCTCATCCCGTTCGCCGACCACAACGCGATGATCGATCCGAGCACGCCCGACATCACCGCCCGGGTGATCAGCGCCCTGCTGGCGCATGGACACGATCCGGCCGCCGGGCCGGTCCGGCGCGCGACGGACTGCCTGCTTCGCGAGCAGGAGAAGGACGGGAACTGGCCGGGTCGCTGGGGCGCCAACGGCATCTACGGGACCTGGCTCGCCCTCTCCGCGCTGGCGCCGCTGGTTACGCGGACGGGCGGCCGGGCAGGTGAACGCCTGAGCCGGGCATGCCGGCGCGGCCGGCGCTGGCTGCTCGCGGCGCAGAACGAGGACGGCGGCTGGGGGGAGTCGCTTCGTTCCTACGAGGATCCCGGCTTCAGGGGCCGCGGGCGCAGCACGGCTTCGCAGACCGCCTGGGCGATGATGGGTCTGATCGCGTCGCTCGAATCGCGGCCCTGGAGCGACGACGCGGCCCGGACCGTGGCGGCGCTGGACCGGGCCGCGGCGTTCCTGCGGGAGCGCCAGCGCGATGACGGTTCGTGGTACGACCGCGACTGGACCGGCGTAGGATTCCCCCGCGTGTTCTACCTCCGCTACCACGGCTACGCGCAGTACTTCCCGCTCGAGGCGCTGGCCGCTTACAGACGGCTGGCCGTGCCGGATGCCGACGCGATGCCCGCGAACGGACCCTTCTGAGAAAGGACCTGAGCTGAGACCATGCGAACACCGCTCCACATGGTGACGGACAACCTGAAGCACCAGGCCAGGAACGCGCTCCTGGGCAGGCGCCGGTATCCGTTCGTCCTGATGCTCGAGCCGCTCTACACCTGCAACCTGGCCTGCCTCGGATGCGCGGTGGAACGGCACACGGGCAAGCTCAGGGACAGGCTTCCGGTTTCGGAGTGTCTCGACGCGGTGCGCGTGAGCGAGGCTCCCGTCGTTTCGATCTGCGGCGGCGAGCCGACGATCTACCCGGAGCTTCCGGAGCTGATCTCCGGCATCATCGCTCGGCGCCGGCACATCTACCTCTGTACCAACGCGCTGCTACTGGACACCAGGGTGTTCGACCGGGTTCCCCCGAACAAGCGGCTGACGCTGAACGTCCACCTCGACGGCATGCGGGAGACCCACGACTTCGTGTGTGCCCGCGACGGGGTGTTCGACAAGGCGGTCGAGATGATCCGGGCGGCGAAGGAGCGCGGCTACCACGTCACGACGAACACGACCGTGTTCAAGGAAACGAGGATCGACGAAGTCGAGGAGCTGTGCCGGTTCCTGCGCGATCTCGACATTGACGGCATGCTGATCTCACCCGGCTACCAGTACGAGTCGGTGGACCGGGACATCTTCCTCACGCGTGAGGACACGGAGCGGAAGTTCCGGCGCATCCTGGAGATCGCGGACGAGTACAAGCTGACGTCGACCCCCATGTTCCTCGAGTTCGCGGCCGGGCTGCGGGACTACTCCTGTTCGCCCTGGAGCACCGTCACCCGAACGCCGCTCGGCTGGAAGGGTCCCTGCTACCTGATCGGCAAGCGCCACTACGCGACCTACGAAGAGTTCTGGGAGCAGACGGACTGGGACTACTGGGAGTCGCGCCAGGATCCGCTGTGCACGAACTGCGCGATGCACTCGGGCTTCGAAGCCTCGGTCGTGCGCGAGGCCCGGAAGAGCCCGAAGGACGCGCTGCGCCTGGCTGCCTGGCACCTGTCGGGATGATGGCCGTTCGCGCCTGGCGGAGGGGGCAGGCGCCGCCGCCGTTCCGGTCGGACCGTCCGTCCGGGGCCGAGCCGGTCGCGTCGTGGCGCGCCGTTCGTCCCTGGCGGCAGGCGTCCGATCAGGTGGCTTGCCCCGACGGGTGACGGTTCTCGTCACCGGCGGCACCGGCTTCGTCGGCGCGCACGTGGTCCGGGCCCTGCTCGCTCGCGGCGGCGACGCCGTGCGCTGCCTGGCGCGGCCGGGCGGAGACCGCTCGAACCTCGACGGCTGCGACGTGGAGATCGTCGAGGGCGACCTGCGGGATCCCGCGAGTCTCCGGGCAGCCTGCGCGGGCTGCCGCGAGGTCTACCACTGCGCCGCCGACTACCGGCTGTTCGTCCGCCGTCCGCGTGACATCCACGCCTCGAACGTCGACGGCGCCCGCCACCTGCTGGCGGCGGCGGCCGAGGCGGGAGCGGAGCGCATCGTCCACACGAGTTCGGTGGGCGCGCTCGGGCTGGAACCCGGCGGCCGTCCCGCGACCGAGACGACTCCCGTCGGCATCGAGGCGATGGTCGGGCACTACAAGCGCAGCAAGTATCTCGCCGAGCGAGTCGCCGTCGAGGCGGCCGCGGCCGGCGCCCCGGTCGTCATCGTGAATCCGTCGACGCCGGTCGGTGAGCTGGACGTCAAGCCGACGCCGACGGGCCGGATCATCGTCGACTTCCTGTCCCGGCGCATGCCGGCGTACGTCGACACCGGGCTCAACCTGATCGACGTGCGCGATGTCGCCCAAGGCCACCTGCTGGCCGCGGCGCACGGCCGCGTCGGAGAGAAGTACATCCTCGGGCACCGCAACGTCACGCTGGTCGAGATGCTGCGAATGCTGGCCGACATCACGGGGATGAAGGCGCCCCGCCTGCGGCTGCCGCACTGGCTGCCGGTCGGCGCGGCGGCTCTGGCGACCGGTTGGGCGCGGCTGGCCGGCGGCGAACCCCGCGTCCCGCTCGACAGCGCGCGCATGGCGCGCCACAGGATGTTCTTCGATGCCGGCAAGGCGGTCGGGGAACTCGGCCTGGTCCAGAGTCCGGTCCGGGAGGCGCTCGAACGCGCGGTGCGGTGGTTCGAGGAGAACGGCTACGTGAACGGGCCGCGCCGGTGACGGCGGCGGGCGGTACTCGGCCTCCCACACCGGGTGCGCCGGCGTGTCATCCGTGCACCCGATGACGGGCGCACGGACTGTGACGCGTGTGGCGCGGGTCGCGCCACACGGGTTCCCGCCGGCTTCTGGAGGTGAGACCGTCTTCCTGGCCGCGATGAAGTCCGAGGCTTCGGCCCTGCTGCGCCAAGTGGAGGGCGCCTCCCGCATCAGTGATGGCGCGGCCGCCGTTGCCGTTCGCGGCCGCATCGGGGACCGGCCCGTCCAGGTGGCCGTCTGCGGCGTCGGGGAGCGCGCGGCGCGGCGGGCCGCCGAACGCTGCGTTCGCCTGGCCTCCCGGGGCGCCTGCGGCAGGGTGGTCTGGATCGGCATCGCCGGCGCGCTGTCGCCGGACCTCGATGTAGGCGATCTGGTCGTCGGCCGGACCGTGACGGCGCCGGACCGGCCGTCCGTCGATCTTGACGAGACCCTGGTCGAAGCGGCCTCGGCGCGAGGTTGCCGCCCGGGCGTTCTGGTCACGGCGCCCGGTCTGGTGGTCACCGCTTCGTCCCGCGAGGCGCTGTGGCGGCGCACAGGCTCTCGGCACCGGACCGCCGCCGACATGGAGACCTGGCCGGCGGCCCACGTGCTCCGGCGCGCCGGCGTTCCCTTTGCGGCGGTGCGTGCGGTCAGCGACACGGCGGCGGATCGACTGCCGCCGTGGCTCGAGCGCGTGTCGGCGCCCGGCGGCGGCTTCCCGCTGGGCCCCGTCGTTCGCGGGGCTCTGATGCGCCCCTCGGCCCTTGTTCCCCTGGTGAAGATCCGCCTTCGGACGGCCCGCCTGGGCGTTCGGCTGGCCGAAGTGGCTGTCGCGCTCGCGTAGCGGCCGCGACGGAGGATCCGCGAAGAGATGGAGCGTAATCCAATACAGAGATGATCGTGAACGGAGCGGTGACGGAGAGGCGATGCCGGTGGGTTTCGGGGTAGTTCTGGAGCGGCAGACGGAGCGCTA
>JAPVWO010000002.1 GCA_027493375.1 Candidatus Multivorans thiocomprendens | reverse complement strand
CCTGGTCGTTCAGCGCCCGGGGCATCTCGAAGTCGAGGTCGACGTTTTGTTCGAGGTCGCGCAGGCGGACCGTCGTTTCGTCCTCGCCGCCGATGCGGACGTTGTAGAGCAGGAGCTTCCCGTCGGGCGAAACGGAGACGATCCCGAGGTGCGCGTACTCGCTGCCGGCTTCCGCCGGGTCGATGACGACTTCGTACTCGCCCGCCGGGTCAATCCTCGTGGGTCCAGCGTCGGCATCCTCGGGCGCCGGACGACGCACGATGGCCGCCAGCTCTTCGCCCGTCCGGCGTAGCGTGAAGAGCTCGTACTCGCCGGCCTTGTTCGGTGAACCTACGGACGGCGTGTCGATCAGCTCACTCAGCCGCCGCCGCGCCCACTCGCGCTCCGGCGGCTCGCCGACGATCAGTTCGGCGTACTCGTTCTGCCGGTCGATGAATGCGCGGGTCTCCGGGCTGTCCTGGTCCTCCAGCCAGCGGTAGGGATCCTCGAACTCGACGCCGTGGAGCGTCTCGGTGAAGGCAATCTGCTCCGTCTCCGGGGGTGGCGGATAGTCCCCGCCGCAGGCAGCGAGGCCGAGGAGAAGCAGGGCGGCACAGGTCAAGGACCGGAGCTTTGGCGAACACAGGGGGCTTGGCATCATGGTGAGTACGATCCTTGGTGGGTTCGTCGAGGTCGTTCACCCTACCTTCGGGAGACTCGACCATGAGACGGACGTCAGCAAGACGGTCTCGACGGGCATTCCGTAGAATGTCGTCCAGGCGGGTAACTGCCGTTCGTGCCCCATCGCGGTGTGGAACCGCGGACTTGGAGGAAGGAAGGGACGATGGGCGTCGACTGCGTCTGGACGTTGAAGCTGGCGATCCAGACCCATGAAGAGAACGACGTTTGGGTGGCGAACTGCCCGGCCCTGGACATCGCCAGCCAGGGAGACGATCCGGAGGACGCCATCAAGATGCTGAAAGAGGCGCTCCAATTGGTGATGGAGCACTGCCTCGAAGAGAACAGGTGGATGGCCTTCCTCGAGGAACGAGGAGTGACGCCTTCGCGTCACTCGGTAGTGACATCAACAGAGCCCCAGTTCGCCGATGGACCCGACTACGTCGAGTTCCCAATCTGGATGAGCAGCGATGCCGGGGCGTCGACGACTGCATCCGGTCGCTCCTGACCGAGCGATCAGAGCGTTCGAGAGGGCCGGTGGCAAGCTCGTTCGCCAGAAAGGCGGACACGCGATCATCGATGCCGATGGTTGGCCTCGGCCCGTCGTGATTCCGATGCACCGGCGGGATGTAACGCCTGGAACGCTTCGCGGCAACATCAGGACCGCGGGACTGACCGTAGAGGAGTTCCTCAAGCTGCTCTAGCAGCGGGAGTTCTCGTTGACCAACAGCCGCGCGTCTGGCACAGTGATCAGCGTGAGCACTCCGCTCAAGCGTGTCGTCGCGGTCGCCGTCCTGCTCGGATGCCAGACGCCGGGTGCCTTCGCGCTCACCGCCGGGGTGGACCTGGCGGCTCATCTCTTCGCGTCTGAGCACGAGCACGACACCGCTGCCCTCGCCAGGTCGGCGACGCACGGGCACCACCACGACGACGAGGTCGTGCCCGACCACGACCACGACGTCACGCTGGACGCCGACGCCGGCTTGCTGCGTCTCTGCCCGTCGTCGTCGGCTGTCCTTGCCGCGCCGCTCTCGTCGTCGGTGACGTTCGCCGAGGGATCGCTCTACGAAGCGGCCTCACGACGCGGACCGCCGGCACCACTCTTCCGGTCTCACTGCGCACTGCTGCTCTGATCCGCGGCCTTAGGCCCGGGTGCGATTCGCGCCCGGAACCTGGACGTGGAAAGGAGTCAGCATGCATCGTTCCATCCTGATCGGCCTCTTTGGAGGCTTCTTGGCCGTCGCCGGCGCGGCACAGGACGGGCCTGTCGTCACCGAGGCCGAGTTCCTGTCGGTCCTCGACGAGACGCACCCGGCGGTTCGCGAAAGCGCGGAGGCAGTAGGGCTCGCCGAGGCCCGTCTGCTGGCAGCTCGGACATTCGACAATCCGGTCGTCGGGGCGGTGCGCGAGGACCCCGCCGGCCCGATCGGCCAGACGGACATCCTCGTCTCCTGGCAGATTCCGGGCATCGAGCGCCGCCCGGAGATCAATGCCCGGGAGGGTGAGATCGG
>JAPVWO010000199.1 GCA_027493375.1 Candidatus Multivorans thiocomprendens | reverse complement strand
GCATCTTCTCTCGATTCGAGAAACTCGACGTGATCTTCCTCGGCTTCGTCGTCTTCGTGCTCATCGTCGATGCACTGCGCTAGTGGGAACAGGCCCTAGCGCGCGAAGAGCTTCCCCAACTCCTCGTTCTCGCGCATCGAGTCTTCCAGATGCCGCAGTACGTCCGGCCGTGCACGGCGTCGCGCCAAGTACTCCTCGATTGCCTCCGAGAGCACTTCCGAAACGCTCCGTTTGGTCTCCCTTGCCAGGTCGAGAAGCTCGTTCCAGGCCGCCTCGTCCACCTCCGCACTGATCTTGATCGTGGTCATCGGTACGCCTCCGGTCTCATCTGGGGACGTGGCGCCTCTTCGCTGTTCGTTCGCAGGTCTTCGACACAATCGGATACGAGCTCTTGGATGCCCGCCAGCGCTTTGTTGGACGTCGGTGCCAGCCAGCTTAGTGACGGGAACTCGGCGCAGAGGCCCAGGTACTCGTCGTCTTCGGCCGACCAGGTGACTTGGTAGGAGTAGTCGTCGCTCATTCCGCCTCCTACGCCGGATCGGCGAGGTCCACGATCATCGGAGCACTGGCTGGCCAAGTTCGACCCGGAAGCTCGTCGACTGCGGCTCGGTACTCCAGATCGACGCGCACGGAGGCCGTGACGGCAGCCACGCTCTCGGTACCCAGGGTCAGTTGCAACCTCGACGTGTGCGGAAGCCGCGGATTGAAGCCATGGTTGCGACCCGCGGCCGAAGGCCGGTGGAGCCGGCGGTAGAGGTCATAGAGGTCTTGGAATCCGGTCTTCAGGATCGTCTGTAGTCGCTCCTTCTCGTCCTGAGTGCAGTTGGGCACTCCGGGCTTCGCGGGAACATCGGGAAGCACGTTGAAGTCGCCGCAGAGCAGGGAACGGCCCGCATCAACCCGTCGCTCCTCGAGGTGGGCGATCAGGCGGTCCAGCCAAGCGACCTTGTACTTGATCGCACCGTCCCTTCCCCTCACCGCAGGATTGCCAAAGGGTGCGTACACGGACGAAACTACGAGATCACCGATTCGTGCGGTCAAGAACCGATCGTCTGGCCTGTCGCCACCCGGAAGCCCCCTGTCAAGAATCTCGAACTTCGGAAGATCGTTCCGAGCCAGCAACGCAACGCCGTACGACGACTCCGTGCGAAGCGGTTCGGAACGGTAGGCCACACTCGCCAGCGCTTTGGCCGGGAACTTCTCCTCGGAAACGCGGATCTTCTGCAAAGCCACGACATCGGGCTCGCGCCGTTTGAGCCAGTGGCACAGTACCTCCAGACGACCGCAAACGCCGTCGATGCACCAGGTCGCGATCCTCATCTCTCCATTCTCGTGTTGAGAAACGGGTTCGCCGGTCGTTCGCTTCGACACCGGTCAGCCCGAAACGAAGTCGTCCGCCTCGATACCCAGAGCATCGGCCAGCCGGCGGAGCGTACGCACGGAACCGGTTCGACGCCTTGCCTCGATGTCAACGATCCGGGCACGGCTGGTGCTCGCGGCGCGCGCCAGAGCGGCCTGCGAGACGCCGCGGTACTCCCGCCAGACGCGCAGTGACGCCTCGCCGTCGGCCAGCCGATTGACGACCATCTCGGGCACGAGCTCTTCGACTCCCTCATCGATTCGCGCCTGAACGGCGAGCGCGGCTTGATTGTCCGCAAGATCCTCCTCGAACTCGGCCACATTGCGGAGTGCCTTCACGAGAGGACGCGGATCGTCGCGCGTTTCCTCCAGCGCAGCGTTCAGGTAGGCAGCCGCGTCCTCGGATGACCTGAGATAGTCACTGGCTTTGTGAGCCTTTACGGGCATTCCAACTCTCCCGTGTGTCCGCCCTCCAACAAGACACGAACCGTAGCCAACTGGCGGCAAACCGGTCAACCGGCTGAGCCCGCCGAGAATCGCGTACGGACGGCCTCGGTTACCGGGGCGAAGACGGAGTCGAGATCCGCAACGATCACGCCCGCCAAGCTACTGGCGGCCCGCGACGTACTCCGCTTCCCCGCTCTTCAACCACCGCTCTACTCGCACCGAAACCTCCTCCACTTGCCCCTTCGGCCTCAGCGCGCACTCCCAAATGACGCCGACTCGCCAGCCGGCCGCAAGCAACGCCATGCGGTGCTCCCGGTCGCGACGGACATTAGCCTCGAACTTCCGCTCCCAGTACGCGCGGTTGGTTGCCGGCGTCGTAGCGCGCGGACAGCCATCGTGGCGATGCCAGAAGCAGCCGTGCACGAAGCAAACCGCGCCGAACCGAGGAAAGACGAGATCCGGTCGGCCCGGGAGGGCAGAATCGTGGAGCTTGTACCGGAGGCCGCGGGCGTGGAGCGCTCGACGCAGAACCAACTCGGGCCCGGTGTTCCGGCTCTGAACTCGCGCCATGATGCGCGATCGAGTCGCGCTGTCGAAGGTGTCCGGCACACTCTCCTCGGCCCAGGCCGAGCCGCAGGTGATTCTGGGGGAGAACGGAGGCTACCCCATCGCCGCCAGGTAGCCTGAGAGCCGTTCGGCTCCTGTATAGTCGTTGGTGCATCAACCAGGTCGGTCCTCCTGAGGATCCGACCCGCCCCGGGAGCAGATACGGCCTTGTTCGAGACCTCGCGAGAAAGGTCTGAGACGACTGCCAGCAGCACTGCGCACGCCGCTCCAGCTACCGGGGCCGGACTAGGGCAACGGGACGATCCTCCGGAAGCGGGCCGCTTCGCGGAGTTCTTTGCCGGCATCGGCTTGGTCCGAGAGGCGATAGAGCCGCTTGGCTGGAAGTGCGTTTTCGCCAACGACATTGCGCCGCGCAAGGAGGAGATGTACCGGCGCCGATTCGGCGGCGACCACTTTCTCCTTGGCGACATCCACGATCTCGGCGTCGGCGACCTGCCGCCCGGTCTTGACCTCGTCACCGCGTCCTTCCCTTGCATCGATCTTTCCCTCGCCGGAAACCGCGCTGGTCTGGCCGGCCGGCATTCGGGGACGATCTGGCCGTTCCTGGACATCGTGACTGCCCTGTGCATGCAGCGCATTCCGCCGTCCGCCGTCCTGCTCGAGAACGTGACGGGCTTCCTCACGTCGAGGGGCGGTGCGGATCTGGCGAAGGTCTGCCGCCGTCTGGCTGCGGTCGACTACGTCATCGATGTCCTGTTCGTCGACGCACGTTGGTTCCGGCCCCAGAGCCGTCCTCGACTGTTCGTGGCAGCGAAGCAACGCGAGCGAGGAGGTCCGTGGCAGCCAGCGGATTCCCGGCCCTCGCGTGTGCGGCCAGCGGCCGTGCGTCGATTCGAAGCAGCTCATCCCAAGCTACCCCTCGTCGATCTGCCGCTGCCGGCGCCGCCGGCCGAGACCACCGACACTCTCGTCTCCGTTCTCGAGAATCTCCCGCCCGACGATTCGCGCTGGTGGCCCGAGGACCGCGTTGCGGACCTAGTCGCCGAGATGGCGCCGCCGAACCGTTGCCGCGTCAAAGAACTCCTGGCCGGCGAGCGTGACGGAGTTGCAACGATGTACCGCCGCCGACGGCACGGCCGCACTGTGGGTGAGCTCAGGCCCGACCGTCTGGCCGGCTGCCTCAGAACGCCCCAGGGCGGCAGCAGCGTTCAGTTCCTGGTCGATTGCCGCAGCGGAGCGCCGCGGATTCGGCCGCTGACCGGTCGGGAATACGCGCGTCTGCAAGGGGCTGATTCCTTCCCCATCAAGGTCAACGACCGCCAGGCGCGATTGGGATTCGGCGACGCTGTGTGCGTGCAGGCGGTCCGGTGGCTCGTGCACCACGCCTTCGACTCCGACAATAGGGCGGCCCTGAGCGGGGCAGGGGCCTTCCGCGAAACTGCTGCGGTCCAGTACCCGTACGCGCCCCCGACCAGCGGCCGCGATAAGCCGCAACGCCCGCTCTTCAAGTAGCTCGGCCCCGCTCGATGCTGCCCGACACGCTCGACGTCCGTGCGGCGCTGATCTACTTCCACGCCTACATGTACGGTCCGTACCAGGGCCGCTTCCGCCTCTTCAGGGACCGCAACCTGAAACCAAGAATGGTCGTGATGCCAGAGGACTGGGAGATCTTCGCTTCCATCCTTCTCAGGCGACACGGCGTTACCAGCCACAAGGGACCGGACCTGGGCGTCATCGAAGTGAAATCAGCCGTCTCCGGCGGCTCCTTCGAGTATCAGTACCACAAAGACTCCTGGCAGGAGAAACTCCAGGCTGACCGACGCTCCGGCCACGCGTTCATCTGGCACGGTGACGGCCTGCACACCGTCGAGGTCCGCCACTGTCACGGCGAGCAGCTTGAGGAGTACTTCGCCAAGTGGGAAGCCCAAGAACCGTACTTGAACCCGAACCTGCAGCGCTTCCGCAGGAGTGTCAGCGCCGGCTGGGTCCGTGCTAACGCCAAGCTAGTGCTGCGTGTAGTCGACGGCGAAGCGGACCATGTTTGGCACCGAGGGCGCGCGGAGGACGACGGTTCAAACCGAGTCCCGGAGGTTTGAGCAGGAGCCGCCCTCAGCCCGCCGAGGCAAGTCACCAACGACGGGGAAGTCCCTCCGCAGTTACGAGCGTTCGATCTCCGCCAAGCGCTTCCTCGCAAGACTCTCGAGCCGTTGCGCCTGAGCCCAGAGCGTGCGATGCAAACCCGTCTTGACGCGCCGTTCACTGATGATCCGCGCCAGGTCCGCGATCGTTCGCGCCCGCCGCGCAAGGCGAATGTCGGGATGTTCGCGTTCGGCCCGCCGCGCGCCGGTCAAGAGCGGTGCGCGAACCGACGGCGGCAAGGCGATCTTGTC
>JAPVWO010000198.1 GCA_027493375.1 Candidatus Multivorans thiocomprendens | reverse complement strand
TCCGCATCGGCGGCGAGGACGAAACGACGGTCCGCCTGCGCGACCTCGAACAAAACGTCGACCTCGACTTCGAGATGCCCCGGGCGCTGAACGACCAGGCGTTCTTCACGAAGGACGGCAGCGGCATCTACTACACCGTCCGCGACCGTGTCGAAGGTCCGCGTATCCGCTTCCACCGGTTCGGCACCGATCGAGCGGAGGACGCCCTGGTGTTCGGCGAGGGGATCGGACCGCGGGCCTTCGTCCGCGCCGAGCAGCTCGACGACGCGAAGCTGCTCGTCAGCGTCCAGCACGGATGGGCCCGGAGCGACCTCTACCTGGTCGAGACCGGAACCTGGCAGGCGACGCCGATCGTCGAAGGCATGGAGGCCCGCTTCAACACCCACCACAGCGACGGCAGGCTGTTCGTGCGCACGAACCTGGACGCGCCGCTCAACCGCCTGATGGAGATCGATCTCGACCGGCCCGAGGTTGCCAACTGGCGCGAGATCGTGCCGGAAGCCGACGACGTCCTCCAGGGCGTGTCGGTCATCGACGGCAAGCTCTACCTGACCTACCTGCACCATGTGGCGAGCCGGATCAAGGTCTTCGAACTCGACGGCACGCCGGCCGGCGAAGTCGAGTTGCCCGAGCATCACAACGCCGGCATCCGCGGGGCCGGCGAGGGCAAGGCGCTGCTGTCGCTCGTCTCCTACCTTCAGCCTCCCGTGACCTGGCTGCTCGACCTCGAGGCGGGCACGCGGGAGGTCTTACGGGAAGCTCAGGCGCCCTTCTCCGGCGAGGGCTACGTCCTGAAGCAGGTGCGCTACACCTCGAAGGACGGCACCTCCGCGCCGATGTACATCGCCCACAGGGAGGACTTCGAGCCCGACGGCACGACCCCGGTCCTGCTCAACGGCTACGGCGGCTTCAACGTCTCCCTGACCCCGCGGTTCAATCCGCTGGCTGCTCTGTGGCTCGAGGCCGGCGGCGTCTACGCCGTCGCCACGCTCCGTGGCGGCAGCGAGTACGGCGAGGAGTGGCACCAGGCCGGGATGCTCCACAACAAGCAGACCGTCTTCGACGACTTCATTTCGGCCGGCGAATGGCTCATCGCCGAGGGCTACAGCGACCCGGATCGTCTGGCGATCCACGGCGCCAGCAACGGGGGCCTGCTGGTGGGCGCCTCCCTGACTCAGCGCCCCGACCTCTACCGCGCCGTCCTCTGCGGCTTCCCCGAACTCGACCTGATCCGCTTCTACACCTTCACCGAGACGAACAACATGCCGGCCCTGCTCGAGTACGGCGACGGCGAGATCCCGGATCAGTTCGAGTCGCTGCGCGGCTTCTCCCCCTACCAGGCGATCCGGGACGGCGTCGCCTACCCCGCGGTCATGCTGACCCAGGGCGACCTGGACACCCGCGTGCCTCCATTGCAGGCCCGCAAGGTGGCCGCCCGGCTGCAGGCGGCGACGTCATCGGGGCTGCCGGTCATCATGCGCTACCACCCGTACGCAGGCCACGCCGCGAGTCGCGGCCTGCCGATGTCGGAGCGGATCGAGTTCGTGGCGGCCGAGGCGACGTTTCTGTTGACGCAGACGGGGTTGACGGCGCCGGGAGCCGAGAGTTGACGGAAGCCGACTCTCAGAAGTTGTAACTCACGCCAAGGCCAACCCTGCGGCCGCGGGCAATCGTGCTTGCCGGATCATTGAACACGATGCCGGACATATAGATGTCCTCGTCCAGCAGATTGTCGCCCCAGAAGTAGATCTCGCGCGGGCCCATCCCGAGACCCACGCGCAAACCCACCCTGTCGTATGCGTCGAACAGGAGACGGTTGGCGGGGTCCGCGAACCGTTCCCCCAGGTGGTTGTAGTTGAGGTGGCTCCGAAGCTCCATGCCACCCGAGCGGGTCGAACCCAGCGGCTGGATGTGCGTGAGTGCCAGTGAACCGCTGAAGTGGGCGCTGTTTGGCACCCTGCTTCCGACGGGCACCCGCGCGAAGCTGTTCGCCGGCACGCCCGTGATCTCTGCCTCCGTGTAGTTGAGGCCGGACCGCAGAGTGAACGTGTTCGTGATTCTCCAATCCAGCTCCAGTTCGGCTCCGCTCGTCTCGGTGTCGAAGTTCTCGGGCGCCGTCTCCTGGGTGAAGAAGTTGAAGGTGAAGATGTGATCGTCCTTGACGTCGTTGAAGTACACGGCCCCGGTCAGGAGGACGTCGCCGCTCCCCACGCCGCTCTTGAATCCAACCTCGTAGGAGTTCACCCTGGATGGCGCATACGGCGCGTCCAGCCGGCCCCGCGTGACGTTGGCGCCTCGGTCGGCAAAGCCACCGGCCTTGTAACCCCGGCTGTAGATCCCGTACAACGACACACGTTCACTGACGTGCAGGTTGAGGCCGGTACGTCCGGTGAGGTAGTCGTCGCTCAGGTCCTGCTCCAGTTCGACGAAGCGAAGCGGGTTCGGATTGAACCGGTTTGGTGCCCAGACGATGTGGAAGTCCTTCTTCTCCCAGGTGTGGCGAACGCCGGCTGTCAACTCCAGTCGATCCGTCAACGGATACGTCATCTCGCCGAAGACGGCGTTCGTCGTCGTATTGAAGTCACGCTCGTTGATGTCCGCATTCAGGGCGACAAAGGGGAAGAAGAACGGGTCCTCGTAGTCGAACGACGCTGACTTGCTCGTGTCGTCGTAGTGGTGAGCGCCTGCAACCCAGAACAGGTCGCTCGCCCCCGTCGAGCTCAAGCGAAACTCCTGGTTGAAGAACTCGCGCTCGAAACTGTTGTTGACGACGCCGTAGTTGGCCGGAACGAAGCCCAACCGGGGCAGGAAGAGCCTGCCTTCGTAGAGAATCCCGGTCGACCGATTCGCGGTCTCGTCGTACGCCGAGATCGAGGTGAAGTCGAACCCGCCAAGGTTGGCGGTCACCCTCATCGTCCACTGATCGATGTCCTTGTCGCCATCGACGGCGCCGGGAGGGGCATCCATCTGCGGCGGGTCGGTCTGAGGATGGAGCGAGTAGATGAAGGGGGAGTCGCGCAGGCGGGCGTGGCTGCTCGTCAGATTGAGCGCAACCCTGTCGGTCACGTCCCAGCGGAGCTTCCCTCGGGCATTCAGACTGCTCGGCTTGGTGATCGGCTCCGAATCGTTGGGGTTGATGATGTGGTTGTCCTCGCTCCGGTAGTTTCCGGCGAAGCGCAGGGCCACCCTGTCGGAAACCGCGGCGTTGAAGGCGCCTTCCAGCCGGTACTGGGCCTCCTCCCCGTACTCGGCGCGGGCGTAGCCTCCGTTCTCGAAAACCGCCGGATTCGTCACGATCTGGATCGCCCCGGCCTCACTGTTACGACCGAACAGGGTGCCCTGAGGACCCTTGAGGACTTGGGCGGACTCGAAGTCCAGCGTGCCGAGGGTCGAAGCGCCGATCGGCTGCGGCACTCCATCGATGTAGATCACGACGGAACTGTCGTCACGACTCGTCTTGTTGATGGCGCCCACGCCTCGAATCCGGACATTGGCATTCGAGGTGTCGTTGAAGCTCGTGATCTCCACTCCCGGCACACTGAGGAACAGGTCCTCGAGAGACAGGAGGCGGTTGAGACGGATCTCCTCCGCATCGACGACGTTCACGGTGAAGGGGATGTCGCTGATGTCCTCTTCGACAAACCGGGCCGTCACGACGATGTCGTCGAACACGACGACGTCCTCCGGAGGCGCGGCATCGTCTTCGCTAGCGGACACTTGAGCGGCCAGGAGCCAGGAGAAGAGGAGGGTAAATCCAAGAGAAGCGAGAGCGACACGTCGACGATTGAAGGCCATGGTTGTCGAGACTTCCTTTCTTTCGTCCGCTAGGCGAACGGGGAGTATCTGTTCCCCGGACGACCCAGGGCTACGAACAGGCAGAGGCACGCGACCAGAAAGGCCACCGGTATGGAGATCTGCCCAAAGACAGTGGCCGGACTGTTCGACTCGAATTCGAATCCCGAGAGCGCGGCGAAGTCCTCGGTCGACATGCGGTTGCTCGCGAGAATGACCGGCCGCAGTTCGTCGTTGAGATTGGTCAGCGCGGCACGAGCCTGTGTCAGGAACGACAGCGTCCGGTCGAAGTCGGAACCAGCGATTCTGAACAGGGCGCGCTGCGCGACAATCGCCGGAGATGTGAACTGCAGCTTGTCGACGAACGCGGATCGACGGGCGTGACTTTCTTCGAAGGCCGCGACGATCGGCGCCGTGCTCTCGATCTCCATCACGTTCGCCAGGAAGTAGGCGTGAGCAAACTCCGGTGCTTCCATCTCGTTGGCGACCAGCTCGGGATGGTCGCTCAGATACTTGGCAGTCAGCTCAGGGCGACGCTTCCAGGCATCGTTCTGCGCCACTCGCGCATCCGACAGATAATCGAGATTCGAGGGAAGCGGATACAGGGCTTCACCCGCACTGTTGGCCAGAGCCGGTGCGGCGAAGGTGAACAGGGCCCACAGGCTGACGAGAACGGCGGCCGAGGTTTCGCTACGCCTCGTTCTGCCCACGACCAGGTAGATGAGTCCAATCCAGAAGAGGCCGTAGACGAGAAACACGAAAGACCAGAGCAGGCCGAACGCCGCGGCGCCATCGGGCGCCATCGCGATGCCGAGGACGACGGCGAGCGCGACAATGCCAACCAGGATTCCGTTGCGAACCAGCAATCTCGTCGCGATGACTCGCTGCTTGCTGGCCCGGCTGGCGAGAAGGAGGTTGATCGTGCCGCGCGACCGATCGGCGGCGATCACGTCGAACGACAGCGCGATCATCAGGAGCGGGAGCACGACGACGATGAGGAATGCCAGGTCGAACCTGCCGAGGGTCAGGGTCGTCGGGTTCTCGAACCCATAGCGCTCCACCATCAGGTTCTGGTTCTTCAGAGGCCCGATGTTCGCTCGCGCCGGCAGCAGCTCCGCGCTGCCCACCGCCAGGTGTCCCAGGGGCCCCACGGGGTGGGTCGCGGCGAACTCGACCTGGGAGGGGCGCGCGTCGAAGGGTGTGGCGAAGCGCTCCCCGGACTCGATTGCCACTAGCGTCTCGAGCCAGACGTCCATCTTCGACTCGATCGCGGCCTCGTAAGCGACGAGGGACGCGGAATGAGACTCTCGCCAGGAGACTCCCGACCACACGGAGTAGAAGGACGCGAAGAGTGCGAAGGCCAGGATGGCCCACGCGGCCCTGGATCGACGGAGCCGCAAGAGCTCGAGCTTGACCAGGGCGCTGGTCATACTGCGGTCTCCATGTTCGCGGCCCGAAACGCCGCCCAACGTGCGAACAGGAAGGCCCCGCTCGCCCAGAGCACCATGACGACCAGATAGGGGAGATAGCTCCCCGTGAAGTTCGTCAGTGGCGGCGGACCGGCGTGGTAGTCGGCAACCTCGCCCCAGAAGCTGGTCGGCGACTCGTAGACCATCGGATCGGCCCCGGAGTTGTAGAGCAGGTCTTCGTTGAGCTGCCTGATCACGACCCGCCGGTGTTCTTCAGCGCTCTTCACGAAGTCGTAGTGGTGGAGGCGGTCGGAGCCGGAGAGACCTGAGGAGAGCGCCATGACCGAAATCGTCGGGGACAACGCAGTGAGCCAGAACCGGGTGTCCTCCTGGCGGCCATACAGGTCGTTCAGGCCGGCGTAGTAGGCGTCGTAGAGCGGGTCGGAGTACTCCTCGCTCGCCTGCAGCTCCCAGGCGCTCCACGGCACCGGCGCGTCTTCCACGTTGGCAACCTGGAACTTCTCGAGAAAGCGGGCCATTTCCCGTTCTCTGATGTCGGTGAGCGGAATCCCGAAGGCGGGAATGACGCCCCAGTACTCGGCCTTGATCTCCTCGAGGTCCTTCCACGTCTGGTAGCTGTCGGGTTGAGGCGTCGCGGTGACCGCGGCATCGTTGGCGAAGCGCGGCAGGAGCACAGTGACCAGACACCAGATGGCGAGAAGCGAGACGGCCGCGGAACGCCGACTCGGGCTAAGCGCCGAGACGCCGATGGTGAGCATCGCGAATGCAAAGAGGTAGATCCCGTAGGTGCCGACGATTCCGAGAAGACGTACCGGCAGGTCTTCCTGCGGATAGCCCCTGTCGAAGACGAAGACCGCAATGGCGATCAGCGCGAACACGGGCAGGAGCAGTTTCAGCAGCGCCGACGATGCCCCTCGTAACTTGCCCTTGAAGACGGCGCCCGGAGAAACGCCGTAGCTCATGACCTGACGCAGGGTCCCGTCTTCTCTCTCCCCTGCGTAGGACCCGAACAGGAGGAGGATGACGATCAGCGGCATGATGACCTGCAGCACCCAGGCCGGGCTGAGCCCGACAAACCTCGACAGGTCGCCTGTGCTCTCCGCGCGCCTGAACCGGGACGGGTTCTGGATGTGTGCTTCCATCCAGACGGCGATGCCGCCGAAGTCGATGGCGCCGGGATCGAAACTCGCCAGGGTGGGGATCGGCTTGAATACGTATCTTGAGAAGTGTGCTGCCTTGTGCGGGTTCCTGACTCCCTGGTCCAGCCAGACCGCCTTGTCGCTCTCCGCGGCAGCGGCACGCTCCGTTTCGAAGGTTGCCGTCCGGTTGAGCCCGATCGCCATCGAGGCGACCATGACGGCAATCACGCCAAAACTCAGGGCCCAGAGTCGCCTGCCCCTGCGGGCAACGAGTGCCTCCTTCGCTGCAATGACTCTTGCTTTCATGCCGCGTCCTCCCTGCCTTCGTGCATGTGTTCGAGATAGAGCGCCTCGAGTTGAGCCGCCGTCACGTCCGCTGCGGCAATCACGTCGACCAGTTGCCCGTCCCTCAGGATTCCGATCCGGCTCGCGACTTCACGAGCCCGGAACAGGTCATGTGTAGCCATCAAGCCGGCAACGCCCTGGTTCCGCATCTCCCTGAGCAGAGAGCAGAACTCGTTGGCCGCCTTGGGGTCCAGCCCGGCCAGGGGCTCGTCGAGGAGCAGGATCTCCGCGCTCTTCGCGAGTGCGCAGGCAATCCCGACCTTCTGCTGCATGCCCTTGGAGTAGGTTGAAGCAAGCTTGTGGTTGGCATCACGCGGCAGCCCCGCGGTGTCCAGGCACTCCAGGAGTTCGCTCTCTCCCAGACGCTTCCCGGCGAGCTCGGCGAAGAACCTCAGGTTCTCGTAACCGGAGAGGTCGGGGTAGAGCGCCACTCTCTCCGGGATGTAGGCAACGTGTTCACGGGCGGAGACCGGATCAGAGCGGACGCTCTTCCCCTTGACCAGCGCCTCGCCCCTCGTTGGCTCGAGGAAGCCCAGAAACAGGTTGATGGCGGTTGTCTTCCCGGCGCCGTTTGCGCCGAGGAAACAGAGGATCTCGCCCTCCTGGACCTCGACATTCAGGCCGTCGAGTGCGACGACGCCGTTGAACGACTTCGACAGTTCTCTTGCTTCGAGCATTGAAAGTCCCTTTCGGTTTCTTCGCGGTCTCGCTCGGAGACCGCTGCCCAGGGGAGATATGGCGGCTCGCGGTCCCCGCTCGCCATGTGCGGTGGACCCACTACAGGCAGCGAACCCAAGCGGGCCGAGTCACTCCCGACCTCCGCGTGCCAGCGAAGAGGCTCAGGTGCTCAGCAGGGCGCTACGAGCTACTGCCAGAAGTTGTGGATCCGATGATGTAGATCAGGCGGCGTATCCTCCTGGGTGTTCAACTCAACGCCCGGTTGGATGCCGGGAGAAAGGAC
>JAPVWO010000197.1 GCA_027493375.1 Candidatus Multivorans thiocomprendens | reverse complement strand
CGTGCCTCCTTTGCTGTTGTCGTCGATTTCCGAAAACCGATCTCAGCAGGGCACGCCGCCTACCTCAACCCCCGTACACGAATTTCGACCATAGCTCCGGAACACACGCTCGCAGGCGATGCCGATCTGCCTGTAGATGCTCGTCATCCCGCCGGCAGAGCGATGGGCCGTGTAGAGCTTCGGATCGTCGAGCCCAAGCCACATGTAGAACGGGTCCGCACGATAGAGATCCCGGAACTCCGCCAGGGTCAGACCGGCGCCCTTACCCTGGCCGAACTTCGGGCGGTACGCGGCGCAGGACCGCACGCAGTCTACGAAGATCCCGAGATAGTGGTCTTCACGCGCTGTCATGACAGCTTGCCGAGACATCGCCGCCGTTCGCCCCCTCGCCGTGAGCTCTGTTGTGAGAGTCGCGACCTCCCGCTTGGACGCATCAAGGGCACGGTAACACTCCCTCAGACGAAGGCGGATTCGGGAGGAGATTCCGAGCGCGAGCCAGCGGTCTCACCTGAGCCACGGGTCGAGTTCAAACGACCGCAGCAAGCCCGGCTTCACACGGTCGAACCGTGGATGCATCGGGTTGATGACGACGTTCTTCTCGAGCGGATTGACGACGCTCGGTACGGCGATAGCCAGGTGGCGGCCCAGGGCGGCGGCGCCCAGGCTCTGGCTATCGGTGGCCGCCGGCTCGACGTCGAGATGGGCGATCGAGTCGTCCGGGACCGTCAGGTCCAAGATCCGGTAGGCCAGATGGTTCACACCGAAGGGCAGGCCGACGAGGACCTCGAGCAGGGCGAGGGACGAGGTCTCGCTGCAGTAGACGGCCCGCATTCCGGCAGAGCTCCACCTGCCGCCACGGCGCAGAGCTCCTTCGCCGTTCAGGATCGTGTCCACGTCCGGCGCCCAGGGCGTCCGGGCGAGCCGCCAGACCTTCATCCGAGGCTCACAGGGGGATGCCGTGAGCGAGACGGTGGAGGACCGCCAAGACCTCTTCCGCGCCCACCTCGGTGTCGGAATGCTCAAGAGGCGTTTCGCCGCCCAACGCCGGATTACGGTGCTTCAGCCAGTGGACGGCGCTCTCGTGGTTGTAGTCGAAGAACTCGAGCGTCGCGTTGTACACCCGGGCCAACCGCGCCGCCCGGTCGCTTTCGTGGCGGGTGAGACGTCCCTGCTTGAGCCGGCGGAGCATGGTCTGGCGCGGAATGCCGACGACCGCGACGAGTTCCAGGTCGGAGATCTGAAGCAGTTGTTTGAGTTCGGAGAGGATGCAGGCGGATGCCCCGCCCCGGATCTCTTCGAGATCAGGGACACTCAGCGGCTGTACCTGCTCGTGCTCAACCATTGACCATCACGTCTCCGCGTGCGTCAGACCATTTGGTGCACGAGACAGTACCATATGGCCTGGTCCTGGCTTCATCGATCCTCCCGACCAGGAAATCTCGGCGGCAGGCACCGAGATTTCCTGGTGGCGCGCTTCGGCCGGCCGCCAAGCGGCGAGCGGATGCCGGCGGAGACGCCGGCGCATCCAGTAGTGACTATTCGCCCAGGCAGATGCCGAGGTCGCGGGCGGTGGCGACGACGTCGGCTTCGAGCGGAACGCTCTTCATGCGGCTGACCGCGAGTTCGAGCGGCACGGCGCGGACGGTCGGCGGGTCCAGCGAGACCATGACGCCGAACTCCCCTTCCTCGATCTGGCGCACGGCGGCGGCGCCGAAGCGAAGCGCGATCAGGCGGTCGTAGGGGATCGGCTGGCCGCCGCGCTGGAGGTGGCCCAAGGTGACCGTCCGGGTCTCCTTGCCGGTCCGCTCGTGGATCTCAGTCGCCACCCGCTCGGCGACGCCGCCGAGGGCTTCCGTCTGGCCGCCGATCCGCTTGGACCAGGTGAAGTCGCCGCCGACGGGCCGCGCGCCTTCGGCCGCCACGACGACGGCCCAACGCCGGCCCCGCCGCTCGCGAGCCATCAGGTGGTCGCACACTTCGTCCATGTCGTAGGGAATCTCGGGAATCAGAATGACCTGGGCCGTCGCCGCGACGCCCGCGAAGAGAGCGATCCAGCCGGCGTAGCGGCCCATCAGCTCGACGACGAAGATGCGGTCGTGCGCGTCGGCGGTCGAGTGCAACCGCTCGATCGCCGCGGTCGCGACGTCGACCGCGGTGTGGAAGCCGAACGTGACGTTGGTGCCGGCGAGGTCGTTGTCGATCGTCTTCGGAACGCCGACGACCGGGATGCCGTGCTGGTGCAGCTTGAGCGCAAGCCGCATGGAACCGTCGCCGCCGACCGCCACGAGCGCGTCCAGACCCAGGCGATGGAAACCGGCGATCGCTTCCTCCGTGAGGTCTTCCACGACGACCGAGCCGTCGTCCTGCTCGACCCGGCGCTCGAACGGATTCGCCCCGCTGCGGGTGCCGAGAATCGTGCCGCCGAGGTGGGTCGTGCCGCGGACGGCGGGCCGATCCAGAATCCGGATCTGGCTGGGGTCGAAGAAGGCGCCGTAGCCGCGCAGGAGGCCGACGACCTCCCAGCCGCGGCGGATCGAGGCCAGGGTCACCGCCCGGATCACCGCGTTGAGGCCGGGCGCGTCGCCGCCGCCGGTGCTGATGCCGATCCGCTTCATCGGACTGCGGAGAATCGCACAGTCGCGCGGCTATCGTCTACCGGCCGAGCTGCTCCCCGCCGTAGACGAAGCGCTCGACCTCTCCGTGGACCCGGGCGACGGTCTCGCGAGACGGGCCGGAGGTGAAGGCGGAAACGGCCACCGCCAGCAGGGTGTTCGCGAACAGACCCCAGAGGCCGCCGTGCATGTCCAGGGGATGCGCGCCCCAGGGCAGCGCGAACCCCAGATTCAGCGGGAGCGTCAGGGCCAGGGTCAGCAGCCCGGCGCCCAGGCCGGCGAGGACCCCGGCACGGCTCAGCGAGCGACGGCCGGGAAAGCAGACCCCGACGATCGCCGCCATGAGTTGCAGCGCGCCGGCCCCGGACAACGTGACGATCGCCACCAGCAGGTCGCTCTCCGTGATCGAGAGCGCGAAGGCGACCCCCAGGAGCACGAAGACGATCGCGCGGCCGACGAAGACGTAGTGGGCCTGGCTCCGCCCGCGGGCGATGTAGCGCTGGTAGACGTCGCGGGTGAGGACGGTCATGTTCGCGTGGAGGATGGAGTCGAGCGTGGACATGGCGGCGGCCGCGGCGCCGGCGAGGATGATCCCGGTGAGCCACGCCGGCGCGTACTGAAACAGCAGCTCCGGGAAGACCCGGTCCGCCTGCTCGAGCTCCGGCATGACGAGCGCCCCGCCCAGGCCCACCAGCGCGGCCGGGATGTACAGCGTCATCAGGTAGATCGGCGTCGTGGCGCCGAGCAGCTTGAGGGTCTTGCCGTCCACCGCCGTGTAGTAGCGGATCATCATGTGGGGCTGGAAGATGATCCCGAACGACAGGGTGAGCACCATGCCGACCCACATGCCGGGCGTGAAGAACCCCTCGGGACCGGGCAGGGTCAGCATGTCCGGCCGCTCGCTCGTCACCCGCTGCCAGAGCTCGACCGGGCCACCGAAGAGCTCGAAGGAGAGGACGAGCGCGCCGGCCCAGATCGCGACGTACATCCAGACGCCCTGGAACACGTCCGTCCAGTAGACCGCGCGCAGGCCGCCGACCATCAGATGGACGACGGCGACCGTCAGCATGATCAGGACGCCGATCTCGAACGGGACGCGGCCGTCCGTCGCCACGTCCATGATGTAGCCGAGGGCGAGCGCCTGGACCTGGATGTAGAGGATCGTGAAGAGAACGGAGACCAGGGCCACCGCGACGCGCACCGCCTCCGACTCGTAGAAGTCGGCCAGCAGATCGGCGGGCGTGATGTAGCCGAAGGCCTTGCCGAGCGCCCAGATGCGGGTACCGATGACGTAGGTGGCGGCCCCAACCAGGAGGGTCCAGGCGCCGGCCGACCAGAAGCCGATGCCGTGCGTGAAGAAGAAGCCCCCGGAGCCGAGGAAGGCGAAGGCGGAGTGGTAGGTCGCGACGACGGTCAGGTAGAGGACGATGAAGCCGGTGCGCCGCCCGCACAGGAGGAAGTCCTCCATGTCGACCGTCATGTGACGGTTGGCGACGACGGCAACGCTCAGGGTGATCAGCAGGTAGACGCCGATCAGACTCGTGGCAACGACCCAGGTCTCCACTACCGGTCCCCAGGCGGCGAGGGTGAATCGAGGAGGCGCGTCACACGCCGCGGCGATAAGCCCAGATCAGGACCGCGATCAGGGCGACGTAGACGGCGAACAGAGCCAAGTACAGGAACGGAACGCCGAGGGCGCTCGGCTCGATCCGGTTCAGCAGCGTGTGGGTGACCGGCGGCATCGCCAGCAGGAAGACCGCCGCGAAGGCGACCGTGGCGATCCAGCCGTCGCGGGTGCGCGGCAGGAAGCGGGAGGGGCGGCGGGTCAGTCCGGGTTCTCCATGCGGTGGTACATCCGCCGCACCTCCACCTCGGAGGGCTGCCGCTGCGGAAACGCCGTGGCGGACAGGTCGAGCGCGCCGGACACCTCTTCGGCCGGCACTCCCGCCGCATGCTTCTCCGCCGTCCGTTCCCAGAGGACGCGGTAGTACTCCTGCGACTTCTCGATCGCACTCAGGTCGGTCAACGGCGGGCCGTGCCCGGGAACGACGATGTCGAAGTCCAGCACCTTCAGGTTCTCCAGCGTCTCCGCCCACTCGTCGACGTAGCCGTCGCCCATGAAGGACGGTCCGCCGAACAGCATGTCGCCGGTGAAGACCAGCTTGTCCCGCGGGAAGTAGATGACGGTGTCTCCGCCGGTGTGGGCGCGGCCCACGAACATGATCTGGATCTCCCGGCCGCCGCGAAACAGGGTCATCTTCTCGTTCATCGTCACGTCGGGCGGCAGCGGGTCGATCTCGTCGAAGTCGGCGGCGTGGGCGGCGAACATCGACCGGTAAGCCTCGAGGCCCGCCCGCTCCTCCTCGTCCTCGGCCGCCTCGATCTGTTCGGCCAGCCGCTCGAGGGTCGCCGCGTTGCCGTTGATGCCGGTGACGTACGTCGGCTCCTCCAGCGGCGCCGTCGCCATCTTCATCCGCGTGTACTCGTGGCCGAAGATCGGAATGTCCGCGAACTCCTGGTTGCCGTGGGCATGGTCCCAGTGGAAGTGCGAGTTGATCAACGCGGTTACCGGCTTGTCGGTGATCGCCGGAATCGAGGCGATCAGGTCGCGCGCCTTCGCCGGCGTCACGTGGGAATCCACGAGAATCACGTCCTCGTCGTTGACGATCACGAGGGCGTTGCTGTTGAACACCTGCGCCGTGGTCTGGGTCAGCCAGATGCCGTTCCGGACCTCCATGAAGCGGTGAGTGTCGGTCGTCTTGGTCCAGCCCTGGGCCGACAGCGAACCCGCCGCAAACACGGCGGCCGCGGCGAGCGCGGTACGAATCGTCAGTCGAAGAGCGTGTCTCATGGATCCTCCCTCTCGCGGTCCGCCGACTACAGGTGACGTCTGCCGTAACCTGCTGTCTACAATAGCGCGATGAACCTCTCCCTCCGCCCCTTGCTCGCCGCGGCCGGACCGGCCCTCGCCCTCATCTGCGTCGCCGCCCTGACCGCGACGGCCCCGGTTCGCGCGGAGGAAGGCGCCGGCGCGTCGCAGGCCGCCGAGCCGCCCGGCCGCTGGGAAACCAGCCACTCGATCGAAGTCGGCGGCGAGACGGTCGAATACGACGCCGTCGTCACCGGTCTCCAGCTCGACAACGACGACGGCGCCCCGGCCGCGCAGCTCTGGTACACGGCGTACTTCCGGACGAACGGCGCGGCGCCCCGCGGACGCCCCCTGGTCTTCTCCTACAACGGAGGCCCCGGCTCCGCGTCGTTCTGGCTGCACATGGGAATCATGGGGCCGCGACGCGTAGTGACCCCCGACGTCGGCCCGCAGGGAGCGCCGCCCTACCCTCTTGAGGACAACGCCTGGACGATCCTCGACATCGCCGATATCGTGATGGTCGATCCGATCGGCACCGGCTTCAGCCATACCCTGGGCGAGACTCCGGGCTCCGACTACTGGGGCATCGACGAGGACGCGAAGTCGCTCGCCCAGTTCATCCGGCGCTTCCTCAGCGCGCACGACCGCTGGAACTCGCCCCGCTACCTGCTCGGCGAGAGCTACGGCACGACCCGATCGGCGGTGCTCGCCAGCCACCTGCAGCGGGCGAACGTCGACCTGAACGGCATCGTCCTCGTGTCCTCGATCCTGCAGTTCAACACGATCCAGTTCGCGCCCGGCGACGACCTCGCCTACATCGTCAACCTGCCGTCCTACACCGTCGCCGCCCGCTACCTGGACGCACTGCCGGAGAAAACCCCGGCGGATCTTCCGACCCTGATGGCCGAGGTCGAGGAATGGGCGCTAACCGAGTACGCCACCGCGCTGCTTCGCGGCAGCACGCTCGATGCGGACACCCGCAGCCGGGTGATCGACCGCCTGCACCGCTACACCGGGCTCTCGCGCGACTTCATCGACAAGTCGGACCTGCGGGTGACCGCTCCGGCCTTCGAGGCCGAGTTGCTGCGCGACGAAGGCAAGATCGTCGGCCGTCTGGACGCACGCTTCACCGGGCTGGCCGGGGACACGCTGGGGGCCCGGCCTTCCCACGACCCGCAGTCCACGGCGATCAGCTCGGCCTACACCTCGGCCTTCAACAGCTACCTTCGCGGCGAGCTCGGCTACGACGGCGATCGCGAGTACGTTCCGAGCGGCGCCGTCCGCGACTGGAACTGGGGGCGGGTGAACGCGGGCCGCTTCTCGCGCGGCGACGGCACCCCGAACGTCGCCCCCGACCTGGCCGCCGCCATGCGCCGGAATCCGGCACTCGAAGTGCTCCTGATCAACGGCCTGTACGACCTGGCGACGCCCTACTTCGCGGCCGTCTGGACGATGGACCACATGGGCCTGCCGCCGGAACTCCGCGCCAACATCCAGCGCGAGGACTTCGCCGCCGGGCACATGATGTACGTCGAACAGTCCCTGCTGCCGCAGTGGAAGGAGACGCTCGACGCCTTCATCCTGCGCACCTCGGGCGCCAGACGGGACGCCGACTAGCGCTCTGCTGATACAGTGTTACAAGTTCGTCTGCACGGGAGCCCCACAGCCTGCCCTGCCCGCCATGAAGTTCGATCTCAGGACGATTCTGGTGCTCTTCTGCGCCGCCGGCTTCGCGCAGGCCGCGGCGGCTGCGGCGCCTGAACCGGCCGAAACGGACCAGGCGGCGCCGCTCGCGATGACGCCGACCGAGTACAACAACACGGTCGCCGACCTGCTCGGCTTTCCCAGGGACGGGGAGCAGTGGCCCAAGCGGCCCCCCGTCGCCGACCGCATCAGCCCTCGGCGAGCGGCGAGCAAGGGTGTCTTCTCGCCGCCGCCGCCGCCCGACCCGTGGCCGTGGCCGTTTCCGGCCGAGCCCGGCGCCGACGGCTTCGAGGGCATTGCACAGGGCCAGAGTCCGTCTTCCTACCAGGTCGAAGAACTCCACCTCGCCGGGATGCACTTCGGGTCCTTCGCCCTGCTCTCGCCGACTTTCTTCGACTGCTCGGGATGGTCCGATCTGCCGGCCGCGGAGCGCGAGGCCTGTGCCGCAACGAGCATCCTCCGCTTCGCCGAACGGGCCTACCGCCGGCCCCTGCGCGACGGAGAACGCGGTCGGATCGAGGCGTTCTGGCAGGCCCAGCTCGCGGCTGAACCGATCGACGAGGCAGTGGCGCTCACCGTCGCAGGCATCCTGCAAGCGCCCGCGTTCCACTTCAAGCTGGAGCCGGACGCGATTGACGCGACGCAGCTCGATGCGTGGCAACTCGCCACGCGGCTCTCCTACTTCCTCTGGGACTCGATGCCGGACGAGGAGCTCTTCCGTGCGACGGGCGCCGGCGAACTCGAAACCGCGGAAGGCGTCGAACGGCAGGCACGGCGGATGCTCGACGACTCGAAGGCCCGGCCGGCCGTCGTCCACTTCCACCACCAGTGGCTGGGCACGGACCAGGTGCTTCTCATCGCGCCCGCGCGCCGCGCCTTCGGTCCGAGGTTCGGCATTTCCAGAGCACTCAGGAACGCGCGCGACGACGACACGAAGTGGCCCGCGATCATGGGGCCGATCCGGCACTCGATGAGGCTGGAGACCGAGCTGTTCGTCGAAGAGGCGATCTTCGACCGCGCGGGGACGTTCACGGAACTCATGACCGGCAATCACGGCTACATGTCGCGAGACACGTCGCCGATCTACGGCGCCACGACGGCCCCGGACGAAGCACGCACGGCCGTCACCCGGCAGATCGAGTACGTCTCCGTATCGGTCGGACGCAAGAAACCACTCATCCTCGATCCGGTCGTACTGGACCCCACCCAGCGGGCCGGCGTACTGACCCTGCCCTCGGTTCTGGCCATCGGCGCCTACGCCGTACAACCCGGCCCGATTCCCCGCGGTGTGCGCATCCTGGAGCGCATCGCCTGCATGGAAATGGGTGATCCGAGTGCGGGACTGCTACGCGCTCCACTGGACGCGCTACGCGCTCGGCAGCCACCTGGACCGGAACGCACCCGGCCTCGAACCGATCCAGGAGCGCTTCCGCAACAACGACTCGGTCAGGGAGCTCCTCGTCAGCATCGCGACCAGCGAACTGTTCCGCACAGGCGCACCCGGCCCAGGCTCAGGAGTGGACGGATGATCTCGAGACGCCACCTGCTGCAACTCGGAGGGCTCACCGCGCTCGGCGCCGGCTGGCCGGGCGGCGCCCTGCGCGCGCTCGCCCAGAGCCCAGCTCAGGTCCGGCGCATGATCCTGATCAGCCACTGCCACGGCTGGCCCTACGCCACCTGGAAGATGCGCCCGGAGGGCGTCTCCGAGAGCGAGCCCTGGTCGGCCGACCTGGAGCAGCTCCCGGAGACGGCATTCAGCAGGCCCCTGGCTCCGCTCTACGAGCACCGCCGCCGCATCCTCGCCCTTGACGGTCTGTCCCTGGCCACCGCCGAACTCGATGGCGGCGGCAATCGGCACGACCGCGGCTGGGTCCACGCCTGGACCGGCAACAACGCGGACTTCGGCGCCCGCGACACCCGCTCGACGTCGGCCTCGCTCGACCAGCTCGTCGCCGCCCACGTGGCCCGGGCGGACCGCCTGCCGTCGCTGGAAGTCTCGGTCGACGCCGCGCTCGAAGCAGGCCGTCCGATCAGCTACAACAGCGGCGGCGTACGGCTGCCGGCTGAGAACACGCCGCTGCGGGCCTGGAACCGGGTCTTCGGACCGGCATCCTCCGGCGACACGGTCGGCGCCTACCGGCGCAGCACCCTGGATTTCGCGTACCAGGAGTACCGGGCGGTCGCCGCGCGCTTCGACGCGAACGACCGTGCCCGGCTCGAGTCCCACTTCGGCCTGGTCGACCGGCTCGGCCACCGGCTCGAGGGCCTGGCGACCCTCTCCTGCGACGCGCCTCCCCGGCCCGCCGCCTCGTTCGATCGCTACGACCTGCAGTTCGACGCCTTCGCCGACATCATCGCCGCCGCCTTCAGTTGCGACATCACGCGAGTCGTCTCGTTCTCGCTCGGCGAGATGCCGACAGCGGAGTTCGGCGCCGACCACATCAGCGACAAGGTGCACAAGGGCATCGCCCACTACATCCACGAGGATGTCCGCAAGCACGACGCGATGACGCACTACGCGGCCTACCACGGCCAGCAGGTCGCCCGTCTCGTCAGCATCCTGGAGTCGATCCCTGACGCCGGCGGCGGTTCACTGATGGACAACACGCTGATCGTCTGGGGCTCCGAACTCGGCGACGGCTGGCACGGCTACCGCAACTACTGCCCCGTCCTCATCGGCGGCTCCTGGGCCTTCGACACCGGCCGCTATCTGTACTGGCCCCACGAGACACCTGCCCAGATGCGGGTCCCTGCCCAGGTGGCCCCCGGCGGCCTCACGCGGTTCGCGGGTGTCCCCCATCAGTACCTCCTGGTCAGCATCGCCCGCGCCATGGGCCTCGACGTCAACCACGTCGGCCTCCACCACGCCTACGGCCAGCGCGGCGACCTCATCTCCCTCGTCGGCCCGTTGCCAGGCCTTCGGGCCTGACAGCGACGCGGCAGATGGTCCGGAAGCCGGCGCTCCGCGCCGGATGCCGGCGGGAACCCGTGTGGCGCGGACCCGCGCCACACGCGTCACAGTCCGTGCGCCCGTCATCGGGCGCACGGATGACACGCCGGCGCACCCAGTGCCTGCCGCGCAAGCTCCTATCGCGGTAGCGCGAAGGCGAGGAGTTCCGACTTGCGCGGCGGGTGACGCGGTGTCGGGCGCGTGGCACCCGCGACGGCCACGGCTTCGACGGGGGTACCGGGGCCGGGGCGTTCGCCGCCGCCGGCGATGAGGATGTACTGGCGGCCTTCGTGCATGTAGGTCATCGGGCCGCCGTGGAGGCTGCGTTCGACTTCGAGCCGGGCCAGGAGTTCGCCGGTCGCCTTGTCGAAGGCGACGAGGTAGCTGCCGTTGGCTGAGCGGTCTCCCAGTTCGTCGACGATCGGTTCGATCGAGATGACCAGGGTCTTCGTCACCAGGACGCCGCCTTCGGTGACGACGCCGTCCTGGGGCGGCGTGCCGAGCCGGCCGAGGTTCAGGTGCCTGATCGCGGGGTGGTCGCGTGGCCCTTCCCCCAGCGGCACCTGCCACAGCATCTCGCCGCGGTTCATGTCGAACGCTGTGATTCGCCGGTAGGGCGGCTTGAGCAGGGGCAGGCCCTGGACCTTGGGCATCGGCCGGCGGTTGATCGAGTACCGCCAGTCCGAGCGCGCCGGGTCGGGGGCCGACAGGGAGATCGCGCCCGGCCTCGTCAGCGATGGCACGTAGAGGATGTTCGTCTCAGGATCGAAGGAAGCGCCCGTCCAGTTCGCGCCGCCGCCGGGGCCCGGGTTCTGGAGGTAAGCCCGCTTGCCATCCTCGCCGTGAACGATGGGCGGGGTGAACACCGGGCCGATCACGTAGTCCCGGATCACCTCGAGCGCCTCGGCCCGCAGCTCGGGCGTGTAGTCGATCAGGTCGTCGTAGTCGATGCCGAGCGTTTCGAACGGCGGCGGCCGGGTCGTGAACGGCTGGGTCCGCGACAGCTCTTCGCCCGGAATCCGCGAGTGGTAGTCGACCGGCGCCTCGACGATCGGCCACACGGGCTCTCCGGTCGCCCGGTCGAACACGTAGGTCATCGCCACCTTCGAGACGACCGCCACCGCCATGATGTCCCTGCCGTCGACCGTGATGTCGACGAGGTTCGGCGCCGACGCCAGGTCGTAGTCCCAGACGCCGTGGTGGATCGTCTGGAAGTGCCAGACGACCTCGCCGTTGCGGGCATCGAGGCAGACGATCGACTCGGCGTAGACGTTGTCGCCGTGCCGGTCGCCGCCGTAGTAGTCGTTGGTCGGCGTCCCGAACGGCAGGTAGACGTAGCCGAGCTCCTGGTCGGCACTCATCATCGACCAGACGTTCGTGTTGCCCATCTTCCGCCAGGACTCGTTCTCCCAGGTCTCGATGTAGGGCTCGCCCTCGCGCGGCACGGCGTGGAACGTCCACTTCAGCTTGCCGGTGCGGATGTCGAAGCCGCGCACGTCCCCGGGCGGATTGTTGTTGCGGTGCGGGAAGTCGAAGACCGTGCCGCCGATCACGATCGTGTCGGCCACGACGGTCACCGGCGCCGTCCAGTTCATGTTCCGGTTCGCCCGACCCGGCAGGAGACCCTGCATCAGGTCGACGACGCCCTCTTCGCCGAACTCGGCATCCGGCTCGCCGGTCTCCGTGTCGATCGACACCAGGCGTCCGCCGCGGGTGGCGATCAGAATGCGCTCCGCCTCGCCGTCGGTCCAGAACTCGATGCCGCGGATCTGGACCAGAGAACCGCGCTGCTCGATCTCCCAGTCCCTCGGGTCGTGCCGCCAGAGCGTCTCCCCGGTCGCCGGATCGAGCGCCGCGACCTGGCCCAGGTTCGTCGCGATGTAGACGACGCCGTCGATCATCAGCGGCATGCTCCGGTACGGTCCCGGCGTCTTGTCGGTCACGTCCTTCAGCAGGAAATCGGCCGACTCCCAGCGCCAGGCGACCTCCAACCGCGAGAAGTTGTCCCGGTCGATCTGATCCAGGGGCGCGTACCGCGTGGAGCCGCTGTCACCTCCGAAGTGCCGCCACTCGCCCCCCTGCGTGCCATGCTGCGCCGCGGCCGGCGCCGCGCCCCCAACAGCGGCCAGAAGGACGCAGAAACCTTGGACGATCCTCGAACCGAGACTCGACATTCGCAATCCCCTCAGGTCGGACCGGCGCATCTTACTGCGCCGTCGACGCCCTGCGTCGCGGTGTCGTAGGCTCCGCCGTCACCGTGACCACGACCTCCACCATCATCTCCTCGGTCACCGGCCGCGAAGTCCTCGACAGCCGCGGCAATCCGACCGTCCGCCGACGCCGTCCGCGGCCTCGACGCCGCCGAACAGGGCGAACTCGACCGCGTCCTGCTCGAACTGGACGGCACGCCGAACAAGAGCCGCCTCGGCGCGAACGCGGTGCTCGGAGTCAGCCTTGCCGCCGCGCACGCCGCGGCCGCGGCCCGCGGCGTGCCGCTCTACGCCTCGCTCGGGGGCAACGACGCCCGCACCCTGCCGGTGCCGATGCTGAACATCCTGAACGGCGGCCAGCACGCCGCCGGCTCGACCGACTTCCAGGAGTTCATGGTCATGCCGACCGGCGCCGGCTCCTTCGCCGAGGGCCTGCGCTGGGGTGTCGAGATCTACCACCGGCTGCGCGCGATCCTCCATGATCGCGGCTTCTCCGTCGCCGTCGGCGACGAGGGCGGCTTCGCGCCCGCGCTCGGCGGCAACGAGCGGGCGGTCGAAGTCATCCTCGAAGCGATCGAGGCCGCCGGGCGGAGACCCGGCGAGGACATCCGGATCGCTCTCGATCCGGCGACCAGCGAGCTCTACGACGGGGCCACCGGCCGCTACCGCCTGCCGATCGAAGGCCGGGAAGTGGAGAGCGGCGAACTCGTCGACCTCTGGGCCGACTGGTGCCGCAGGTACCCGATCTTCAGCATCGAGGACGGACTCGCCGAGGACGACTGGGCCGGCTGGCGCGAACTCTCCGAGCGACTGGGTCGCGCCGTCCAGATCGTCGGCGACGACCTCCTCGTGACGAACATCGACCGGATCGACCGGGCAATCGAAGAACGCGCCTGCAACGCCCTGCTGTGCAAGGTGAACCAGATCGGCTCGCTCAGCGAGAGCGCGGCCGCCGTCGAGCGCAGCCGTGCCGCCGGCTGGGGCGTCGTGATGAGCCACCGCTCCGGCGAGACGGAGGACACCACGATCGCTGACCTCGCCGTCGCCTGGAACACCGGCCAGATCAAGACCGGCGCGCCCGCCCGCAGCGACCGCGTGGCGAAGTACAACCAGCTCCTCCGTATCGAGGAGCAGCTCGGGGGCAGCGCCGTCTACCCCGGCCTCGACGCGTTCCCGCATCGGCGATCGACCTAGCGAGTCTCGGGACTTCAGTCGCCGCTCAGAAACACCGCCGTATCCGCCACGTTCGTTCCCGTCGCTCCGGTCCGCAGCAACGCGCCGCCGGCATGCAGCGCGCGGTAGGAGTCGTTGTCATCGAGCGCGGCGACCGGATCGACACCGGCGTTCCGGATGCGGTCGATCGTCGAGGCGTCGACGACGCCACCCGCGGCGTCGGTAGGGCCGTCACGGCCATCCGTGCCGGCGGCGAGGAACACCCAGTCGTGGCGGTCGCGGAGCGAACTCTCCGCCGCCGCGAGCGCGAACGCGAGGGCCAACTCCTGGTTGCGGCCGCCGGTTCCGCCGCCGCGGACAGTGACCGTCGTCTCGCCGCCGGCGACCCAGGCGCGGAACGGCGTGGCGGCGCAGCGTGCCGCGAGCATCGCGCCGACTACCCGCGCCTCGCCCTCGAGCGGCTCCGGTTCGACGTCGACGCCCGCCCCGCACGCCGCGGCCATCACCTGGACGCTGGTCCGGTTGCCGCCGACGATGCGGTAGACCGCCTCGTCGAAGATGGGGTCGCCCGGCTTCGGCGTCTCTTCCAGTTCGCCGCGAGCGCCCGCCTCAAGCCGCTCGCGTACCGGCGCCGGGCACGTTCCTGCTACTCCGCAACGCTCCAGCACGGCAAGCGCGTCCTCGAACGTCGACGAATCAGGCGCCGTCGGACCACTGCCGATCACCGACGGATCGTCGTCGATCACGTCCGACAGAGCCAGCGTCGCCACCTGTGCCGGACGTAACTGGCGTAGCAGTCCGCCGCCCTTGGTCGTCGAGAGATGCTTGCGCACCGCATTCAGTTCGTGGATCGTCGCTGCGCCGCGGAGGAGCTGACGGGTCACCTCCAGCTTGTCCTCGAGACCGACGCCCGGAGCCGGCGCCGGCAGCAGCGCGGAAGCGCCACCGGAGATGAGGACCAGGGCCAGGTCGCCGGCGCCCAGCGCCGCGGCCCGCCGTTGAAACTGCCGCGCCGCGGCGTGACCACGTTCGTCCGGCAGCGGATGTCCTGAGCGCAGGACCTCGAAGCTGCCGAGGCGCTTCGCCTCGTCGTGTGTGACGACCAACACGTCGGCGGGCCGAACCTGTTCGCCAAGTGCCTCTACCGCGGCCTGGGTCATCCCGAACGCGGCCTTGCCGACTGCCAACACCGTGACACGGCCGCCCGCTCTGGCTTGCAGGCCGAGTTCGCCAAGCGCCGAAGCGGTCGACGCCGCCGGGTCGGCGGCCGCCACGCCAGCCCTGAAGATCCTCTCAGCCCGGCGCCGCAGTGCTTCCGCCACCGACCAAGAGTACGCGGAGACAGCCTTCGCCGCGCTGCCCTCCCGACTAGAATAGTGAGCCAGGGGACGCCATGGATTTCACTCACGCGCCGCCTTCCGCCGCCTGCAGGATCGGCTGGCAATCCCCGACGCCTGTATCCGAAGGGCACCGCTTCAACGGCTTCATCGAGACGGCGGGTAGCCGGCTTCAGGCCCACGGCCTCGAACTCACGGCTTTCTTCGAGCCGGACCGCGCCCCCGCGCGCGGCCTGCCGGCCGAGGCGATGCCCAGCCCGCTGGAAATCGCCTTCCTGCCGAACATCCGCGCTCAGGTCACGGCGATGGACCGTTGCTTTCGGCGAGCCATCGACGACGTCGGCTACCCCGCCCCGTTCCACTTCGCTTTCGCCTCGAAGGCGAACACGGCGGAGGAGATCGTTCGCTCGACCCTTGCTGCCGGCGCACACCACGAGATGTCGTCCGACGTCGATGTCGAGATCGTGCGCCGCATGATTCGGGCAGGCCTGCTGCCTGAAGATCGGATGGTGATCGCGAACGGGTTCAAGGGGCGCGGGAGCGCCTACGCGCGGAACCTCCTTGCGCTCCGTGGCGAGCACCCGCGGGTCGTGCCGGTCCTCGAGGATGCCTCCGAACTCCGGGGCTTCGCCGGCCGCGGCGTCGAGTTCGACTTCGGCATCCGCTGCAAACGGCCGCGGGAGGCGGATGGCGCCGGCGACCGGGACTCGCGCTTCGGCGTCGACGCGGCCGAGGTGGAACGCCTCGCGGCAGGGATCGAGGGCACGCCCGGCTCACGCTTCGTTCTCCTGCATGCGATGTTCGGATCGGCCGGGCAAGGGGAAAAGGAGTTCGTCCACGCCCTCGAACCGGGTCTCGACCTCTACGCCCGCCTCGACCGCAACCACCCGAGCCTCCGCTTCTTCGACTTCGGCGGCGGAGTGCCCGGACGAACCACGCTCGACGATGACTTCGACTACGACCGGTTCGCGCGCCTGCTGCTGAAGAGGGCGCTTGACGTCTGCACCCGCCATGGCGCCAGACCACCGGCGCTGATCGGCGAGTTCGGGCGCTACACCGTGTCCGAACACGCGGCGCACCTGTTTCGGGTCATCGCCGCCAAGCCGAACGACGCGGGGATCCCCTGGTACCTGGTCGACGGCTCGATCATGACGTCGTTCCCCGACACATGGGCCCTGGGCGAACACTTCATCTGTCTGCCGCTCAACCACCTCGACCGGCCCTTCCAGCGAGTACGCCTCGGCGGTATCACCTGCGACCGGGACGACGTCTACCCGCCCCGGGGTAGCACGGCTCCGCTCTTCCTGCCGCTCCTGTCGGCTGCCGAACTCGACGAGACGCCCCTGTACGTGGGCTTCTTCTCGGTCGGCGCCTACCAGGAGATGCTCGGCGGCGTCCGTGGCAGCAAGCACTGCGTCCTGCCCGAAGCGACCGAGATCCTGATCGACGACGACGAGAACGGCGGCTTCCGGTGCGACATCGTGCCGGGGCACACGACCGAAGACGTGCTCCACAACCTGGGCTACGGACGGACGGCACGGGCCGGAGCGCCGCGAACCGCGGCGCCGGTGGCGCTTGGCTGAGGGCGACGTGCCGAAGCGGAATGGAACGGTGCCCGCATGAGGCGCCACGGCGCATTCGTGCTGACGCTTCTGCTTTCGGCGGAAGTGGTTTCCGGACCGGTCGCGGCCGAAGACTCCGAAACCGTCTTCGTCGACCGCGCCGCTGAACTCGGAGTCGACTTCACACACTTCAACGGCATGACGGGAGAGCTGTACTTCGCCGAACACATGGGCAGTGGCGTCGCCCTGGCGGACTTCGACGGCGACGGCGACCTTGACCTCTATCTCGGCCAGGGACATCCCCTGGCGCCGCCGGGCGAGGCGATCACGATCACCGACGCTCCGGCGCTTCGCGACCGCCTCTTCCGCAACGATCTCGACGCCGGGGAACTCCGCTTCACCGACGTGACCGCGGAGAGCGGTCTCGACGCGCGCGGCTACGCGATGGGCGCCGCCGTCGGCGACATCGACAACGACGGCGACCCGGATCTCTACATCCTGAACCTGGGCCCGAACGAACTCTGGCGCAACGACTCGGAACCGGGCGTCATCCGCTTCACCGACATCAGCGCCGGCAGCAACGCGGCCGACCCCCGCTGGAGCGCCGCCGCGAGCTTCTTCGACTTCGACGCCGACGGCCTGCTCGACCTGTTCGTCGGCAACTACGTCGAGTTCCGGGTGGCCATTCACAAGCAGTGCGCCTCCGCGGAGGGCGTGCTCGACTACTGCGGTCCCAAGGCCTATCAGGCTGAGGCGAACCGGGTGCTCAGGAACTTCGGAGGAGGGGTGTTCGAGGACTGGACGGCCCGTCTCGGCCTCGCGGATCTCAAGCGGCCGACGCTGGGAACCGTCGTCGCCGACTTCGACAACGACGGCCTGCCCGACATCTACGTCGCCAACGACCAGCACGCGAACGCGCTGCTGCTCAATCAGGCCGGCGCCGGCTTCGTCGACGACGCCGCTCTCGCCGGCGCCGCCGTTGACGCCACCGGCCAGCCCCAGGCCAGCATGGGCGTGCTGGCGGAAGACCTGAACGGCGACGGGCTGGTCGATCTCTTCATGACCCATCTTCATCGCGAGACGAACGCGCTCTACGTGAACCTCGGCGACGGGCTCTGGGACGACGCCACGCGAGTCAGCGGCCTTGGACGGCCCAGCTTCCTCTACACCGGCTTCGGCACGGCCGTACTCGACTACGACCGGGACGGCGAACTCGACATCGTCGTCGTGAACGGCGCGGTCAAGCGAATCGACGAGCAGTTCCGGGACGGCGAAGCGTTGCCCTTGCGCCAGAAGAACCAGTTGTTTCGCGGCCTTGGCGGGGGCCGTTTCGCCGAGACGCCGGACTTCGAGAGTCCCGCGGTCGCCGAGGTGAGCCGGGCGCTCGCGGCCGGCGACCTCGACAACGACGGCGACCGGGACCTGGTCGTCGCGAACAACAACGGGCCGGCCCGCATCCTGCTCAACCGGGGGCGCCCGCCGCCGGAGCGATGGGCCGGAATCGACCTGCGATTGCCCGGCCTGAACGAAGCGACGCCCGGGCGGCGCGCCCTCGGCGCTTGGGTCGGGGCAAGGAACGGGGACGGAATCGTCCGCGGCTGGCGCCGTTTCCATACCGACGGTTCCTACGCCGCCGCGAGCGACCCGCGCGTCGCTTTCCTGGTGGGAGACGACCCACTCGCTGTCGTCGTCGCCTGGCCCGGCGGCGGGCGCGAGACCTTCCGGCTTCCCGGGCGGGGCCGCTACTTCACCCTCGTGCGCGGCAGCGGCGAGCGCTCGCCGCTGCCGGAAGCGGTCCCTTGAAGCTCGTAGCTTGGTTGCTTGTTCTGGCGTTCGCTCCGGCGTACGCGCAGGTGGCCCTGGAACCGGTCGAACCTCCCCGGATGGACCACTACGAGACGGCCGCCCAAGCGCAGATGGCCGCCGCGCAGGGGGCGCTCGACCGCGCCCTGGACGAACCCGGGACCGAGCCGGCACAACTCGCCGCGCTGTTCGGCCGAGTCGGCGAGCTCTACCTGCTCTACGACTTCATGTCCCCAGCGGCCGCCGCACTCCGCAACGCTCAGGCGCTCGCGCCGGACGACCCGCGCTGGGCCTACTACCTTGCGATCCACCACCGCTACGAAGGCGCGCTCGAAGCAGCCGTCTCTGCGCTCGACCGGGTCGTGGCCCTCATGCCGAACAACATCGCCGCCCTGACCCACCGGGCCGACATCCGCCTCGAGCTCGGACTGCTCGACAAAGCCGGCGCCGACTACCGACGGCTTCTGGAGAGCGATCCGGCCTATTCGTCGGCGGCTCAACTCGGGCTGGGACGGATCGCCTTCGAGCGGCGCGACTACGAGTCGGCCGCGGTTCTCTTCCAGGCCGCCCTGGTCGGCCAGCCGAAGGGAACCGTGGTGCACCACCACCTCGGCCTGGCGCTCCGGCGCCTGGGCCGGCGCGAGGAGGCCGCCGCTCAGCTCGCCCTGAACGAACAACTCAGCGTGACCTTTCCCGACCCGCTGTTCGCCGACCTGCAGCGCCTGAACGTGAGCCGCGAAGCGCACATCAAGCGCGGCACGGCAGCGATGCGGCAAGGCCATCCCCAGGCCGCCCTGGCGGCGTTCCTCGAAGCTCTGGCGGCCCTCCCGGACGATCCGCTGACGATCTTCAACATCGCCATGGCCCTGATCGAGCTCGGTGAAAAGGAGCAGGCGGAAGCCCGCCTTCGCGAGTCCATCGCGATCAACGACAACTACCGCGACCCCCAGTACAACCTCGCGCTCATTCTGGCGGAACGCGGGGATCTGGACGGAGCGGAACGGCACTTCCGGCGCGCCGCGGAGATTGATCCCGAGGACATCGAGGCCAGAGTCCGACATGCCGACATCCTCACCCGGCTCGAGCGGTCCGACGAGGCCGTTGTCCTTCTGGTCGAGGTCGTGGCAAGCGACGGGGCGCTGCCCCTGGCCCAGCTTGCTCTCGGCGCCGCCCACCAGGCCGCGGGCGCCGTCGAACCGGCTCGCGCCGCGCTCGAAAAGGTGCTCGAAGCCGCACCCGGCGCCCCCGGAGAACGCGCCGAGGCGCACTACCGGCTGGCCGTGCTCGCGGCGACGAACCTGCCGGCCGGATCCGAAGCCGACGGCGCGGCGAACGGACCCGGCTCCACCACCGGCGACGGCAACGACACGATCGGGCATCTTCGCCGGGCGATCGAACTCGATCCCGGTCTGGCCGAGGCCCATGCCTTCCTGGGCAGGCTGCTGGCGCGCGACGGCCAGTACGCGGAAGCGGCCAGCCACTACGGCCGCGCAATCGCCCGCGACCCGGTCAACGCCGGCTGGCACCGCGACCGGGCGATGGCTCTCATCCTCGGCAAGCGCTACGCGGCGGCCCGCGGCGGTCTATCCAGCGCGCGCCGCGCGCTGGCCGGTGCGGGCGGCCGTCAGGGCGTGACCGCCGACCACTTGGACACCCTTCTCGCGCGCCTGCTCGCCGCGAGCCCCGATCCGAGCGTGCGCGACGGCACCGAAGCCCTCGCCATCGCCGAGCGGCTGATGTCCGACCGGCCGTCCCTGGAGCACGCCGAGACGGTCGCCATGGCGCTGGCGGAGAACCGGGACTTCGACGGCGCGGCGGCCATGCAGAGACAGGTGCTGGACGAGGTCAGGCGGCGCGGCGGCACGCCGACCGCGGGCCAGTCGCAGCGACTGGCCGCCTACCTGAACGGCGAACCCGCCCGCGAGCCATGGTTCTCGCCCTGATCCCGGCATTCGCGGCCGCGCTAGCGGTGGCGGCGCCCGCCCAAACGGCGGGTGGACTCCGATTCGTCGACACGGCGGACGACTGGGGCATCGACTTTCGCCACCGCCACGGCGGACGCGGCGAGTACTACATGATCGAAACGGTCGGCAGCGGCGTCGTGGCCTTCGACTACGACCGCGACGGCGACGACGATCTGCTGTTGGTCGACAGCGGCGACCCCACGCCCCACGGCGGCGCTCCCGGCCGCACCACGCTGCTGCGGAACGACGGCGGCCGGTTCGTCGACGTGACGGAGGTCTCCGGCATCCGCCTCGACGGCTACGGCATGGGCGCCGTCACCGCCGACGTGGACGGCGACGGCGACCTGGACGTCTATCTGACCGCCTTCGGCCCGAACCGGCTCTGGATCAACCGCGGCGACGGCGCCTTCGACCCCGCGCCGGACGGCGCCGGCGCCGCCGACCCCTCCTGGAGCGCCTCCGCGGCCTTCGGCGACGTCGACCTGGACGGCGACCTCGACCTGTACGTGGCGAACTACGTCGACTTCAGCTACGACAACAACGTGCGCTGCGGCGAGCCGGCGCCTGGCCCACGCTCGTACTGCCATCCCGATGCGTACGACGGCCTACCCGATCGCTTCTATCGCAACGACCGCGGCCCCGAAGGCAGGTCCGTCTTCGTGGAGGCCGCCGACGAGGCGGGTCTCGCCGGACCGCGCCATGCCGGTCTGGGGGTGGTGATCACGGACTTCGACGGCGACCGCCGGCCCGACATCTACGTCGCGAACGACATGGATCCCAATCTCCACTTCGTCAACCGGACCGCCGCCGGAGGCCCGCGCTTCGAGGACGACGCCCTGCTCGCCGGCACCGCCCTCTCGGACCGCGGGGAAGCCGAGGCCGGCATGGGTATCGCGGTCGGCGACGTGGACGGCAACGGCCTGGAGGACCTGATCGTCACCCACCTCGACCGCCAGACGAACGCGCTGTACTCGAACCGCGGCGACGGCCTCTTCCTCGAACGCCGCTTCGTCGCCGGCATCGCCGAACCCTCGATGCCCTGGGTCGGCTTCGGCGCCGACCTCGCCGACTTCGACCTCGACGGCGACCTGGACCTCGTGGTCGCGAACGGCCATGTGATCCACAACATCTCGGACCACGCCGGCTTCGCCGACGCCGCTTACGCGCAACCGAACCAGCTCCTGGAGAACCTGGGCGGGCGCTTCGCCGAGGTCGAGAACAGCGGCATCGGCGCCGTTCGCGTGAGCCGCGGCCTGGCCACCGCCGACTTCGACCTCGACGGCGACCCCGACCTCGTCATCTCGAACTGCAACGACCGGGCCGAGGTCTACCGGAACGAGAGCGCGCGCAAGGGAGACCCGGTTCAGGTCGACCTCGTCGACCGCGGTACGGCGAACCGGCGCGCGGTGGGCGCGGTGATCGAGCTCCGCTCCGCCGCGCTGATCCAGCGCCGCGAGGTGCGGGCGGGATCGTCGTACCTGTCCCAGAACTCCCTCACCCAGACCTTCGGAGCGCCCAACGCGGCCAGCACGGTGGAGATCCGGATTCGGTGGCCGCGGGAGGGACGGCTGAGGCTGCCGCAACTGCCGGGCAACCGGCGTCTGCGGGTGGTCCGGTGACAGCCCGGCCCGGCCGCGCGGGCCGCCTAGCCGCGCTTCCCGTCGCGGCGTTCCTGCTCGGCCCGGCGTTTCCGCTCGACGCCGAGAGTGGCGAGATCGCCTTCCGGGAGGTCGCCGCCGAGTGGGGCCTCGACTTCCGGCACACCGCGGCCTTCACGGGCCGCCACTACATGGTCGAGACGATGGGCGGCGGTGTCGTCCTCTTCGACTACGACGGCGACGGCGACGAGGACGCCTTTTTCATCGACGGCGGCACGCTGCCCGGATACGAGGGGCCAACGCCCCGCTCCCGGCTCCTGCGCAACGAGGCCGGCGGCGACGGCCCGCGCTTCGTCGACGTAACGGACGAGGCCGGCATCGACTTCGGCGGCTACGGGATCGGCGGCGCGGCGAGCGACGTCGACGGAGACGGAGACCTCGACCTCTACGTCACCGCGTTGGGCAGCAACGAGCTCTTCCTGAATCTGGGCGACGGCAGCTTCCGCGCGGCCGGCGCGGAACGCGGCGTCGCCGACCCGCGCTGGAGCGCCTCCGCCGCCTTCGGCGATCTGGACCTCGACGGCGACCCCGACCTCTACGTCACGAACTACACGGATTTCTCGCTCAGCAACCACAAGGCCTGCGGCCTGAGCGGAGGGAGCGAGGCCGAGGGCGGCGAGTCCAGCGCAGGCGAAGCCGGCTACTGCCATCCGGACATCTACAACGGCGTGCAGGACCGCGTGTACCGCAACGACGGCAGCGGCCACTTCGTCGACGCCACCGTCGCCAGCGGTCTGGACGGACCGGCCGAGGCCGGCCTGGGCGTCGTCATCGGCGACCTCGACGGAGACCGCTGGCCCGACATCTACGTGGCAAACGACAAGGATCCGAACCTGCTCTTCCGCAACCTGGGCGGCGGCCGGTTCGAGGACGAGTCCCTGCTCTCCGGCGCGGCTTTCGATCGAAGCGGAGCCGCCGAAGCCGGCATGGGCGTCGAACTGGCCGACCTCGACGGCGACGGCCGCCAGGACCTCGTCGTCACGAACTTCGCGCTCGAGACGAACGCCCTCTACCGGAACGCCGGCGGCGGCGTGTTCCTCGACCGGCGCTTCCCTGCCGGTCTGGCGCAGCCGTCCCTGCAGCGGCTGGCCTTCGGCGTCAACGCGTTCGACGCCGACCTCGACGGCGACCTCGACCTGTTCGTCGCCAACGGTCACATTCAGCCGCGGGCGGCCGATATCTCCGAAGTCGGCGCCTACGAACAGCCGAACCAACTGTTCGAGAACCTTGGCGGCGGACGCTTCCGGGAGCGACACGACGTGGGCCTCGAGCCCGTGCGCACGAGCCGAGGCTCGGCAGTGGCCGACCTTGACCTCGACGGCGACCTGGATCTCGTCGCCGTCAACTCGAACCAGGTCGCGGAGGCGTACGAGAACCGCGCCTCCGGCGCCTGGTTCGCCCTGGCGTTCGCGCCCCGCGCCGCGCAGCCGGCGAACGGCACGAGCAGCGCTCCAGCACCGGGCGTCCGGCTCGAACTCACCGCCGGGGGGACCACTCAGGTGCGCGAGACGCGGGCGGGCTCCTCCTACCTCTCGCAGAGCACGCTGGCGGCCCTCTTCGGACTCGGCCGGAGGCAACGCATCGATCGGGTCGTCGTCCGGCCGCCGACGGGCGGACATCCGCTCGCCCTGCTGGATCTGCCGTCCGGCAGGCGGGCTCTCCTGCGGCGATAGCATCGGCGTCGTGATCGCCACCGCGATTCTGATCGCAGCCCTCCTTGCCGCGCCTCACGACGCGGCGGCAACGCCAGCGCCCGGCCAACAACAGGACGTCGTCCCGGCGGATGCGACGACCGGCATCGCCGAGGCGCTTGCCCTCGTCAACGAGGGTGATCTCGCCGGCGCGATAACCGCCGCGGAGGCGCTATGCGACAACGCCGGAGAGCGCGTCGCCGCCTGCGCCCTGCTCGGAAGTCTGCACGTCGAGGCGGGCGCCTTCGACCGGGCGATGGAGATCCTCGCCCCGCTGACCGAACGCGAAACGCCCGATGCCGGCGTGCTCTACAACGCCGGACGCGCCTCCGAAGGGGCAGGCCGCATCGAGGACGCCGTCGACTATTACGGGCGCTCGCTCGGCATCCAGCCGCACTCGCCGACGCTGCGCGCGCTCGGCATGATGCTCGGCCGCCATGGTCAGCCCGCCGAGGCGTACCTCTTTCTGCAACGCTGGACCGCTTCGAATCCCGGCGACCTGGAGGCCCGGGTGGCTGCCGCGGCCGGCGCCATCGCCCTGGAGCGGGCGCCGGAAGCCGAGGCCCTGCTCGAAGGGCTTCCCGCCGACGAGCCCGGCGTGAAGATGCTGCGCGCTCAGGTCCTGCTACAGCAGGCTGATCCCTGGGGCGCGATCAACGAGCTGCGGGACCTCGCCGCCGAGCCGCCGCCCGACATCGGCGGCGGCATCCGCCGCACCCTCGCTCGCGCCTACCTGATCGTCGGCGAGGCCGAGGGCGCCCTCGAGCAAATGAAATCGCTCGAGGCCGCGGGGCCCGAGGACGCCGTCCTGCTGGCGAGCGCCTGGTTCCAGGCCGGTCGTCTCGACGAGGCGATCGCGACCCTGGCGCCGTACGCCGAGCCGCTTCCCGGAAGTCCGAGGCCGGAGAACCCGCCGCCGGTGGCCCGCGACATCGTTCTGGAGTACGGCCGCTACCTCCACTCGGCCGGCGAGGCGGCGCGCGCGGTGCCCTTTCTGCGCCTCGCCACCGAGCTCGACGCCGGCATGCCGGACGCCTACCAGGCGCTAGGCCAGGCGCTCGCCGCCAGCGGCGAACGGGAAGAGGCCCGGGAGATCCTCGACCGCTTCCAGGTACTGTCCCGCGACGCGAGCGACGAAGTCGCGTCCGTCAACGAGCGCCGTCAGGACATCGCGGACCCGACGGGCCGCGAGGTGCGCGGTGCGCTGGAACTCGCCGCCGACGGCGAGATCGACGAGGCGCTGACCGTTCTGGCCCGGGAAGCGCGGCTGGCCTCCACCGACCCGCGGCCCGCGTATGCCGCATCCTCGATCCTGCTCGACGCGGGCCGGCACGAGGAGGCGCTCGCCGCCGCCGACCGGGCGCTCGCCGCCGCGCCCGGACGCGCCGACGGGCTCTACCAGCGCGGCGCCGTGCTCATGTCGCTGGAGCGGCTGGCGGAGTCCGAGGAGATGTTCCGCCAGGCGCTCCAGGCGCAGCCAACGCACACGGCGACGCTGTCGGACTACGCCGTGCTGCTCATGAGCGGCGCCCGGAACGGCGAGGCCGCCGGACTACTGCGACGGCTGCTGGAACTGCGGCCCGGCGACCCGGTCGCGCGCGGCCACCTGGACCGGCTGCGGGCGACGGGCGCGGCGGGCGGCGACCGAACCGAAGAACTGCCGCCGGCGGCGCTGGGGCGCCAGTTGCTGCGGAACCGGGACTTCCGCGCCGCCGAGGCGCCCCTGGACCGGGCGGTCCTGCTCGACCCCGACAACGCGAGCCTTCGCATCGACCTGGCCTCGGCGCTGTGGGAGAACAACAAGCCGGCGGAGGCCGAACTGCACGCCCGCGAGGCCGTTGCGCTCGAATCGTCCTCGGCGGCGGCTCACCGGCTGCTGGGCGGTCTGCTGCTCTGGCGCGGCGAACACCTGGAAGCGGCGGAGTTCCTGGAACGCGCCGCGGCGCTGGCCCAGCCGGACGCGGCGCTGCTGGTCGACATTGCCCGCGCCTGGGACGGCGCGGCCGGAGATGAACCCGGAACGGCGGACGGGCCGACCCGTCTGGCCACGGCCGAGGACGCCTACCGCCGGGCGGTCGCCGCGGCGCCCGATCACAAGGAAGCGATCTACGGCCTCGCCAGGGTGCTGCAGCGCCTTGGGCGGAACGACGAGGCCGAAGCTCAAATGGAACGCTACATGGAGCTCTACGGTGAGGATCAGCGGGCCACGGGGGAGAAGGGGCCGACCGCGTCGGAAGACCCTCCGGACGGCAACTGACTACAGCCCCCGCAGCAACGACCGCGCCACCGCCAACTCCGCGGCGTGGCGGTCGCCCAAAGAGGGCACGGAAGCCTCCTTGACGTAGCGTTCCAGCGCCGGCCGGGCGATGTCCGCCCGGCCCGACCGCGCGGCAACGTTCGCCAGGTTGAACAGAACGTCGAGGTCACCTGGATCCAGTGCGACGGACCGCAGCCATGCCTGGATCGCCTCATCCGTCCGGCGCTGGTTGAACAGCGCGATGCCGAGGTAGTTCCAGGACAGCGGCAGCGCCGGATTGAGCGCGAGAGCCGCGCGCGCTTCCCGCTCGCAGAGCGGCCAGTCGGCTTCGTGCAGGGCCGCCAGCGCCAGGTTCTGTCGCGCGCGCGGGTTTCTCTCGTCGATTTCGAGGGAGCGGGAAAGGACCTCCCTGGCGCGCGCGGACTGCCCCGCCTCGGCCAGCACCAGGCCGAGCACGTCGAGAGCGTCCGGGTCGGTCGACCGGACGTGGCGCTCCATCAGACGCACCGCGTCCTGCGCCCGGCCCACCTGGGCCAGGGTCAAGGCCAACTGCCGCTCGAGAAAAGGCGACGCCAGGCTCCGCCGCTCGGCGTCGATCATCAGGCGAAGCGCCTCCTCGATCCGCCCCTGGTCCAGCAGAACCTGCGCCAGGTTCGCGTAGCCCAGCCCCATCCCGGGCCGGCGTTCGATCATCCGGCGCGCCAACGCCTCGGCCTCCTCCAGGCGGCCGGCCTGGTAGGCCACCGAGTAGTCCTGGATCATTCGGTCGACGTCGACGAGGGACTTCGGGTCGTCCTCTTCGCCGTACGCGCGCGGCAGGGACACACCACCTGAAGAGCTCAGGTAGCCCAGACTCTGGAGCGCCCGCCGTTCCTCCTCGCTCACCGCGCCCGCCGCGGGCGGCCACTCCGACTCCGCCGGCAGGAGCTCCGCGAGCGCCGTCGCCGCCTCGCGTTCGGCGGCGTGCAGGTTCCGCGCCTCCGCCGGGTCCGCATCGAGGTCGTAGAGTTCGGGCCGCGGCAGAGAGACGTACTTCAGCAGCCGGCCGGGACTTCCACTTCCGGCGCCTTCCTTCGCGGGCGTCCGACCGACCACGCCGCGCAGGGGCGCCCAGCCGCGCTGCAGGTTCGAGTGCAGTGCCTCGAAGTACGTCGCGCGGCGCGCGGCGGAGCCGGCGCTCCCTCCGCCGGGGTCCCGCCAGAGACTGTGGCCCGCCGTGCCGGTGAGCGTCGGCGCCTCGACGGCGGCCGCCTCCAGCATGGTCGGCAGGACGTCGACGTGCCCGACCGGCGAATCGATCCGGGCGGCGGTCAGCGCCTCGGCCCAGAACAGGAGGGGCACCGCGAGCGTGGCCTCGTAGGCGAACAGACCGTGCGTCTCCTCGCCGTGGTCGCCCAGCCCCTCGCCGTGATCCGAGGTGACGACGAAGAGCACCTCCGCACCGCCGTCGCTTTGCGCAACGACCTCGTGCAGACGGCCCACATGGGCGTCGGCCGCGGCGACCTCACCCAGGTAGGGCCGATCGGGGAAACGCGCGGCGAAGGGCGGCGGCGGCTCGTACGGTACGTGCGGCTCGTACAGATGGACCCAGAGGAACCTGCGTTCGCCCTCGTGCCGCCGCCACCAGGAGACGGCCGCCGCGACCACTTCGTCACCGCTTCGCTCCGCGACGGCCATGCCTCGGCTTGAACCCTCCGGGTAGGAGTCGTCGTAGACCTCGAAGCCCCGGTCCAGGCCGTAGCGGGCGTCGAGCGGAAAGGCCGCAACGAAAGCGGCGGCGCGGAAGCCCGCGGCCGCGAATGCCTCGGCGGCGGTCGGCACGGAGTCGGGCAGCACGAAGCCGGCGTTGTCGCGCACGCCGTGTTCGTAGGGCAGCCGGCCAGTCAGCAGGTTGGCGTGGGAGGGCAGCGTCATCACGCTGTGCGCGTGCGCTCTCTCGAACACCCAGCCTCCCGCCGCCAGGCCGTCGAGGTGGGGAGTCGTCGCCGCCGCGTTGCCCGCGAAGCCGAGCGCGTCCGCGCGCAGCGTATCGATCGTCACCAGGACGACATCGCGCGCGAAGCCGGGAGGCGGCGCCTCGGGCCAGACGGGCGCGGCCCGGGCGGCCTGAGGCTCTTCGACGTCCCGCTCCGGCTGGCAGGCCGCCAGGAGGGGAACCGCCAGCAGAAGCGCGGCCGTCCCCTGCCGGAGCGGTTTCCTCAGAGCGATTCCAGGTACTCCGCGAACTGCTTCGCCTCCTCGGCCCTCTCGCTCTCCGGCTCGAGCTCCAGCATCCGGCGGAAGTCGAGCGCGGCGGCCCCGTTGTTGCCGGAAGCCATGTTCGCAAGGCCGCGGTAGTAGTAGGCGTCGGCCCACTCCGGCGCGGCCTCCACCGCCGCGTTCAACTTGACCAGGGCTCCCTCGAAGTCGTTCTGGTTGTATAGCGCGACGCCTTCGCGCACCAGGATCTCCGGGTCGGCCCGCTGGTCCTCGGGCATCCGGTCCAGGTACTGCTGGGCCTCGTCTCCCCGCCCCATCGCGGTCAGCCGGCGGCTGATCAATCGGAGCGCATCGACGTTCGACGGCGCAAGACCGAGGGCCTGTTCCAGACTGGCGATCGCCTCGTCGTCCCGCTCCAGCGCCACTTGCGCCTGAGCCACAGCGACCAGCACCGCCGCTTTGGCCCCGTCGGGAAGCGACGGAAACGCCTCCGTGAATACCTGGATCGCCCCTTCGTAGTCCCCCGCCAGCAACAGGGAGTTGCCTTGCTCCAGCAACCCCCGCGCCGCCTGGGCCGCCTCGTTGTCCTCCAGCGCGGCCGCCGATCCGTCGGTGGCCGACGCGGATCCCGCCTCCAGGACGGTCCTCAGAAAGACCCGATCCGCCGGCGCAGCGTACTCCTGGACCGCCGCCGTGTGCGAAGTGGACACGTAGCCGGTCTTGGAGACGAGCACTTCCCAGCCTCCGCCCGCCAGTCCGGCCCGCGCCCAGCGCCCCTTGGCGTTCGTGGAGACCGCCTCCGGCCCCGCCCCGTTGAGAGTGAGCTGAACGCTCGCCCCTTCGACCGGATTGCCGTCCGCATCCTGAACCGTGCCGCTCAAACGCCCGCGGCCCGCCCAGGCCTGCGCCGAAACCGCCGCAGCCAGAAGGGCGCCGGCCAGCATCCAGACGGCGATGCGGGTTCCGTAGTTCATGAGTCCTCCCCTCGTTTCCGACCCTCCATTCGCGACCCGGTCATCCTACTACCCGAGGGTATCGACAGGACGCGCGGGCGCGGGTTCGGTTCGCCGTTCGAACCCGCACAAAGTAAGAGGGCCGGGGATTGCGCCCCGGCCCTCTCGTTCGCGTCGATTCCGCAGCCCGACTCGTCAGGCCACGGATTCTCCGTGCTGGACTACTTCCAGGCCAGCCGCACGCCCAGGCGATAGATGCGCGGCGAGATGTTGTCGTCCAGGTTGCCGCCGTTCGTGTACCGGGTGTTCAGCAGGTACGCGAGGCCGGTGCCTTCGTTCGTCGCGTTGAACACGTCGATGCCGAAGGTCATGTTGACCGGACCCTGAAGGGCGATCTCCTTCTCGACCCGCAAGTCGATCGTCTCGATGTCGTCCAGGCGGTACTGGTCGTAGTCCTGGTTCGGCACGATGTTGACCGTCGGGCGGGTGCCCCTCGCCCCCCAGGGAACGAGGTTCGCGTTGTTCCAGTAGGCGAGCGGATAGCCCTCACGTCCGGTCAGGTTGGCCGAAACGTTGAAGCCCCAGGGCCGGTCCGGCGCCACCTGGTACATGCCGTTCAGGCTGTAGCTCCAGGCGGCCTGCAGGAACCGCTCGCCCTTGCCGGAGCCCGTAGAGCGGGTCAGGAAGAGGTCGCCGTCCTGGCAGCCGGCCCGCCCAACCAGCGGACTCGCGTGGTCGTAGTAGGAGCGGGGGATGCTGCACTCGCCCTTGCCGTACTGGTAGAAGCCGCGGGCCATCCAGCGGTTCGCCAGCCTCTTGGTGAAGCTGAGCGAGTAGCCGAGGTAGTCCCGACCGCGGTCGCCGTTCGTGACGTAGCTGCCGCCCGTGCTCACGAGGTCCGGATTCGGGATGCCGTAGAGCGGAACGCTGACCTCGCGGCCGATCCGCGGCAACTCGGTCTCCAGGGTGCCGACCTGCTCGAAGTCGCTCCGGTTGGTGATCCGCGTGCTGCCGTCAGGCTGCCGGAAGATCGTGAAGCCGTCGAGCAGATCGCTCACGTCCCGGTGCGTCACCGTGAAGGCGACGACGAACTCGGGCAGGAACGCATGCTCCACCGCGGCCAGGATCTCCTGGGTGAGGGGAGCGTCCAGGCCCGGATCCGTCTCGTCGACGACCTTGAGCGGATTGTCGGGGTCGAAGCCGTTCGCATACAGGAACTCCCCGGTGACCGAGTCGAAGTAGGCGTACGAGGCCCCGAACGGCGAGTTCCTGGTCACCCAACCCGAAGCCATCTGATCGTAGAACTGGGAGACGCTGGCGCGAACCAGCGTCTTGCGCTGCTCGCCGATGGCGTAGGTGGCGCCCAGGCGCGGCGCGATGCTTCCCCAACTGAACCCGGCCTCGGAGCCGCGGAAGCTGATGTCGGGGTAGATCTCGCGGTATGCCGCGACCGGATGCGCGGGCCGGTTGTACGGCTCGTTCGCTCCGCCCTGGTCGTCGTAACGAAGGCCGAAGTTGATCGTCGCCCGGCCGAAGGTCACCGTGTCCTGAGCCCAGATGGCGGTGTAGTCGGAAACCGCGACGCCCGTGTGATCCCGGACCGCGACCGACTGGCCCCAGTCGCCGTGGAACACGTCCCGCGGCCCCCACTGGAACACGGAGTTCTGGGTGAACTCGCGGAAGCGCCCGCCGATCTTCAACTCGTGGTTGACCGACGCGCCCGTGGTGAAGAAGTAGGACGTGTCGACCTGGTAGGAGTCGAACGGGCGAGAGCTGCTGCCCGTCAGGTAGTTGTCCTGCCAGACGCCGGCCTCCCGGCGCGGGTCGAGCGCGTCCGGATGGAGTCCATTCTCGTCCGAACGGGTGCCTCGGGCAGCCAGAGCGAAACCGAAGTCGCCGTGCGAGTAGGTGCCGGTCAGGAAGAAGTTCGCCGAGAAGACGTGCGTGTCCTCGAGCCGGTACTGGGCCGAGGGACCGCGCTGGTTCCAGGTCGTCGGCGCCGGCCGGGTCGTGCCCGCGCCGCGCCCGAACTTCAGCTTGTCGCCGTTGTTGAACGAGCCGACGATCGAGTTGGAAGCGTTGATCTGGCCGTTCGCCTTGAGCGCCGTGTTCTCCAGGATCGTGTCGTCGGCCAGACCGGTCGCGGCGTTCTGCTGGATGTCGTTCTGACCCCAGCTACCCCAGAAGAAGAGGCGGTCCTGAATCGCGGCGCCCCCGGCCTCGAAGCCGAGATCCTCGATCTTCCGCGCCTGGGCGCCGGCGAGCTCGGTCTGGAAGTTGGCCGTGTACAGCTCGCCCTCGATGTCCGGCTGCGACTGCTTGAGCGCACCGCCGAAGTAGCCGTTGCGCTGCATGTTGTAGAACCGGGTCGAACCGCGGAACTCGTTGCTGCCGCGCTTCGTCACCAGGTTGACCTGGACGCCGGCGGTGTTCTTCGTCACGTCCGTGCCGCCGGTCGTGAACGACATCTCGGCGAACTGGTCGAAGTCGTAGTAGGTCGGCGAAGCGCCGGTGGCAGCCATGTCGGTGATCGACGTGCCGTCCATCTGGAAGTCGTTCTGATTGAACGCCACGCCCGGGGCGCGGAAGGTGGCCTGCTGGCCGGATTCCGTGCCGCCGACGTTGACCCGGTCGACGAGCACGCCCGGAGTCTGCGAGAGCAGGGACCACGGGTCGCGGGCGGTCGGGATCTTCTCCAGTTCGACCTGGCTGACGTTGGTGCCGGTGGAGAGCTTGCGCTCGTCGAGCAGCGGACTCTCGGAAGTGACGGTGATCGTCTCTTCGAGAGCGGCACTCAGTACGAGCGGCACGCTCGTGTTGCGACCGACGGCGACGACGACGTCAGGGAACTGGAGGCCGCCGAAGCCGTCGAGCTCGGCGGCAACGGTGTAGGCGCCCGGGTCGAGCGCCAGAAAGCGCCACTGGCCCTGGCCATCGGTGAACTGCGTACGCGGTGCGCCGATGCCGCTGACCGTTACCATGACGCCCGGCAGCGCGGCGCCGGATTCGTCCGTCACCGTGCCGTAGAGATTGCCCGTCGGCGACGCCTGGCCAAAGGCGAGGCTCGCGACGAACAGGAAAAGGATGACGCTGAACGTCGAAACGAGGCGTCTACTCATGCGTTCGTTACTCCCTCCGAAGTGAGTTTGTGCGGAAGATCGCGGGCTGGCTAAGCAGCCCGAAACGACCTCACGCGGTTTGGGCGCAGCCTGACCGGCTCACCCACAGTCTCGGAAATCCCGCAAGGAGTATGCCAAATCGGCCAGCTCCCGGCCATCCCAAGCGGTGGCCGAGAACCCTCTCCACTGCGGGCCTTACCGCCCGACCAGGATCCCACCCGCGCCAAACTGGCGCGATGACACCCGGCGGCCCATCCAAAAATGTGCTTCGTGTCCATTATCTTGAAGCTTCTCGCCAAGTGACCTGCTTCGTTGGGCTTATCCTGTTCCGGCGCTGACGTGTACTGGGACCGTCTACTGACCGAACTGAAGTGCGAGGACGCCACGCCAAAATCCATCGCGGCCAAGGTCTGACTGACGGAGAACCGCCGGCCAGACGAAGCCGTGACGGATGCGCCCCAAGGACCAACCTGTCGAGTGCATGCATCGTACAGTAGATGCAGGATGCTGTCCACCCGAAGCAGGTCCCACGTGGCGCTGGCGGCGCTCCTCGCACTCTCCGCCGCCTGCGCCGGCTATGTTCCCTTCGACGGTTCGCAGGCTCTGGCGCCCGAGTTCGAGCGCCGCCTGGGCGCGGGATGGCAGCAAGACGTCACCATCCCCTTCGCCATCGACGAGGAGCTGCGGCGGGTAGTCGACGAGCGCGTCAGCCCCGCCGGCAGCGAGACGCGACGCCGCGACGCGGTACTCGATTTCATCTTCGGCCTGGTCGGTCTCGAGTACGAACTCGCGCCCACGCGGACGGCGAACGAAGCCTTCGCCGCCGCCCGCGGCAACTGCCTCTCGTTCGTCAACCTGTTCGTGGCGGTTGGTCGCGAGCGACGCCTGAACCCCTTCTTCGTCGAGGTCGAGGACTATCGGCGCTGGAACTACCAGAACGGCGTCGTGGTCAGTCGCGGTCACATCGTCGCCGGCATGTACGTGGATGGCGAGATGGCGACCTACGACTTCCTCCCGTACCGGCCGAAGTCCTACCGCGACTTCCGGCCGATCACCGACCTCGCGGCCACGGGTCACTACTACAACAATCTGGGCGCGGAAGCGCTGATGAACGGCGACCTGGATGCCGCCGAACGCTGGCTGGAAACCGCCGTGCGCCTGACGCCCGACTTCGACAAGGCGATCAACAATCACGCCATCGTCCTGCTCCGGCGGGGCCGACTCGACGACGCCGCGCGTCGGCTCCAAGAGGGCGTCGAACTCCACCCGGACAGCGTGCCGCTGCTGACGAACCTGGTCCGCGCCTACCAGCTCCAGGGCCGCAACGATCTCGCCCAAGAGGTTCTCGACACACTCGAGGAGATGAACCAGGCCAGCCCCTTCTTCTACGTGTATCGCGGCGACGCCGCGCTCGCCGCCGGCGACGGCGAACTGGCGCTCGACTACATGCGCCGCGCCCTCCGCGCCGACTCCGAGATCCCCGAAGTGCACGTCGGGCTGGCCCGCGTCCACCTGGCCGCGGGCCGATTCAGCGAGGCGAAACACCACGTCGAGCGCGCCCTGCGGCTGGATGCGACCCACGAGGAAGCGCGCAGGTACGCCGCCCTGATCGAACGTGGGCCGAGGTAGAGGCCTCTGCTGCTAGCCTAGCCGTCGACGATGCTGCGGGACCGGAGATTCGCGGTCAGCGCTCTGGCCGGTCTGTTCCTGGCCGCCGTGCCCGGACCGGCCCAGGAGCCGGACGACCTGCGTCAATTCGAGGACCGGGCCTTCGTCTTCGAGGTCCAGGTGCCGGTGAACGTCACCGCCCGCGGCGGCGAACCCGTGCGGGGTCTCGGTCCGGACGACTTCCAGATCCTCGACGACGGCGAAGCTCAGGAGCTCACCGGCTTCCGGGTCGTCGACCTCGACATGATCGCCCCCGACGAGCGGCGCGCGATCGAGGCCGACTACGGCATCCCTCCCGCCGCCCGCCGCCACTTCCTGTTCCTGTTCGACCTCTCGTTCTCCGCGCCGACCTCCGTTGGCAAGGCCCGCGCCGCCGCCCAGGACTTCGTGCTCGAACACATGCATCCGACGGACCTCGCCGCGGTCGCCGTCCACACCGTCGAGTCGGGGCCGCAACTCCTCATCACGTTCACGCCCGACCGGGCCCAACTGGCCCGGGCCATCGCCACGCTGGGCAACCCGCGGCTGCTCAACCTGGCGACGAAGGACCCGCTCGGCTTCATGATCGACGCGCCAAGCGGGAGCATCGCGGGTGCGCTCGACGTGGGGGGAGTGAACGAGGACATCCGCTCCATGGAGCGCGACCTGGACTCCTACCTCCAGGTGATCGGCAACGAGATGGCCAAGTACGAGAAGAGCTACGCGCGCGGCCAGATCTCGAGCTGGACCGGTTCCCTGCAGGGAATGGCGCGCATCCTCGCCAGCGTCCAGGGCCGCAAGCAGGTGGTCCTCTTCACCGAGGGTTTCGACGGTCGGTTCCTGTTCGGCCGCCAGCCCGACTTCTTCGACCAGGAGATGCAACGCGAGCAGGAGGCCATCGACACCGGGCAGTACGGTCGCGTCGACACGGACAATCGCTACGGCAACACGCAGCTTCTCGGCAACGTGAACCGGATGCTGAACGAGTTCCAGCGGGCGAACGCGGCGATCCACACGGTCGACATCTCCGGCCTGCGCGCCGACCTGCCCGAGGAACACCGCACCCGCATCGTGCATCGGGACGCGCTCCACTACCTCGCCAACGAGACCGGCGGCGCCCTGCACGAGGACGCGAACGATTTCGGCGCCGAGCTGGGCGAGGTGCTCGAGTCCTCGACGGTCACGTACCTGCTCAGCTTCGAACCGTCGACCCCCGGCGAACCCGGCGAACACCGCCGGCTCCGGGTGCGGGCGCGAGCTCCGAAGGGCGCGCAGATCTCTCACCGCATGGGCTACTACACGCCGCGTCCGTTCGACGATCTCCATCCGATGGAGAAACGACTGCTGGCGTCCGACCTGATCGCCGCGGCCGCCGAGCGGGACGACCTCGCCATCGACGTTCTGGCGGCGCCGTTCCGGGCCGGCGAAGACCGCGCCTACGTGCCGGTGATCGTCGAGGTCGGCGGCGCCGGGTTGCTGGAGGACCACGAACCGGCCCGCCTACCGGTCGAGATCTACGCCTACGTGACGGACGACAAGTCCGAAATGCGAGACTTCTTCAGCCGCGTCGTCACCCTGGACCTGTCCGGCCGCGAGGACACCTTCGGCAACACCGGCCTCAAGTACTACGGCCATCTGGAACTCGGTCCGGGCGACTACTTGCTCCGCGTGCTGGTTCGCAACGGCCTCACCGGCGCAACCGGAGTCGAGACGGCGGAAATCCGCGTTCCGGCATTCGATGCCGGCAAGCCCGCCCTGCTTCCTCCCTTCTTTCACGAAGAGCCCGGAAGCTGGTTCCTCGTCCGCGAACAGCCCGCCGACCAGTACGCGAAGACGACGGTCTACCCCTTCACGGTGAACGGCGAGCCGTACGTCCCATCCGCGGTGCCCCTGGTGCGGCGAGACCGGGACGGCGCCGGCGCCGAGATCTGCATCGTCGGCTACAACCTGGGCCGCGGCGACCTGGCCCTGGAGGCGAGGCTGGTCGACGCCGAAGGTGACCCCATCGACGGCGGCTCGCTCCGCCTGCGCGAACGCACGGTGACCGGAATTCCCGGCCTCGACAAGCTCGTCGCCGCCTTCGACCCGGCGGATCTGCCCGCGGGCGACTACACTCTCACCGTCGCCGTGACCGACCCGGCGACCCGGCTTCAGCCCGCCAATTCGATCCCCATCAAGGTGCTCAACTGAGCGGGGACCGGTGCGACGGCGGCGCGGCCCGACCCGCATCTCCTGACCAAGGGAGCCAGCCCATGACGAACCCCATACTCGGCAACCGTCCATTCCCTCCGGCCGCGGCTCGAACGGCCGCCCTCCTCTGCGCGGGCGCCATGCTGCTTGCGGCGGCCGCCGACGCGCAACGCGGCCGCCGGCAGAACAGAGCGCAATTCAGCGACACGACGACGGTCACCGTCGTCGAAGTGCCGGTGCAGGTCAGCAGCGGCGGCGACCCGCTGCGCGGCCTCACCCGCGACGACTTCGAACTCCTCGACGGCCGCAGGCCGGTCGAGATCACCGGCTTCGACATGGTCGATCTGGAGGTCGTCGAAGGCAAGGTGTCGGACGAGCCGGTGCCGGTAGCGGCGCGGCGGCACTTCCTGCTCCTGTTCGACCTCCTGTTCTCGACCCCCGACTCCGTGGGCCGCGCCCAGCAGGCCGCCGCCGACCTGGTGCTGCGCGAGCTGCATCCCACGGACCTGGCCGCCGTGGCGCTCTACGACACGCGGCCGCGGCTCGTGCTCGGCTTCACCTCCGACCGCAGCCAGCTCCGCCAGGCGATCTCCACTCTGGGCCAGATCGAGACCGGCAAGGCGGTCCGCGACCCACTGGGTCTCGTCATCGCGGACCTGGGCGGCGAGCTCCCGACGGGCGACAGCCTCGGCGAAACGGCCGACCGCGCCGGCCTGGACGCCGATGCGATGCTCGCGCGGACCCGCACCGAACTCGCGAATCTGCAGGACACCGCCAACCGCGATCGGGCCGCCAGCGACATCGCCGCCTTGTCCGCCGGGATGAGCGAACTGGCCGCGTGGATGGGAACGGTCCAGGGCCGCAAGCACGTCGTCTTCCTTTCGGAAGGCTTCGACAGTTCGGTGCTGGTCGGCAACCGCAGCCTCACGTCCGACGAGCAGGATCGGATGCTGGAACTCCAGCAGGCCGCCGCCGACGGGCAGTCCTGGCGCGTGAACAACGAGGAGATCTTCGGCAGTACGTCCGCACAGCGCTCGATCAACGAGATGCTCGCCAGGTTCCGAGAAGCGGACTGCGCGATCCAGTCCGTCGACGTGAGCGGCGAGGTGCTGACCGAGGGCCAGAGCAATCGGGACTCGCTGTTCCTCATGTCGAAGGACACCGGCGGCGAGGTGTTCGCCAACTTCACCGACCTGGGCGACGCCATGTCCGAGATGCTGCAGCGCACGAGCGTGACCTACCTGCTCGCCTTCCAGCCCAACGACCTGACGTTCGACGGCAAGTTCCGCAGGCTGCGGGTCCGGCTCAAGAACGCCCCGCGCGGCACCCGGATCGTCCACCGGCCGGGTTACTACGCGCCCAAGCCCTACGCCCAGACGAACCCCTTCGAGCGGGCGCTGACCTCGGCGCAGCAGGTGATGGGCGGCGTCGAGGCCGGCGAGATCGACGCGGCCGTGCTCACGGCCGGCTTCGCAGCCTCCAGCGGCAAGGCCTACGCCCCGGTCCTGATCGAGGCCCGCGGGGAGGACCTCCTCGCCGGCATCGATGGCGGGACGGTACCGCTCCAGATCTATGCCTACGCGCTCGACGGACACGGCATCGTGCGCGACTTCTTCGTCCGAGCGATGGGACTCGACGCCACTGAAGTACTGGGGGCACTTCGACCTGGATCCGGGCACCTACTCGGTCCGCGTGCTGGTCCGCAACGATGCGACGGGACGCCGCGCGCTAACCACCTCCCTGCTCGACGTGCCCGGCGAGGCGGCGACGTTGCAGCCGCCCCTGTTCCCCGAGCAGCCGGGCAAGTGGGTCCTGCTGCGCGAGGAGGAATCGGAGCAGCGGACGGACGTCGCCTTTCCCTTCCTTCGGAGCGGCGAACCCTTCATCCCGGCGGCGCGGCCCGAAGTGACGGCCGGCGGCGAAACGCCGATCAGCCTCGTGGGCTCCGGCCTCGGCGCCGGTCCGGTAACGGTGCGCACGCAGGTGTTCCGGCCGGACGGCGAGCAGGTCGCCGACGGCGGGGAGGTCGTCCTGGCCCCGGGCGCCCATGCCGGTTCCGGACTGTCCCAGCTCTCCGGCGTCTTCGTCGCGGGCAAGAAGCTCGCCGCGGGCGACTACACCCTGTCGGTCGTCGTGACCGATCAGGCGAACCGGGAGCACTCCTCGTCGACGCCGATCAGGGTGCTGTAGCCGCGCGATCTAACGGACGTCGATGCCGCCGCGCAGGAAGGAGTGGCGGCCCCCGACGCCGTCGCGCAGGCCGATGCCGACGTCGTGGTATCCGGCCTCCATCACTATTTCCAGGCCGTACCGCCATGAGCCGCCTTCCGTCTCCGCCAGCCGGTCCGCCGACACGGCGATGTCGAGTTCCGTCCGGTGCGGTTCGGTCGAGCGGTCTTCCTCGTCCTTCGCGGCGATCCAGAGCTCGATGCGTCCGTGGTGGACACCGTC
>JAPVWO010000196.1 GCA_027493375.1 Candidatus Multivorans thiocomprendens | reverse complement strand
GCCGACGCGGACTTCCCGCCGCCAGTCGGCCGGGCTCGCCCGCGGGCCGGGCGATCGTCAACGGGAGTGAAAGTGGCGCTCCTGATAGCGGCTGTCCAGCTTGGAGTGCACTACAAGTCGGAGCACGCCCGGTTCCCTGCCGATAGGGTGAGCAGCCCGTGAGAGCAAGCCGCTAACGGCCGTACGAGGAGATCCGCCCATGACCATTCTTGACGTTCTGCTCCCGCGCGCGGCGAACAACGACTATCGCGGAGGGCGCGTTCCGCTCTACTTCTTCTTGGCCCTGGTCGCGATGGCGACCTTCCGCTCGTTCGCCCACTTCCTCCTGGACGACAGCGGCGTGAACTTGATCGCGTCGATCGTGACCTTCTCCGGCACGCCGGATCCGAACAACGTCGTCTACATGTTCAGCTCTCTCTGGGGATCGCAGCAGGTCATCATGCTGATCGTCTACGCCGCCGTGCTCGCGCGCTACCGAAACCTCATCCCGCTCATGTGGGCCCTGATGGTCGTGGAGGTCCTGTTTCGCCTCGGAGTCGGCATGATGCATCCGCTCACGCCCGAGTACTACCTGCGGACGCCGCCCGGCAAGGTCGGAAACCTGCCGATGCTCGCGGTCAGCTTCGCCATGCTCGCCCTTTCGGTCCGCAATACGAAGATCAAGCAAGCAACAGGGTGAGCGACATCGGAAACAGGCCGGCGCCGGCATGACGCCGAAGCTCCATCCGCTCAACCGGGACTTTCGCTGGAAGCCCAGACCCGGCCCCTACCGGCGCATCTCCGCCGCGCAGGCCTGCCAGTGGAGCGAGCAGGGCTTCTTCGTGCTCGAGGACGCGGTCGAGCCCGCCACGCTCGAGCGCCTGATCGCCGAGATCGACCCCTGGGAGGCCAAAGCCGAAGCGGCGCTGCGCGAGCTGCCGCAGGGCCGTCGCTTCATCGCCCGCGCCGACGAGATCACCTTCACCGTTCACCTCGTACTGCGCTCGGCTTTCCTGCGGGACTTCTGTGCCGGGCCTCTCTTTCAGGATCTCGCCTGGGACCTGGTGGGTCCCGACGTCCGGCTCTACTGGGACCAGGCGGTCTACAAGAAGCCGAGCGTTCCAGCCCCCTTTCCCTGGCACCAGGACAACGGCTACGGCTTCCTCGACCCGCAGGCCTATCTCACCTGCTGGATCGCGCTGACCGACGCCACCGCCAGCAACGGCTGCCCCCGGGTGCTCCCGGGGCTGCATCGTCACGGCACCCTCGAGCACTGGACCACCGACCTCGGCTACTGCTGCGCCGACGAGGACGCCGAAGGGCTCGTCGCGCCGGCAAGAGCAGGCAGCATCGTCGTCTTCTCCTCACTTACTCCGCATGCCACCGGGCCGAACCTCACCTCGGAGGTCCGCAAGGCCTACATCGTGCAACTCGCCCCCGACGGGGCTCGCCGCATGGAACCCGACGGGAGCGGCGGCTACCGGCCCGTTCTCCAGAACGATCCGGATCGGCAGTTCCCCATCCTCAGAACCGGACGCCGACCTTGAGGCGGAACTCCCGCGTGTACTGGTAGGTGTCGAGGGAGCCGGAAGGGTTGCCGTTTCTCGTGTTGATCAGAATCAGTGCCTGCTCGTTCGTGACGTTGGCAACCTCGCCGCCGATGATGCCTTGCACGCCGCCCCTGATCGGGAACTGGTAGGTGGCGTTCAGGTTGAGCGTGAAGAAGTCGTCGAGCCGGTTCGTTCCTCTCTTGTCCCTGAGGGTCGTCGTGGTGATCGTCTGGCCGGACACCGGGTGCCTGACCTGGGTAGCGGGCTGCAATCCCCAGGGCTCGCCGTCTGCCAGGTGCGCGCTGGCACTGGTCATCAGGTCATGGCTGCCGAACCTCCACCGCTTCATGCCGACGACGTTGACGATGTGGTCCCGCTGGTAGCTGATCGGTCCGAACCAGTTGGGGCCACTGGTGGGATTGAGAATCCCGGTCGAAACCTCGATGCCCCCGAAGCCTTCCAGGTGGTCGTCGTTGTCGTTGCGCGACTCGTTGTTGCCTTCGTTCCAGTCCCTCGCGTAGTTCATCTGCAGCGACCAGTCGTTGCGAAACGCCCGGTTGAGCTGGAGCAGGATGCCCTCGTACTCGCGTCTGTTCTGCGGCCAGTTTCTCAGGTCGCGAACGACCGCGCCCTGCTCGTCGAACTGCAGGGTGCTGTGGAACATGTTCTCCATCTCCCACGAGGTCACGCGCGACTTGAAGACCCAGTTGTTAGAGAACTGCCAGTCGAAGCCAACCGAGATCTCGTCTTTGTAGTAGGGCTCGACGGAGGAAGCCAGGGGGTCACGGGGCTCGACGCGGCGCTGGAAGACGTCGTAGAGCTCCGTCTCGGAATTCCAGCCGTACTGCGTGTAGGCGTTCTCGCCGTTGGCGCCGGCCGTGAACTCCGTGAAGACGACGCCGAGGCCGATGTAGTCGTAGTAGCGCCCGGCGGATGCCCGCACGAGCATCCTGCCGTCGGCGTTGAGGTCGTAGACCGCCGACAGGCGCGGGGCCGCCTTCTGGTAGTCCATGACTTCCTGGCCGAGGTTGTTCTTGATGTCCTGGGTGTCCTGGCGCAGGCCGAGGCTGACGGTGAGGTGGTCACCGACCGTGATGCGGTCCTGGACATAGGCGGCACCTATGCCGCTGGTGAAGGCGGTGTTGCAAGGGACGGGGCAGTCGAAGACCCGCTTGTTGGTAGGGGTTGCGTAGCCGCCGGGCAGCGAACGGCCGTAGCCGCGGCCGCGATACTCGGTGCCGATACTCGTGATCGTGGCAAAGGTGACGTCCTGGACGTCGATGCCGCCCTTGAACTCGTGCTTGCCCCTGAAGAAGGTCAGCGAGGCATTTGCCTGATCGCGCGGAAAGTCGTTCCCACCCGCGCCGAGGCGATTCACGGGAGCGTTGTAGCGCCGACCGTCGGCGAGATCCCGATAGCGGAAGTTGTTGCCGTCGGGCGTGTCGGGAGACGCGCCGGAAAGGATCTCCGCGGGCGGGGAACCAATACGGGCCGTCTGGAGCTCGCGGTTGGCGGCCTTGGCTTCGAGAAACGCCGAGTTGGTCAGGGCGAAGCTCCAGGTCAGGGTCTGGATTCTGTTGTTCCAACTGTTCCTGGTGACCGAGTAGATGTCGCCGGCCGACCCGGGTGGATTGAGGCGGCCTGACGGGGAGTCGATCCAGGTCAACGCGAGCTGGTGACGGTCGTTGGGCTGGGTGTTGACCTTGCCGACGAGTGGCTCGGCGGTGCGGTTCGAATTGATCGTGTTGCCGTCGCGGGTCAGGTCGAGCCGGTTGTCGTTCATTTCGCTCAGGGAGGCATAGAACCAGGCCTTGTCGCGGAAGAGCGGCCCGCCGAGACCGGTCTCGTAGCTGTTGATCATGGAATCCGGCCGCTCCATCTCAAGCCAGTTCTCGGAGCGCCACGCCGGGTTCTGGCCGATGTAGAGGAAGTCGCCGTGGAACTCGTTCGTGCCGGTCTTGATCGTCGTATTCATCACGCCGCTGACCCCCCGGCCGTACTCGGCGCTGAACCCGGCGGATTCCATGCGGTTCTCGGAGACCACGGTCGACGGCATGTAGAAGGTCATTTCGCCGCCGCGACGGTTGTGGGAGATGTCGACGCCGTCGATGAAGAGGACGTTCTCCTGGCCGATGCCGCCGTTGACCCCGGGTGCCTGATCGAACTCCTGTTTGTACGACACCACGCCGGCCATCAGTTTCATGTTCGACCAGTAGTTCCGCGTGGCCTGGGGTACGTGCTGGAGCTCCTCTGCCCCGAGCGCGCTAACGGCGCCGGTGTCGTACTTCGTGATCAGCGCCGCCTCGGAGGTGACGGTGATCTCCTCCTCCGTGGCGCCGAGCGTGAGGTCGACGTCCTCGCGCTTCCCCAGCTCGAGGACGACGGCGCGCTCTGCCGAGCCCAGGCCCTCGAGGTCGGCGGTGACCGTGTAGTTACCCGACTGGAGCAGGGCGAAGCGATAGTCGCCGTTGGCGTCGGTGATCTCGGTCCTCGTGTTCTGAGGGCCGGTCAGCGTCACGGTGACGCCGGGCAGGCCGTCTCCCTGCGCGTCGGTTATCGTGCCGTCGATGGTGGACGTCTGCGGGCCGTCGGCCAGAAGCGGCAAGGCGCAAATGGCGATGGCGAAGGTCCAGATGGATGACCTGAGTACGTTGGCTCTCACGACGTTCCTCCTTCAGGGTTTCGACCGGGAGGAACGGTGTCTCCCGTCGATGACCGCCACCCGGGCCGCACTGTGGAAACTGCTAACGTGATTGGAGACTTCCACGAGAATAGCAGACGCTGTTGGAAGATGCGGAAGAGTCGGCGAAGCGGCGCGGGCCGAGGAACTGAACTGTCGAAGGAGCCACCCAGATGAGCCGCCTCGCGGTCGCCACGGTCACGATCATCCTTCTGGCGCCGGCCGTCGCCGCCGGCCAGAACCTCGATCGGCCCACCTTCGTCGACGACGTGGCGCCGATCCTCCACGCCAACTGCGTGTCCTGCCACCAGCCCGGCGAGACCGGGCCGATGTCGTTGCGCACCTACCGCGAGGTGCGACCGTGGGCCCGCTCCATCGCCCGCGCGGTCGAGAACCGGGACATGCCGCCCTGGGACGCCGACCCGGGCTACGGGCCGTGGTTGAACGACATCAGCCTGAGCGAGGACGAGATCGCGGCGATCGTCCGCTGGGCTGCGAACGGCGCGCCCCGCGGCGAAGGCGACGAACCCGTCCATGAGCGGTCGGAGACCGCGGACGGATGGACCTTCGGAGAACCGGACTGGGTGTTCGAGTTCGATCCCCACGAAGTGGCCGCGGAGGGGCCGGACGAGTTTCGCGACGTGCTCATTGAGACCGGATTCGACGAGGATCGCTGGATCCGCGCGGTCGAGGTTCGGCCGGGAGACCGCAAGGTTCTCCATCACTTCATTCTCTGGCGAGCCGCCGAGGGCGCGACCTACCAGGAGAACTGGATGGCGGCCTGGACCGCGGGCAGCAAGCCCTACGAGTTCCCGGCGGGGTCGGCCCGCCTGTTGCAGAAGGGCCGCAGGATGATCGGCGACTTCCACTACCACCCGAGCGGCGAGGCGGCCATCGACAGCAGCCGCATCGGTCTATGGTTCGCCGAACCCGAAGAAGTCGAGAAGGAACTGATCACGCTGCCGATCTGGAACGCGGGCATCCACATCCCGGCGGGCGACCCGAACTACGAGGCGGAGGCGAGCCGCGTCTTCGAGGAAGACGTCGAGATTCGCGCTCGCGGCGGACGGCTCTAGACAGTAGGGGTTCGGCAGCCGTAAAGACTCGTGTGACCGGGGTGTTGTCCAGGCAGCGCCTGTTGATGACACTGCGGCTTTGGAGTCAGGGTTGCGCGCACAAATGTTCGCACTGTATGGTGGGTGTTGAACGGCCGGCAGTTCTAGGAGAACGCGATGCCAGACGGTTACAACTATCCCGCCGACATCCAACGCGACGAGGACGGTCGCCACGTCGTTGCGTTTCCGGACTTTGGGTGGGGCGCAACAGACGGCGCGACGAAGGAGGAGGCGCTAGCCGAAGCCAGGGATCTGCTGCGAGAGCTGATCGCCACCACGATACGCGAAGGCGGCGATCTGCCCGAACCTTCGCCCATTGGCGAGGAGCGGCCGATGGTCGTCCCGCCGGTGCAGATCGCTTTGAAGGCGGCACTGTACGACGCCTGGCGTCACGCTGGAATCTCCCGGCGGCAGTTCGCCCGTGATCTAGATGTCGCTGAAAGCGAAGTGCGGCGCATGTTGAATCCCGATCACGCCACCAAGGCAGCCACGATCGACAGGGCGCTGCGCCGCCTGGGCAAGCGACTCAGCGTTACTGTCAGCGAGGCCGCCTGAATCGGGTTCAGGCGCTTGCCAGACGGCGGCTCGTGATCGCCTCGTCGACTACGTCGCGGCGGACGGCTAGATCGCCAGATCGTTCAGATTGTAGTCCCGGATCACGCGCTCGAACGTCTCGTCGTTGAAGCGGAAGTCGTCCTCCAGGCCGGCGAAGGGCTCGTAGACGAACGAGGCTTCCCCGGGCCGGTGCTGCCGGCGGGCGTCGATCGCCACGGCGATCACGGACGAGCGATCGAAGATGCGCTGGGCGTCGTAGACGACCTCGTCGGCTTCAACGCCGAGTGCGCCCTTCTGCCCCTCGACCGATTTGCGGCGGTGGAAGCCGAAGGTGAGCGAGATGCGCAGGTCGGACGAGGTGTTGGCGAATGAGGCGTGGAGCATCTGCCGGTTGACGATGGTGACATCGCCGGCGTCGCAGACGAGCGGCAGGGCGCCGGGGAGCTTCTCGCTTCCTCCGTTCGCCTGGACCCGCGCCTTGATGTCGATCTTCCCCAGCTTGTGGCTGCCGGGCACCACCCAGAGACAGCTCGCCGGAGTCGTCGGGTAGAGCTGCACCTGGAAGTTGAAGCCGTGGATGCCTTCGTCCCAGTCCGGAGAACCCCAGTGGGTCACGCCGTCCTGGTGCCACGACACCGAACCACCGAGACCCGGCTGCTTGACGAAGATCGCGTCGTTGAAGGGCACGAAGTCGTCGCCGTTGATCGCGGCGGCGATCTCGAGCAGGTGTGGGTGGCCGTAAAGCCGCAGGCCGGAGGGCATCGCCTGGCACATCGAACTCATGATGAAGACGACATCGGCGGGCGCGTCCCGTTCGGGTAGCGGCTGCGTCATCTGCGTCGGGTGACGTCCGCTGAGAAGCTCCGTGCCGCCCCAGGGGTCTGCCAGCGGCTTGGCGAAGAGATACGGCGGGCGGGCGTAGTCGAGACCCAGCGCTGGCCGCCCCTGCGCGTCAACGTCCGCGTCCGGGCCAACCGGCGCGCGCTCCAGCATCTCACTGGCGTCGCGGCGCAGCTCGGCCACCTCGTCGCCGTCGATGAGCCCTTCGAAGACGTAGAACCCGTGCCGCCAGTACGCCTCCAGGATGTCTGGATGGAGCCTGCCGCCGTCGATCAGGCGAATCGGCCCCCGGTTGCCGATCTCGGCGGCGATGCGCAGCCCCTCTTCCTG
>JAPVWO010000195.1 GCA_027493375.1 Candidatus Multivorans thiocomprendens | reverse complement strand
GACAACTGGGAAGTCCTCGTCAAGGTTCTCGACGGTTGCGAAGTCAACGGCCACGTCTGGGTGTTCGCCGCCTCCACCACCGACCTCGGCTACGCGATCAGGGTCGAGGACACCGTCACCGGCGAGGCGCGCCTCTACCGAAACGAACCCGGAAACCCCGCCGCCGCCGTCACCGACGCGAAAGCCCTCGCCAACGCCTGCGAGTCGAACTGAGACAGCGGAGCGGATCGACGAGTTGAGTTAGAGTCAGCATCAATCTCGACGGTGGAAGGCCCCGATGAACGCGCGTGAGACGAGCACGCCCCTCCGCGGCGCGCCGCGCTCCGCGGCCGGGACCGTGCCGACGATCCCGGCGATTCTCCTGGCCGCGTTCCTCTCCGGCGGCCTCCGGGCGCAGGCGCCGGAGATCTTCTCCCCGGGTTCGACCTCCTCGGCGCCGGCGCCGTCCGCCTCGGAGCGGACCCTGCGGAGTCGCGCGGTGGCGATCGACTTCGGCCTTCTCGAAGAGGCCAGGGCCGCGCTGACCGCGCGTCCGACCGTCATCGCCGCTTCGCGCGCCGGGGCCGGAGAAGGCGCCGGCGAGACTCCGCCCGCCCCCCGGTTGCGCTTCAACTTCTTCGACGACGCGCCGGTAACGGTCGTCGTGGAGCGGACGGCCCGCACCTTTTCGGGCGGCTATTCGCTCACCGGCCGTCCGGCGGGACAGCCGTTCGGACAGGCGGCCCTGGTCGTCAACGGCGCCGTCGTATCCGGCGCCATCCGGGTTCCGGGCGACGACTACCGGATCTTCCGGATCCGCTCGCTCGGCGATCCCCGGGATCCGCGATACCTGGTGAGCGAAGTGACCGAACCGCCGTTCGTCTGCGACCGCTGGGACGAGGAAGCGGGCGGCCGCGGAGCGCCGCTCCCGGCCTCCTCCGCGGTCGCCCCTTCGACCGCGACCGCGTCCGTCATCGACATCGCGCTGGTCTACTCGCGGCAGTTGAAGAAGCGCCTGGGCGGCGACGCGCAGGCGGTGACCAAGATCGAGGAGATGATCGCATCGACCAACCTGATGTTCACGAACAGCGGCGTGAGCGCGGTTCTCAACCTGGTGGCGGTCGAAGCCGCCGATTACGACGAAACCGGCCAACTCTCCGACGCCCAACGCCTCCTCCGGCCGGACGACGGCCACCTGGACGAGGTCCACGCGCTCCGGGACCGCGTTCACGCGGACGTGTACGGGCTGATCCGCGACGCCTGCTGCGGGCACGCCCAGGTTCTCACCGACAGAACGGCGCCCAACGCCTGGCGGGCCGTTCTGGTGAGCTTCGACGTGGATCACGTGTTCGCGCACGAACTGGGCCACGTGATGGGTCTGCGTCACGACCGCCACGCGGATTGCGGAACCACCTGCCCGTCGAGCGTCACGAAGGACGCGTTCGGCTACGTGAACCAGGCGCTGTTCGAGCCCGGGCAGCCGACGACGAAGCCGGCGACTGCGCCTCACCAGGACAAGCAGTGGCGCACGAACATGGCTCGCTTCGACCAGTGCCTCGCCGCGAACTACGCGTTCTGCCATGTCAATCACCATTTCTCCAACCCGGACATCCTCTACTCGTACGCGGTCCGCAGGACGGGGCGGCGCAACCCGGATCAGGAGGAACCGATGGGCATCGCGCTCACCGACGAGAACGCGGACGTCGTCACGCCCGACGGTCCGGCGAACGCGGCGCGGGTGCTCAACCTGACTCGCGACTACGTGGCCGGTTACCGGGCGGGCCGCGCGGTCAAGGTGTCGTTCGACGTGTCGACCGCCGACGCGACGGAGGGAGGCGCCGCGGCGAGCATCGGCGTCAGCCTGGACGCGGCGCCGGGACGAAGTCTTTCAATTCCGTTCGCCGTCGCCGGTTTCAAGGCATGGCCTCACGACTACGGCGTGTCGGGCGCGCTCTCGTTCGGCGCCGCCGACACGGCCGCGACGCTCACCGTGACGGCCACGGACGACGCCGCGGACGATGACGGAGAGACCGTCGCCCTGACCTTCGGCGACCTGCCCAACGGCGTGTCCACCGGCGCCGTGGGCGGCGTGACGGTAAGCCTCATCGACGACGACACGGTTTCCGGCGGTCCGGAAGTGGACCGGCTCGCTTTCCTGTCGTCGCCGGCCGACGGCGACGCCTACGGAGCGGGCGAGGATATCGAGGCCATGGCCGTCTTCACCAAGTCGGTCGCCGTGACCGGCGCGCCCACCCTGGAGCTCCGCGTGGGCGTGAACGGCCGCCAGGCGGACTGCGACGGCGGCGGCGGGGAAGTGCTCGTCTGCTCCTACCGGGTGGTGGACGGCGACAACGACGCCAACGGCGTGTCGATCGCCGCGAACAGCCTCGGGTTGCCTCAAGGCGCGGCGATCCGCGACGCGGCGAACCAGGACGCGGACCTGACCCATTCCGCGGTCGGCGACGCCCCGAACCAGGTGGTGAAGACGTCGGATCCGGTGGTGACTCTCGGAGTCGCTCCCGATCCGGTGCCGGAGGGTTCGTCGGCGACGGTGACGGCGGTTCTTTCCGCGGCTCTGAGCGGGTCGGCGGCGATTCCGTTGACGGTGGTTCGGGGAACCGCGGAGGCGGGCGACTACACGGCGCCGGGGAACGTCTCGATCGCGGCCGGCGCCCTGTCCGGCGTGTCTTCGCTGCCCACCGCGGTGGACGCGGACCTCGACGACGAGACGCTGACCGTGGGCCTGGGGGCGCTGCCGCCCGGCCTCGTGGCCGGGACGCCGTCGCGGGTGACGGTGACGATCGCGGACGCGACGGCGGAGGTGACGCTCGCGGCGTCTCCGAACCCGGTGACCGAGGGGTCGCCGGCCACGGTGACGGCCACGCTGTCGAAGGCGGTCGCTTCGAAAGTGACGATCCCCTTGGCGACGACGGCGGGAAGCGCCGAGGCGGGCGATTATTCGGCGCCGTCGAGCGTGAACGTCGCCGCCGGCGAGACCTCGGGCGCGGTCTCTCTGCCCACGGCCAGGGACCTCGACCTCGACGACGAGACGCTCGACGTGGCGCTCGGCGCGCCGCTGCCCCCGCTCCTCGTGGCCGGGACGCCGTCGCGGGTGACGGTGACGATCGCGGACGCGACGCCCGAGGCGACGCTCGGGGCTTCTCCGAACCCGGTCGTCGAGGGTTCGTCGGCGACGGTGGAGGTCGCGTTGTCGAAGCCCTGGGGCGTTTCGCTCACGATCCCGCTGTTGGCGACGGCGACGAGCGCGGAGGCGGGCGACTACGCGGCCCCGTCGAGCGTCACGGTCGCGGCCGGCCGGACTTCGGGCACGGCCACGCTGTCCACGACCGACGACGCGGACCGGGACGACGAGGTCCTCACGCTGGCTCTCGGGGCGTTGCCGGCGGGGGTGGCGGCCGGTTCCCCTTCGAGCGTGGACGTGGCGATCCGGGACGCGACGCCGAAGCCCCCGGACACGCCGGAGGTGAGTCTCGCGGTCGATCCGGTTTCGGTCACGGAGGGTTCGGCCGCCCGGGTCACGGCGTCCCTCACCAAGGCGCCGGCCGCCGCGGTGACGATTCCGCTGACGGCGACCGCGGGGACGGCGGAGGCCGGCGACTGGTCTCCACCGTCCGCCATCACGATTCCCGCCAGTCGAACGTCGGCGTCGACCTCCCTGGCCACGGTGGCGGACGCGGACCGCGACGACGAGACGCTGACGGTGGCGCTCGGCGCGCTGCCGGCCGAGGTGAAGGCGGGCACGCCGTCGAGCGTGGAAGTGACGATCCGGGACGCGACGGTGCGGCCGGGCGTGAGCCTGGAGGTGTCGCCGAACCCGGTGAGCGAGGGTTCGTCGGCGGTGGTGACGGCGCGCCTGTCTTCGAGCCTGGGCCGGGCGGCGACGATCCCGCTGACGGCGACCGCGGGGACGGCGGAGGCCGGCGACTTCGTTTCGCCGGCGGCGGTCACGATCGCGGCGGGCCGGACGTCCTCCCAGGCCGCCCTGGTCACGGTCGCCGACACGGACCGCGACGACGAGACGCTGGCGGTGGCGCTCGGCGCGCTGCCGGTCGAGGTGAAGGCGGGCGCGCCGTCGAGCGTCACGGTGACGATCGCCGACACGACGACCGCGCCGGGCGGAGGAG
>JAPVWO010000194.1 GCA_027493375.1 Candidatus Multivorans thiocomprendens | reverse complement strand
AGCGTCAGCGACAGCAGCAGCGAGATGGCGCCGCCGTGGATGCCGTGGGGCACGTCGATCTCCGCGAGCTCGATGATGAAGTTGACGAGCAAGCCGGAGACGATCGCCACGTTCGCCGCCAGCGGCGTGGCGCGTTTCCAGTTGAAGCCGATCGCCACCGTCGGCACGAGCGCCGCGGCGAACGTTCCCCAGCCGAAGGCGCCGAGCAGGGCGACCAGGTCCGCCTGCGACAGGCTGACGAAGAGCGCCGCGCCCACGGCCAGACCGAGTGTCGCCACGCGCGCCCAGAACAGCTCCTTCCTGAGCGGCTTGCCGGTGATCGCCTTGGGAATGTCGTGGATGATCGCCGCCGCGCCGATGTTCAGGAAACCGTCGGCGGTCGACATGATCGCGGCGAAGAGGGCGGCGAAGACGATGCCGGCGAGGACCGGATGGGCGTACGCCTGGAGGAAGGCGTAGGCCGCGTCGTCCGGCTGTCCGAGCTCGGGGTGGTCGCCGGCCACAACGAGAGCCCGCATGGCGAAGCCGATCGCGATCCACAGGAGGGCCGCGAGGACGCCGGCGATCGCGCTGACCAGGAAGATCTGCTTGAACTGGCGGATCTTCTTGTTCATCATCAGCTTGGTGATGATGTGCGGCTGTCCGCAGGCGCCGACCACGAACAGCAGGTAGTAGGACAGCGCCCCCATGATGCCCAGGGTGCCCCAGGGCCCGATCGCCTCGGGATCGTCGTTCGCCAGGGTCATCGCGCCGCCGGCGAGGCCGCCGTCGACCGCGTTCACCGCGGCGACGACCATGAGCACGCCGGCGATCGCCATCACCGCGCCCTGGACGACGTCGGTGTAGACGCCGGCGATGATGCCGCCGGTCACGCAGTAGAAGACGAGCACGGCGACGGAGATCGTCATCGCGGCGCCGAGGCTGACGTGGGGCATGCCCTCGACGTTGTTCAGGATCTCCTGCAGGACGACCGCCATCGCCATGACCTGCGCCGCCAGATAGCCGACGACGCCGAGGATGATCGCCACCGCGGTCAGGAACCGGGTGACCTCGCTCCGGTAGCGAAGCGCCACGGTGTCCGGCAGCGAAACGGTCTGGTACACCTCGGAGAAGATGCGCAGCCGCTTCGCCACGAGGAAGAACGTGAAGCAGCTCGCCACCGTGCCGCAGACGATCATCCACACCGAGGTCATGCCCTGGCTGTAGACGAGCCCGGGGCCGCCGACGAAGCCGAAGCCGGAGAGCGTACTCGAGAAGAGGGCGAAGGCGGTGACGATGATCCCGAGCTCGCGGCCGGCCATGAAGAAGTCCTGGGAGGACTTCGTGCGCCTGAGCGCCCATACGCCGACGCCGATGCACAGGGCGAAGTAGATGAGCAGGCAGATCAGGACGACCGCGTTGCGACTCTCCTCCATCAGTCGGCTCCTGCCCGTGCCGGGTCGCTGCCGCCAGCCCCGGTTGCCTTCCGGCCCTCGCTCTCCTTCAGACGCTGCGCCGCGGCGAGTTCCGCCACCTTGCGTTCGTCCTCTTCGGTGAAGAACCAGCGGTCGAAGATCCGCATGTAGACGAACATGAGGTACACCGGGAAGGGCCACACCGCGTAGAACACCCATGCCGTTGGCCTGGGGAAGCCCAGGAACAGGGTGTGCGTGTCCTCGATCGTGTAGCGGTGATAGGAGAAGACGAGGGCGGTGAAGATCGCGGCCAGGACCAGGGTGCCGATGATCAGCGGCTGCTTCGCCGGCCCCAGCGACGCGCCGCCGGCCCGTCTTCGCTCCATGCCCATCGCCAGGCAGCCGCCGAAGAAGAGCACTTGGAAGACGACGAACGCCCAGCCGATCCAGAGGGTCGTGGCGTGGCGCTCGGCGCCGGGTCCGCCCTGGCGCATCGTGGCGAAGCGATCGTGCTCGAAACCGCTGCTGCTCACCACCTGCTCGGTCGCGCCGTCCTTCAGGACGATCTCGGTGGGCGCGACGAACGCGGCGCCCACGGTGAGGCACATGCCGATCAGGGCGAGAAAGACGAACCAGTGCAGCTTCATGGAGGGGTGCTCGGGGGCACAGGGGAAAGCTGCGGCAGCCTACCCCAGCCGCGCGCCGATCCGGCGAGGCGCGTTGTTATGGTCCCCCGCCATGGACGGTGAGTCGGCAGGAAGCGAGAAGCCGCTCGCCCGACTGGTCGCGTACATGCGCCTGGCGCCCGGCGCGTACGTCCTGGGCGGCGTACTCACCCTCCTCTACGCGCTTTTCTTTCAGCTCATCCCGCTGTCCATCCGGGACATCGTCGCCGCCTTCGAGAACGCCCCGGACGAGGTCGGGCGCAAGATCCTCTGGCTGGTCGCCGCCTCTCTCTGTCTGGCTCTGGCGCGGCTGTTCTCGCGCATCGTCATGTTCAACATCGGGCGGCAGATCGAGTTCCGCATCCGCAACGACTACTTCGCCCATCTCCAGAGCCTGCCGCAGTCCTTCTACCTCGCTCACCGCACCGGCGATCTCATGTCGCGGGCCGTGAACGACATCAACAGCATCCGGATGTTCCTGGGGATGGGTCTGCTGAACCTGCTGCAGACGCCGGTGCTGTTCGCAGGCGCCCTGATCGTGCTGCTGCCGGTGGACGCCATGCTGACTCTCTGGGCGCTGGCGCCCTTCCCGCTCTTCGTCCTGATCACGCGCCGCTACAGCCGCTACATGTTCCAGGCCAACCTCGCTGGCCAGGAGCAGCTCGGCAAGGTCTCGACGGTCGTGCAGGAGAACGCGTCGGGCGCGCTGGTGGTCAAGGCCTACGACCTCTCCAACCTGGAGCGCGACCGCTTCGAGGACCAGAACCAGGAACTCTTCCGGCGGATGATGAAGGTCGGTGTCATGCAGACGACGATGTTCGCCAGCGTCGGCCTGGTGCCGTCCCTCTCGGCCGCCGTGGTCCTGTGGCTGGGCGGCCAGCGGGTGCAGACCGGCCAGCTCGGCGCCGAGGACCTGTGGCTGTTCTGGGGCCTCATCGCCATGCTCACGTTCCCGACGATGATGTTGGGCTTCGTCGTGTCGATCACCCAGCGCGGCCTCGCGGCGCTGGAGCGTCTCGGCGCCGTGCTGGACATCGTGCCGTCGATCCGTGATCGCGAGGACGTCGCGGAGGTTTCGGAGATCAAGGGGCGCGTCGAGTTCAGGAACCTCACGTTCACCTATCCGGGCAGCTACGTGCCGGCGCTCAGGGACGTCGATCTCGTCGTCGAGGCCGGCACCACGGTCGGCATCGTGGGCCCCGTCGGCTCCGGCAAGACGACCCTGGTCAGCCTGGTGCCGCGGCTGCTGGAGGTCGACGACGGTTCGATCCTGATCGACGGCGTGGATCTGAACCGGATGCCGGTCCACCTCTTGCGTTCGAGCATCGCCATGGTGCCGCAGGACAGCTTCCTGTTCTCCATCTCCGTGGCCGAGAACATCCGCTACGGCGTACCCGACGCCCACCTCGCGGAGGTGAGGCAGGCGGCCACCCGGGCCCAGGTCGAACGGGAGATCGAGGAATTCGAGGACGGCTTCGAGACGATCGTCGGAGAACGCGGCGTCACCCTGTCGGGCGGCCAGCGCCAGCGCGTCGCCCTGGCGCGGGCGATGATCCTGCGTCCGTCGATCCTCATCCTGGACGACTCCCTCTCGAGCGTCGACCACGGCACCGAGGAGGCGATTCTGGGCGACCTCGAGGGACGGCGGCGCGGCCGCACCTGCTTCATCGTCGCGCACCGGATCTCGGCCGTGCGGCACGCGGACCAGATCATCGTGCTCGAGAACGGCCGGATCACCGAGCGCGGGACCCACCGCGAGCTCGTCGAGCTGGGCGGCTTCTATGCTCGCCTTCACCATCGCCAGCAGTTGCTGTCAGAGCTCCAGCTTGGCGACGGCGGAACGGCGGTGCCGGAGCCGGCCGCTCGCGTCCGGGCCGCGGACGCTTCGGGGCAGCAGCGGTTGCCCCTGGGGGAGCCGTCGTGACCGAGGAGCGGAGCGAGGCCGCCGAACTCGGCCGCGAGCGGGACCTCGGCAAGGTCTACGACACGGAACTGATCAAGCGGTTGTGGCCGTTCATGCGGCCCTACCGCGGCTGGATCGCGTTCAACTTCGCCATGATTCCGCCGCGCGCCGCCCTCGAGTTGATGCCGGCGCTGGTCGTCGGCGCGGCGCTGAACTACCTGACCGAGGGGGTGGCGACGACGGAGGTGGGGTGGATGGCGCCCTTCGTCGTGCCGCGACTGGGACTCGGACCCCTGGCCTGGATGTTCGGGCTGGTGTTCGTGGTGTCGATCGTGACGTTGACCGTGGACTGGCTGCGCGCCTTCTCGATGATCTCGCTGGGTCAGCGCACCGTCCGCGACGTGCGCAGGACGCTGTTCGATCACGTTCAACGGCTGCCGATGCGCTTCTTCGACCGCTACCCGGTCGGCCGCCTCGTGACGCGGCTCACGAACGACCTGGAGCACCTGGCGGAGATGTTCTCGGCGGGCGTCATCGCCATGGTCGCCGACGTGTTCGTCATGATCGTCATTCTCACCATGCTGTTCGCGATCGACCCGCGGCTGGCGCTGGCGGCGCTGGCCCTGGTGCCGGTCCTGGGAATTGCGGCGGTGATCTTCCGCTACAAGGTGCGGCAGGCCTACCGGGAAGTGCGGGTCAAGATCGCGCGCCTCAACGCCCACCTGCAGGAGACGATCTCCGGCATGAAGGTGGTCCAGTTGTTCGCCCGCGAACGGCGCAACTTCGAGGACTTCAGGCGCGAGAACGCCTCCCACCGGGATTCCTGGCTGCGCTCTATCCGCTACGACGCGCTGCTGTTCTCGACCGTCGACCTGGCGACGAACCTGACCCGGGCGCTCATCTTCTGGTACGGCGCGCAGATGGTGGGCCTGGGCGAGGTCACGCTCGGCACGATCTACGTGTTCTCCGACTACATGAGCCGGTTCTTCCGGCCGCTGATGGACCTGTCGGCGAAGTACTCGGTGATGCAGTCCTCCATGGCGAGCGCCGAGCGCGTGTTCCAACTCCTGGACGAGCCGCGCGAACCGGAGGGCAAGGTGGAGTCGCCCGCGAGCGCGGCGGCCGCCGCCGCGGGGCCGGCGCCCGTCGGCTCCGAGGTGGAGTTCGACGGCGTGACGTTCGCCTACGGCGCGGAGACCGTGCTGCGCGACGTGTCCTTCCGGGTCGGCGCCGGCGAGCGGGTGGCGATCGTCGGTCATACGGGCTCCGGGAAGACGACGACGCTGAAGCTGCTGGCGCGCCTCTACGAGTTGCAGGAGGGATCCATCCGGATCGACGGCGAGGACATCCGGGACATCCCGAAGCCCGACCTGCGGCGGCGGATGGCCTTCGTGCTCCAGGACGTCTTCCTGTTCGACGGCGACCTGCGCTACAACATCGTCCTCGGTCGCGACGTCGCCGACGACGTGGTCGACGAGGCGGCTCGGGCGACCCACGTCGACGACCTGATCGAGCGGCTGCCGAACGGCTGGGCGCACAAGGTCAGCGAGCGCGGCGTCAACTTCTCGACCGGCCAGCGGCAGTTGCTCTCCTTCGCCCGCGCCCTCGCCCGCGAACCGCAGCTCCTGCTGCTCGACGAGGCTACCTCCAGCGTCGATACGGAAACCGAGGCGCTGATCCAGGACGCCCTCCACCACCTGATGGCCGGCAAGACCTCGATCGTCGTCGCGCACCGCCTGTCGACGATCAAGGACGTCGACCGCATCTACGTCTTCCACCACGGCGCCATCTGCGAGCACGGCACCCACGACGAACTCCTGGACCGCCGCGGCGTCTACTGGCGCCTCTACCAGTTGCAGTACGCGCAGCAGGAGACGGCGGCGTAGCCCTGTAGCCCTCCGATGGCATCCACGCAACCGACTGAAGACCGGCGGCACGTTCGGTTCGAACCCGACGAAAGGCCTCCTGGGGCGCTCGGCCTGGGGCTCGGCCTGCAGCTCGCGATGCTGGCCGTCCCGAGCATCGTGCTCGGCCCGACGATCATGATCACCCTTGCGGGCGAAAGCGACGCCTACCTCTCCTGGGCGGTCGGAGCCGCACTGGGCATCAGCGGGATCACCACGGTGGTCCAGGCCGTAGGCGTCGGCCGCATCGGTGCCCGCTATGTGCTGCTCATGGGCAGCAGCAGCGCGTTTATCGCCATCTGCATCGCGGCTCTGGAGCAGGGCGGGCCCAGCCTGCTGGCAACGCTGATCGTTATCTCGTCCCTGTTCCAGTTCGTCCTCGCGGCCAAGCTGTCCCTGTTGCGCAGGATCTTCACGCCGACGGTGGCCGGCACCGTGCTCATGTTGATTCCGGTGACGCTGGCGCCGGTCATCCTGCGCAAGCTGGCCGACGTGCCCGAAGGCGCGGCGCCGGCTGCCGCGCCGGTGGTCGCGGGCGGTACGCTGCTGGTCATCATCCTGATGGCGCTCCGTTCGTCCGGTGCGTGGCGGTTGTGGGCGCCCGCCATCGGGATCGTAACTGGCTGCGCGATCGGGGGGCTGGCCTTCGGAATCTACGACGCGGCGAGCGTGCGCGAAGCGGCCTGGATCGGCTTGCCGCGGTTCGCCTATCCCGGGTTCGATTTCGGCTTCGGACCCGAGTTCTGGGCCCTCCTGCCGGCCTTCGTGATGTTGACCCTGGTCGGTGCAATGGACACGCTCGGCGACAGCATCGCCATTCAGCGGGCGTCCTGGCGCAAGCCCCGGGCGATCGACTTCCGCTCGATTCAGGGGGCGATGTCGGCCGATGGCGTCGGCAACCTGCTTTCGGGCCTGGCGGGCACGGTGCCGAACACGACGTACGCGACGGGCATCGCGATCGTCGAGCTCACGGGCGTGGCGGCGCGCTCCGTCGGCGTCTCCGTCGGGGTCATCTTCGTCGGGCTCGCCTTCGTCCCGAAGTTCATGGCCGCTCTCATCGCGATACCGGGCCCGGTGGTGGCCGCCTACTACCTGGTGCTCGTTGCGCTTCTCTTCATCTTCGGCGTCAAGATCCTCATGCACGAAGGCCTCGACCACCGGAGGGGTCTCGTGGTGGGCGTGGCGTTCTGGCTCGGGGTCGCGTTTCAGCTCGACTGGATCTTTCCCGAGTACTTCCAGGGGTCGTGGAGCGAACTGCTCGGCAACGGCATGACGGTCGGCGGAGCGACCGTGATCGCGCTGACCCTGTTCGAGGAACTGACCGGGCCCCGCCGCCGACGCCTCAAGGTCCCGCTGAACGCGGACGCGTATCGGAAGGTCGACGGCTTCCTGGCCCAAGCCGGCAAGCGCGGTCGATGGGGAGGAAGAGGTTTCACTGCGACTGCTGCGCCACTACGCGTCGTCCGTGCGGCACCACCAGTACCACGACACCGACGTGGTCACGGTTCGGGTGACGGCGACGCAGGCGCGGTGAGTCTCGCGGGGCGCTATCGCGGCCGCGACTGATGCAGCGGCGCGTCGATCTCCGTCTGCAGGCCCGAGTCGCCCTGATCCGTCATCCACGCCTGTAGCTGCTTGTGCAGCGTTTCGATCGTCTCCCTGTGCGCCGGGTCGGCCGCCAGGTTCCTCAGCTCGTGCGGGTCCTCTGCGAGATCGAAGAACTCGAACTCCGGCCGGTGCTGGTAGCGCTCGTAGAGCGCCTTCGCAGTCGGATCCGTTTCGGCGGCGTCCCGCCACGAGAAGTAGAAGCCGTCCCGATTCTCTTCCGTGACCAGGTTGGTGAACCGGTTCTCGTGCGCGATGTTCCAGATCAGCTTGTAGCGGTCGTCGCGGATGGAGCGGATGGGGTAGGGCTCCAGGTTCGCGATGATGCCGGTCGTGGTCTGAATGCCGTAGACGACGTCGCGGTGCTTCGGGCCCGGCTCGAGCAGCAGGTCGAGCATGCTCCGGCCCTCGATCTCGGGCGGCACGGCTCCTCCCGCGGCCTCGATCCACGTCGGCAGCAGGTCGTTGATCTGGAGCAGCGCGGCTGAAGTCTGGCCGCTAGGAATCCGGCGGGACCAGCGGGCAACGAGCGAGGTGCGGATACCGGCTTCGTACAGCGTCCACTTGGCCAGGGGGCCGCTGATGCCCTGCTCGCTGTAGAACATGGTCAGCGTGTTCTCGTGCGCGGCGTGCTCCCGGAGCAGGTCGAGGACCTGGCCGAGCTGGCCGTCCATGAAGGTGATCTCGGCGTAGTAGCGGGTCAGCGCCTCGCGCGTCTCCGGCGTGTCGACGAAGTAGGGCGGCAGCTCGAGGGACGCCGCGTCGTAGCGGGACGGATCGCCCTTGCTCCAGGGCTGGTGAGGTTCGGTCGAGGCGACGATCAGGGCGAACGGCTGCTCCCCGTCGCGGCCGATGAACTCGCCGATCCGTCCGGGATCGAGGTCGCGGCCCGCGACCTTCTCGAACGGATAGACCTCTTCCGGCGCCACGTGCGACTTGCCGGCCAGACCGACGCGGTAGCCGAGGCCGGTCAGGTAGTGCACGACGCTTCTCGTGCCGGGATTCGCCTTGGCGTGGTTCGGGTAGGCGCCGCTCCGCACCGGATACTGGCCGGTGTAGAGCATGTGCCGGGTGGGCGAGCACATCGCGGTCGCCGTGTACATATGGGTGAAGGTCGTCCCCTGCTCTGTCAGGCGATCGAGGTTCGGCGTGTGGACCTGGGGGTTGCCCAGGGCGCCGGCGTCGCTGAACGTCATGTCGTCGGCGATGAACAGCAGGATGTTCGGCCGGTGGGCTGGCGGCGTCCAGCGGTTGACGCCGGCCGTCGGCGGCCGCCAGGCGCCGGCCGTCCGGATCGCTCCGGGCTTGGAGGCGAGCAGGGCGTCGATCGCTTCGACGCGGGCCGTTTCCTCCGGCGCGAGGTTCGCCGGATCGAGTGGCGACCGCTCGTTCGGGTCGGCGGCGAGGTCGAACAGGCGGCCGTCGTCGTAGCGCTTGAAGCGTTCGTCGAAGGCGTAGCGCGCCGGTGGACCCGCGTACCAGCGGGATTCGTAGTGGATGAAGAGAGCGTTGCGGTCGAGCGCGGGTCCGCCCTTGAGCATCGGCAGCAGGCTCTCGCCGTCGAGGTCGAGGCCCGCCGGCAGGCCGGCGCCGGCAGCTTCGACCAGGGTTGGGAAGACGTCGCCGACGTCGACCAGGGCCTTGTTCACCTGGCCGCCCGGGATCGTGCCCGGCCACCACGCGAGGTAGGGCACGTGACTGCCGGTCTGCAGCGAGCGTCCCTTGCCGCCGGGGACCTCCCTGCCGTCGCGGACCGACGTGATCCGGGTCGAGGTGCCGTTGTCGCCGATGAACAGCAGCAGCGTGTCTCGTTCCAGTTCGTGCTCGACGAGCTTCGCCCGTACCCGGCCCACCAGGTGGTCCATGTAGGCGACCATCGCCGCGAACCGCTCCTGGTTCGACTCCGCGTCCGGGCGGTGCGGCGTCGTCACGAACGGGTCGTGGGGCAGCGCCATCGGGTAGTAGATGAAGAGCGGCTCGCGGGTCGCCGGATCCGCCGCGGCGTGCTCGTCGATCGCCTCGAGCACGAAGTCGTTGGTTAGATCCGGCCCGAAGACGTCTTCGCCCCAGGTTTCCTTCCGGTCGTTCGTCACCAGGGTCGGCCCCCAGTAGCGTGAGCCGCGCCCCTCGCGGCGGAGTTGCCACAGCCGGTGCTCGTCGAAGCCCGCCTGCTGCGGCGAGGCGCCCTGGTGGACCATGTAGAGGTTGTTCGTCAACTGCCACTTGCCCGAGATCACCGTCCGGTAGCCCGCCTGCGCCAGCACGTGGGCGAACGTGACGTCGGCCGGGTCGAGGTACATGAACTCCCGGTAGTTCCGGTAGTTGTGCA
>JAPVWO010000193.1 GCA_027493375.1 Candidatus Multivorans thiocomprendens | reverse complement strand
TCAGCGAAGCCGATCCAGCAGTCCGGTGGAGCGCGATGTCGTCCGCAGGACGGCCGCGCGGACGACGTCTTCTCCGGCCATCACGGTCACGGTGTTTCGCGCTCTGGTGGCCGCCGTGTAGAACAGCTCGCGCGTGTTCACTCGCGACTCCGCGGGGCCGGGAATGATGACGAGGTCGTCGTACTCCGAACCCTGGGCCCGGTGGACGGTGAGAGCGAAGAAGCTCTCGTGCTGCGGCAGGCGGGCGAGTGGGACGAGGTAGCGCTCGCCGTCGCGGTCGAGGTCCGGGAACCAGACCTGGGGACGTCCCGTTTCCCCGGGAACGACGACGCCGGTGTCGCCGTTCGAGAGGTTCGTCTGCCGGTCGTTGCGGCTGACGATGATCGGGCGCCCGACGTAGAACTCGTCGCGACGCGACCGGCGGCCCAGTCGAGCCAGACGACGCTCCACCAGGCGGTTGAAACGCTGCGTCCCGAACGGCCCCCGCCGGTGGCTGCAGAGCACGCGCTCCGAGGGGAATGGATCGGCAGCACTGGGGTCCGCTTCGAGCTTCGCCATGTGATCGGCCCAGGTCTCCGCGTACTTGTCGGCGAAGCGGTCGAAGGCGCCCTCGTCCGCGAGCGGCTCCAGACGGGTCTCTCTCCCGGAACCTGCCCGCAGCACGGTGGCCGCGCCGGCGGCGTCGCCGGCCACGACGGCGCGCGCCAGGCGGCCGATGCCGGAGTCTTCGGCAAACCGGTAGTTCTTCCGCAGGGTCGTGACGGAACGGTCCAGCGGCCCGGCGTCCCCGGCCCTGCACAGGTCGCTGAAGACCGAGCCGGGCTCCACCGAAGCCAACTGGTTCGCATCGCCGAGGAGAATCAGCCGGCACCGTGGCGGCAGGGCGGTCGCCAGGCGGTCCATCAGCTTGAGGTCGGCCATCGAGCTCTCGTCGACGACCAGCGCTTCGAGGCGGCTCAGGCGGCTGGTCCGGCTCGCCAGCAGCCGGTGAATCGTCCACGCCTCGGCCGGGAACTCCCGGATGCCCGGCACGTCGTCGAGCGGCGGCTGGGCGAGTTTCCCACGAACGGACTCCTGGATGCGCGAGGCCGCCTTGCCCGTCGGCGCCGCCAGGCCGATGCGGCGCGGACCGGCGAGACCCTCGGCCACCAGGATGGCGATCAGCTTGGCCGCGAGTGTCGTCTTGCCGGTACCGGGGCCGCCGGTGACGATGCACAGCCGGCGTTTGAGCGCGGTGCGAAGCGCGGCGACCGCCTCGACCGTCCGGTCTTCCCGTTCGTCGAACATCCGGGCGATCACCTGCTCGATACGGGGGATCGGCTCGGTGTCCGTGGCCAGCGCGACGAGCCGCTCGGCGAGCCGGCACTCGGCGTCGAACAGGCGGTGGAGGTAGAGGCGGTCGCGGTCGAGGACGAGAGGCCGCTCGGGCTCGGGACGTTCTCCCGCGGCGACGACTGGGCTGGCGAGCAGTGCTTCGAGCAGGTTCTCGGGTCGGGGCAGCGCGATCTCCAGCACCTCCGGCTCGAGCGCGTCGGCCGGGAGGCTCGTTTCGGGTTGCTCCACCAGCTCGGCGATCGGGCGGCTCGCGTGCCGCAGTTCGAGGCAGGTGTGCCCGCCCCTGTGGACCGCGCTGGTGACGGCGGCGGCCAGCGCCGCGTCTTCCTCCGCGCCCAGTTCCATCAGGAGCAGGGCGAAGCAGCGGTCGATCTCGGCCAGGACGCCGGCATCGGTCAGCGCGGCGACGCGGGCGTGGCGCCTCATGGCGCGCTTGCTCCCTGGCGCGCTTCTTCGTTTCCGCCGCCGCTCAGGCAGGCATCGAGATCCTCGATGCAGGCGCGCGACGGCCGGTCCTGGAACACGCCGCTGCCCGGAGCGTTCGGCCTCATGCCACGCAGGAAGAGGTAGAAGGCGCCGCCGATGTCGCGGTCGTAGTCGTAGCCCGGCAGCCGCAGCCGCAGCAGGCGGTGCAGGGCGGTCAGGTACAGCAGGTACTGAAGATGGTAGGCGTGCTCCCGTATCGCCTCGGCGAGCGCCGGCTCCGAGTACGCGGCGAGATCGGGGCCCAGACGGTTCGACTTGTAGTCGATGACGTACCAGCGGCCCTCGTGGCACGCCACGAGATCGATGTAGCCGTGCAGGAAGCCCTCGATCTTCGCGTCGTCATCGGCAAGCCGGCGGTCGTAGCCATGCTCTTCGAGGCAACGACCCAGCTCCGGCCGCTTGAGTGCTCGAACCGGCAGATGGAACTCCATCTCCGCCACCGCGCTGTCGAGGTCGGATAGCCGAAAGACGCCGCCCGCCTCGCCGGGGCGCATGAGCGGCGTGTCGAGTGCGTTGGCCACCAGCGAGCGGGCGACCGGCAGCCACTGCTGCCCGAAGCCGTAGCGGGCCAAAGCTTCCCGGCAGGCCTCCTCAGGCTCCGGCGGTGCTGGGCTGCCGAGCAGCCGCTCGAAGATCTCGTGCAGGCACCGGCCGGTCCGGCCGCCGGCCGGGAGCGAGAAGATCGACGAGCCCTCTTCCTGCCGCCTTCCGGTGGTCTCCGCCTCCGCGTCGCGATCCTCGACGGCGGTCGCCCCGTCGGGTTGGACGAGGTCCACTTCGTCGCGGTCGCGCACGGGCATGCGTGGGCTCTGGGCAGCGCCGTCCGGTGCTGGCTCGCGGCCATCGCGGTCGCGCACCGGCGCGCCGGCTTCGGCCGACAGGGCCGAGTAGCTCGTCCGCTGCCGGATGAGCCGCAGGGGGCGGCCGAGCTCGCGCGCCGCCAGTTCCCCGGCTTCGGTTCCGCCCGGTTCGGCCGACTCGGCGGGCGTCGCGGGCGCCTCGGCCTCGACCTCGCGAACGGACAGCGCGCCCCGGTCCCGGGCGACGAAGTCCTCGATCTCCCGGCGCCATTCGTCCGGGCCGAGGCTCTTCACGTGCTTCGCGTGCTCCGCCAACGCCTCCGCCGGGTCATCCGGCAGCGCGTGCCTGCGTCCGTGGAGAAGCCAGGCCAGCGGCGCGTGCTCGGCCCCTCCGTCCGGCGCCCAGGTCACGACCGCGCGGTACTCGGCTCGGGTCAGCGCCACGTAGAGAAGCCGCAGCTCGTCGGCGTGATCTTCGACTCGCTCGCGGGCGTAGGCTGCGTCGTTCGGGCTCAGATCGAGCACGGGCGTCCCGGGTTCCGCGTTGTCGTCGTAGTAGTTCGTCGTGGGCTTTCTCTGCCCCCCGGACTTCGGCGCCTGGCCGGCCCAGGCGAAGGGGTAGAAGACGATCGGAAACTCGAGCCCCTTGGCGCGGTGCACGGTGACGATCTTCACCAGGTTCTCGTCGCTCTCCAGCCGAAGCTGGGCCGTCTCGTCGCTCTGGCGGGAGTCGGCTCTCGACTGGCGGAACCAGTCCACCAGGCCGTGCCGGGACGGTCGGCGCCTGGTTTCCGCCTCGTGCAGCAGGTCGCTCAGGTGGAGGTAGTTGGTCAGCCTGCGCGGGCCGTCCGGGTAGCGCAGGAGGTTGGTGGAACAGTCCGGCTCGCCGCCGAACAGGATGCGCCGCATCAGCGTGGCGATTCCCTGCCGCCGCCAGACGTCGGCCCACTCCCGCGCCAGTCGCCGCCAGTGGTCCCAAGCGTCGTCGTCGTCGCGGAGCCCCGCCAACTCGTGCATGTCCAGGTCGAACAGGTCGGCGGCGAGCGCCCCTCGCAGCAGAGGCGTGGCGTTGTACTCGGATCCGTCCAGGCACAGGGCGCGCAGAAGGCGGTGGAGCGCGTCGGCCTCCGCGGAGTCGAAGATGTTGTCCGTGCCGAGTTCGACGCTGTCGATCTTGAGGGCCCGGAGCGCTTCGGCGACCGCCTTGCCCTGGGCGCCGGTGCGGACGAGCACGGCGACGTGACCGCCGGTCAGGGGGTCCCTCTTGCTCCCGTTGCTGGAGACCAGCGCCGCTCCGCCGTCCGCGCCCAGCGCGAGCAACCGGGCGATCTCGCTCGCTGCCTGGCGGGCCGCCAGCCCGGTGAGGTCTCCCTTGTTGCGCCGCTGGCCAGGTCGCTTCGGAATCAGGACGAACTGAAACGGCGGGGAGTCGCGCTTCCCGTCGACGACCAACTCGGCACGGCCGCGAGCGGCCGGCCGGGAGGGCTCGAACGTGAACGAGTCGAGCACGAACGGCCGCCGCCGCGAGAACAACTCGCCGACGGCGCGGATCAGTTCGGGCGTGGAGCGGTAGTTGTGTGCCAGCCTGAGGGGTTCCCGCGTCTTGCCGAGTTCGCCCTGCGCCTCCAGGTAGGCGAACACGTCGGCGCCGCGGAAGCGGTAGATCGACTGCTTCGGATCGCCGACGACGAACCGGCGTCCGTTCGCCGCGTTGGCGTCGCTCGGGTTGCCGTGATCCGAGTAGATGCGCTTGAAGATGTCCGCCTGCAAGCGGTCGGTGTCCTGGAACTCGTCGATCAGTCCGATGGGGTAGCGGTCGCGAATCCGTCGCGCGAGTTCCGGTCCCCGCTCTCCCTCGAGCGCGCGGTGAAGCTCCACCAGCAGGCCGTCGAAGCTCAGGCGCCGGTCGAGCCAGGCGTTGTGGTGCAGCGTCTTCCCGGCGTCTTTCAGGAGTTGGCGGCGCTGACCGGCCAGCCAGGCCTGCCCGTAGGTTTCGCCCTTCTCGCCGACGAGGTCAAGGAGATCGAAGATGGGAGCGTCGCCAGGGGGCGGATCGTTCTTGAAGAGCAGTGGAATCAGGCCTTTGCGGCCGCAGCGGCCGGCGAAGTCCGGCGCCAGATCCGCCGCGCTGCCGGAATCCAGTGCGGTAACGAGTAACGCGATGTGTTGGTCGGGCCGCTTGTCCTTCTTCCACTTGTGCTGGTGGACCACCTTCAGGAACTCGGTCCGCCCGCCGTCCGCCCAGGCCCGCTCGGCTGCCCGGAGCGCGTCGAGCCATTCCTCACGCTTCGAGCGCAGATCCTCGTCCGCGTTTCCTGGCACGCCCCGGATCTCTTGCGGCCTGGCGTGTTGTCGCGCGACCCAGTCCGCGGTGCTATCGCCGGAAACGAAAGCCGTCGTGTCCTCGCCGGGAACGAAACCCCTCGACTTGGCGTGCTCGAGCAGGGCGATCGGTTCACCGACCATCCGGCGCCTCCAGAAGTCGCGCACCCCGTCGCCCACGGCCAGCGCGTCGTCGCCGCTGACCCCGAAGGAGAACGGAATGCCGGCGGGAAGCGCGAACTCGTTCAGCGCCTGCTGGCAGAAGCCGTGGATCGTGGTGATGGTCGCCCGATCGATGTCGCGCAGCGCCTGGACGAGCCGCTCGCGCGCTTGCTCGTCCGTGACCCTGGCTCGCCGCCATGACTGCCGGAGCTGCCGCGCCTGGTCGTCTCCCCCGCTCGGCGCGCCGGTCCCGGCGGCGAGGCCGCGCGCGGCGTGCAGCGAGCGCCGGACCCGCGCTCGGAGCTCCCCGGCGGCGGCCACGGTGAACGTGACGACGAGGAGTTCGTCGATGCCGCGGTCTTCCTCGACGATCAGGCGCGCTACGAGGGTGGTCAGGGCGTAGGTCTTGCCCGTGCCGGCGCTGGCCTCGATCAGCAGGTCGGCGTCGAGGGGCGCGTGGAACGCGTCGACGCCCGCACTGCCGGCGTTCACGAGCTGGCCTCCTTGAGCGGGCCCAGCAGGCGGCGGGCGAGGTCCTCGAACTCGACGCCTTCCGCCTCGCCGTTGAAGATGAGCTGGTGGGAGGCCTTGTTGCCCTCGCTGTAGCTCCGGCCCGACCACACGCGCTCGACCTTGCCGTTCCAGGCTTGCTTCTCCAGCCACTCCCACGACGTCGCGGCGAAGAAAGGCAGGGGCCGCCGCCGGCTCTCCCGCCAGACCGCCGTCCAGTCGGCCAGGAGAGACCGCGCCGTCGCCGGGTCCGGGCCCTGGACCTCGAACTGCTCCAGCTCCTTGCCGCAGCCCAGCAGGTGAGCGCTGGCGGCCTCGTTCCGGCCGCCGATGAGCGCGAGCAGCCGGAGCCAGGTCGCGATCCGGTCCTTCGGCCGCACCTTCCCGATGCGCCAGAAGAGGAGCTCGTTGCTCGCCGGGTCGAACTGCTCGATCGCGCCGGTCAGCCGGATGTCATCGAGGTCGACCTCGAGGCCCTGGACCACCGCCTGGCGATGGGCGTCGAAGCGCCGCCGCAGCTTCCTGTCGAGCTCCGCCACCTGCGCCGCCGACTGCCGGTGCTCGATGCGGCCCAGGTTGGCCGCCGGCAGCAGGCCGCGCGCCGCGGCGAGCTTGAGCGTCGCTTCGTCGTCGAGTTCGTCCTTGCCGCTCAGTTCGCTCTTCAACTGCCAGACCTCGAGCGCGTTCAGGTCGAGCGGCTCGTCGTTTTCCACGTCGTCCTCGCGCGTGCTGAGCGCCATGCCGAGCCGGTTGCGCAGGAAGGCCCTCGACGGGCTCTCGGAGAAGCGGATCAGGTCCTCCAGTTCGACCTCCAGCGGCGCGGCGTCGTCCGGCTCGCCGGCCAGTTCCCCGTCGAAGCGGCGCAGAGCCTCGCCGCCCGCCCGCAACGCCTTCGCGGCCTGAAGCATCGGCTGCGAGAAGCTGAACAACTTCCGCTCCTCCCGCAAGTCCGTGGCCGCCGCGCCGCGCTCGCCCGCGATGTCGGTTGCGAAGTACCGGCGGCTGAAGGGCTGAAGCGGATGCTCCGTTCGCCAGCGGTCGCGTGGTTCGGGTTCCGCGGTGGGGAACCGGTCCGCCAGGTAGTCCAGGAGTTCGCTGACGAGCACGGACGGCGGAATCGGCTTGTCCTCCTGCAGGTCCCTGCCGGTGCAGGTGACGACGAGGCAGTTCCGGGCGGCGAGCAGGGCCTCGAGGAAGGCGAAGCGGTCGCCGTCGCGGCGGTCCGGGTCGCCCGGCTTCGGTTGCTCGCGGTCGAACAGGTCGGCTTCGAAGTCGAAGACCTCCGGCGGGGAGGGGCGCGGGAAGGCGCGGTCGTTCATGCCGACGGTGCAGACCGCCTTCGCCGGGAAGATCTGCCCCGAGACCAGCGCCGCGACGGCGATGCCGTCCGCGAGCCGGGGCGCCGACCGGACGGACTGCGCGGCGAGGTCGCTCAGCACCTCGCGCAGCACCGGGAACGGAATGGGGCCGGCGTTGCCGGCCTGCCTGCACTCGTCGTCGAAGTCCTCGATCAGGCGCGACACCGTGCCCACCTCCCGGGCGGCTTCGGAACCGGTGCGGATGCCGGCGTCGAAGAACCCGTCGACGACGTCGCTTCGCAGACGGTTCGTCCAGGCGCCGGCCTCCCGCTCGGCCGTCATCCAGTCCCCCAGCCCGACCGCGAGTTCGCAGTAGCGGTGGAAGCGACCGAGGAGTTCGTAGTCGGCGGCGCCGTCGTGAAAGCCACGCGCGTCGAGCGCACAGGGGTTGATGCCGCGGGCCAGGACGTCGCCCTCGTCGAGCGCGTAGCCGAGGACCAGCCGGTCGAGCCCCCGGCGCCAGTTGTGGTTCGCCGACGCCGGCACGTCGAGTTCGGTCCGGTGCTCGGCGTTCACGCCCCAGCGCACCCGCGAGCGGGCGACGCCGCCGCGAAGCGTCGCGAGGTCGGTGTCGGAGATGCCGAAGCAGCGGCGCACGGACTCGGCGAGCAGCGGCGCCAGCAGGTCGCTCGCCGTGTAGCGCGAGCCCGGCAGCGCCAGCAGGTCGAGGAAGGCGGTCAGGGCGGCGCCTTCCTTCAGCCGCCGCGCGCCGATGCTGAAGCCGATGCGGCCGGCGGCGCCGAACACGGCCTCGATCAGCGGGGCGTAGGTGTCGAGGTCCGGCGTGAGCACCAGCACGTCGGCGGGCTGGATGCCGTCGTGGTTGTCGAAGATGCCGAGCAGGCGGTCGTGCAGTATCTCGACTTCGCGGGTGGGCGAGTGGCAGACGTGGATCTGAATCGAGTCGTCCGCCCGGGTGGGTTCGGCGGGTCTGTCCTGGGCGCCCGGGGCGGCGCCGAGAACGTCCCGTTGCACCGCGGCGAGGCAGGTGGCGGCGCGCGGTACGTCGTCTTCTCGCGGACCGCTGGCGACGACGACGGCGTCCGGCTCGGCGAGGAGCCGGTCCCGCAGGTCCCCTGCCGACCGGCCCCAGGCGTCGAGCAGTTCGTCCGGTTCTCCGGCTTCGACCTGCGCGGCCGGGCTGGTCCAGAAGCTCTGGCTCGGGCTCAGGACGTACAGGTGGACGTCCATCACCGACGCGGCGAGACGCAGCGCCTCGACGTAGGTGGGCGACATCTCCGCGACATGGAAGAAGTTGACGCGCTGCCTCGGCGTCCCCGCCGCGCGTCCCGTGAGCGCTTCCCGATAGCTGTCGATGGCGTCGACCCAGTGCCGCGGCTCGGAGTCCGCCGCGGCGAGTTCCGCCCACAGTCGGGCGTGCCAGCCGTCCGCCGCTCCTCGCTGCCAGGCGCGGATGCTGTCCGGCCGGTACACGCGGCAGCGGTCGTAGGCGACGGCCAGCCGGTCGGCGAGCTCGAAGCGCTTGCGGGGGTCGCCGTCCGCGAGGTAGCTGGCGATCTCGCCCGCACCTCCCGTCCACTCTCCGAGCCGGCCGAAGATCCGCCACCGGAGGTAGGGCGGTCCGTACACGGACTCTCCGGTCAGCGCCTCCACCTCCTCGCGCATGGCGGCCCAGGCGAACTCCGCCGGCAGTTCGACCCGCAGGTGGGCGGCGACGCCCAGGCGCGTGGCCAGTTCGAGTCGAAGCCACTGCTCCAGCAGCGGGTCCGGCGCGACGACGCGCTCCGGCTCGAGCGGCGCCGCGGGATGACGCCGCATCTCGTCCGCGAGCCGCTCCGCCAGTGTCTCCAGGCGGTTCGACGCGTGGATGCGGATCGCCGTGTCCGTCTGCTCAGACAACAGCGACAGTTGTTCGCCTGAGCGGGGCGTGCCGGATGTCGATCCGGTGCGGAATGCCGGGGCTTGCACGACTGCATTGTAGGGCGCTCCGGCACTGGTGACGTCGCCTGATTCGCGCTGCTACACTCCGCGGTCCGCCGCTTGATTCTTGGAACGACCAAGAGGAGTACGACGGCAGGAATCCGAGCACCACACCAGAACGCAGGCAGTTCAAGGGAAGGGGAGTGCGAATCTCCCACCGCCCCGCGACTGTGATCCGGACGAAGCCGGCGACAACCACTGTTCCGCACGGGAATGGGAAGGGCCGGTCAGTAGGACGAAGGTAAGTCAGGAAACCTGGCTGCCTGCCGAGGCAATCGACGCTCCACCGGCCCGGAAGGCCGCCCGGAGCGGGAATCCCGAAGGGGGAGGAGAGCCCGAATGAACAGTCGAACAGGAACGGAGTGGGTGCGCAGGCGCTGGAGCGTCGTGCTGGCGGTGCTCATGCTGGCGCCGGCGGTCGCGTTTGGCGAGGAAGAAGCCGAAACCGAAGATGGAACACCGATCGTCGAGGAGGAGATCGTCGTCAGCGCGAACCGCTACGAGGCGCCTCGCTCCGAGGTCGGCAGCGCGGTCACGGTGATCGACGCCGAGGAGATCGAGCAGCGCAACCAGGTGGCGGTCCTCGACCTGCTCCGAACGGTACCCGGCGTCGAGGTCACCCAGACGGGAGGCCCGGGCAAGGTTGCGACCGTGAGGGTGCGAGGCGGCGCCGGCGGCCAGGCGGCGGTCCTGGTCGACGGCATCCGGGTCAACTCGGTCACCGGCGGCAGCTACGACTTCTCGAACATGCTGGCCGCCAACATCGAGCGAATCGAGGTCCTTCGCGGGCCGCAGGCGACGTACGGCTCCGAGGCGATGACCGGCGTGATCAGCATCACGACCAGGCGGGGCGAACCGGGCTGGCGGTTGAACGCGACGGCCGAGGCGGGCAGCAACGAACACCAGCGCTTCGACTTCGGCTTCCTGGGCGGCGCCGGCGTCTGGGACTACAGCGTCGCCGGGACCGATCTGAGCACCGACGCGGTTTCCCACCGCTACATCGAAGGCCAGCCCCTGGAGGACGATCCCTTCGAGAACCAGACCTACAGCGCCCGGTTGGGCGCTGCCTTCCTCGAGGATGGCCGAGTCGACCTGCGAGCCCGCTCCGCGAGCGGCGATACGGCGCTCGACGGCTTCGGCCCCGAGGATCTGAATGCGATGGCGGCCAAGGACGACGAGACCCTCGCGCTCACGGTCGAGAAGGCTCTTGGTTCCGTCTGGCGCCAGACCGTGCGAATCGGCCGCACCGAAGGACTCCTGGTCGGCACCGATCCGGACACGTTCTGGAACAACTACCAGGTCGATTCGCAGATCCAGCAGATCGACCTTCAGTCGGACTTGATGCTGGGCGCCGACAACGTCCTCAACCTGGGCTACTCGACGGAAACGCGCGAGGGAGCGAGCGCCGGCAACTTCGACGAGGAAGCCGACCTCGATTCCTGGTTCGTGCAGGACCAGTGGTCCATCACGGACAACACGCACGTCACCGCCGCCGTGCGCGACGACGAACACTCGGCGTTCGGGTCGGAGACCAGTCACCGCGTCACGTTGTCGAGTTCGTGGGCCCAGGGCCGGGGCCGTGTTCACGGCAGCTACGGTACCGCGTTCCGGGCGCCGACGTTCAACGAGCTCTACTACCCGGGCTCGGGTGACCCGAATCTGCTGCCCGAGACCACGGAGGGCTTCGACATCGGCGTCGAGCAGCGGTTTGGCGAATCGGGCGTCAGCTTCGATCTCACGTGGTTCGACCTGGAGTTCGATCAACTGATCCAGTTCTACTTCCCGACGTTCTCCTTCCGCAACGTGGCGAATGCGAGTTCGAGCGGCGCCGAGTTCACGCTGCGATACCGCCCGAATGTCGACTACAGCCTGGAGCTGTCCCATACCTACAACGAGACGGAAGACCGGTCGACGGGCGATCCGTTGGCCCGGCGGCCGAAGAACCGCACCACCCTGGTCGCGCAGTTGCGGCCGACGGAACGGTTCTCGGCCGCGGTGATGGCGGCGGTCGTCGCGGACCGGATCAACTCGAACGGCGCCGTCATGGACGACTACGCCAAGTTCGACCTCCACCTCAGTTACACGCGGTCCCTGTGGCAGCCGTTCGTCCGCATCGAGAACGCCCTCGACGAGGACTACTTCGAGGTTCCCGGTTACGTCACGCCCGGTCGCACCTTCGTCGCCGGGCTGCGGCTGCTACGGCGCTGACACCAGCCCGCGGCGGTGTCCGGAGGGGAGGGTCCCAGAGGGGACGCTCGCGTTCTCTTGGTGGGTGGAGAGACTTGGCGCTCGCTTCGGTCGGCTGCGCTCCGCTACGGCTGTAGCTGGCCGTACGTCCTCGGCAGTCGCTGGCCTCCAGCCCGCTGGGACCCTCCCCTCCGGACCCCACCGCGGGCTGGACGCCGCCGGTTCACACTGGTCGGGCTATCGTCGGCATTCGATGGTCAAGCTGCTGAGAGCGATCTACCGACGATCCCACGCGGCCCTCTTCGCTGCTCTGCGGCGGCTCGGGTGGAACGTGGCGCGGACGGCCGACTTCTATTCGCCTTTGCCCGTGCTTGCGGAAGTGGCGGAGACGCGTGAGCTTTGGGACCGACCGAGCGAGCTGGTGGGCGTCGACTACGACCTGGACGCGATGAAGTCTCTGCTCGCAGCCCTGGTCGAGACCCACGGTGGAGAGTTCGAGGAACTGCCGCCGCACGGTGAGATCAGAGCGCTGGGCTACGGCCCGGGATTCCCGGTCATCGACGCGCTGACGACGTACCTCATGGTGCGGGACCTGCGGCCGGCGCGCCATGTCGAGATCGGGTCCGGCCTCTCGACCTACTACGCGTGGCTTGCCGCGGCGGCGAACGGCCGTGACGGCCGCGCCTGCGAGATGACCTGCGTCGACCCGTTCCCGACCGGGCGGCTGAGCGAACTGGAGGGGCCGGCCGTGAACGCGGTCGTCTCGAAGGTCGAGGCCGCGGACCTCGAACTCTTCGACACTTTGGACGCGGGCGACGTGCTGTTCATCGACTCGACCCACGTGCTGAAGCTCGGCGGCGACGTCGCGTTTCTCTTTCTCGAGGTGCTGCCGCGGCTGCGTCCCGGCGTCGTGGTCCACGTCCACGACATTCACTTCCCCTACAACACGCCCTACCCGGCCGAGCAGTACATCTTCCGCGCCAAGTGGCCGCTCTACCGTACGGAGGCGATGGTCCTCCAGGCTTTCCTGAGCTTCAACCGGGAGTTCGAGTTGCTGCTCTCCGCGCCGATGATCCGCCACTTCGACGAGCCCTTCCTGGAGCGGACGATTCCCGGCTACCGTCCGGTCGAGTTGGCGGACTACGACACCCACTTCGGTTCGATCTGGCTGCGCCGGCGGTTGCCGGCCGGCTGAGCCTGGAGCGGGCTCGTAGTCAACCGGTTCGGGGCCGCGAGGACCGGTGGGGCGGGAGGTTCGTGAACCGGGCCCGGGTCGTCTACCAGTCGTCTCCGGGCATCATTCGCTTCATGAACCTGTCGAAGGAGGGCACGGTGAAGGCCGTGTCCCCGTGGCTCGGGCTCCAGATCATTCCCTTGCCGATCAACTTGGAGCGCATGGGTCCGAGGGACGTGACCTTTCGGTCCAGAATCGACGCGATCTCGCCGGATCGGTGAGGACCGGGGCCAAGATCGGCCATTGCCCGCATGTAGCGCTTCTCGGCGGGCGTGAGGCGGTCGTAGCGCACGCGAAAGAAACCCTGGTCGAGCGATGCCGTCACGTGCGCCTCCGCGGCGCGGACATCGCGCGACCGAATGGGCGACCGTGGCGCGACGTTCCAGGCATGCAGCCCCCACTCCTGCAGGAAGTAGGGGTAGCCCCGAGTCCGGTCGACGATGTCCTGGAGAGCTTCGTCTTCGATGTCTGCCGCACGTTTCCTCAGTGGTTGCCGAACCGCCGCTCGGGCCGCCGCGGCTTCGAGGGCGCCCAGCTCCCGGAACTCGAAGAGTCGCTCCGCGTAGGACCGGGCCTTCCCGAGACGACCTCGTAGCTGCGGCAGGCCGGCGACGGCCAGCATGATCGGCCAGCCGCGCTGCGCGGCCCGGTGAAATGCGGCCGCGAGGGCTCCCAGTTCGCGCCCCCGCGCGTACTGCAGCTCGTCGACGATCAGAATCAACGCGGTTCCGGCCTGCCGAGCCGCGTCGCCGACCGCCTCCAGGAGCGCCGTCAGATCGAACTCCAGATCCCCGCTGTCGGCCAATCCCAATTCGGGCTTCACGTCCAGGCCGAACTCCAGGTCTTCGAAGCGCACCTTCAACGCGGAGACGAAACCGGCGAGAGCTCTCAACGCCCGTTGCGCCGTCGCGCGACGCCGCTCGGTCCCGGACAGGTTCAGGAGAACGCGACGAAGCTCCGGCGCGAGCAGCGACGGCAGGGATCGTGCATCGGAGGCCTCGATCATCGCGGAGAGCAGCCCGCGCTCTTCGAAGTCGTCGCGCACCCGGCCGAGGACCACGGTCTTCCCGACGCCTCGGAGGCCGAGAAGCGCTATGCATCGCGTGGGACCGCCCCGCTGGCACTTCAGCGCGGCGAACTCGAGCGCGTCGAGGATGTCGTCGCGCCCGGCGAGTTCGGGCGGCTGCGTTCCGGCGCCTGGAGCGAACGGATTGTCGAGACGGTCCACGGTGAACGGGAGTTTATACCGACATTAGGCGGTTTACCCGTACAAGATAAACCCGATAAACCCTGCATAACTTCTGGCTATTCGGTGCCGAGCGGCTCGATGACGAGGCCGGTTAGCGCCGGGCGAACGCGTTCCAGGCGCGCGTTGTCGATGTAGACGATGAGCCGGTACGGCGCGCAGGGCGGCTGCTGGCCAACGAACCAGGCGGAGTAGTCGTCGGCGAAGCGGCCGTCCGTGCCGCGGTCGATCTCCCCGGGGGTCACCACCGAGCCCTCGTGGAGCACGAGGACCGCGGGGCGAACCCTGTGGAGGTGGTCGTAGTCCGTCTTGCCCCAGTTCAGGTGGTATTCGCCGTGGCGAGCGTGATGAGCGTCGACGAGGCCGAGGGGGTCGTGGATCGTCGTTTCGTCGAGGATCCAGCCGAACAGCCCGACCGCTTCGGCGGCGGCGATGTCGTCGGGCGCGAGATGGGGCTTCAGGCGGGTCGCCATGAACTGGTAGCAGCTCGTGATCGGGTGGAAGGTGAATCGCGGTCCGGGCGTGGTCTGCCAGGGGCTGCGGCTGAGCATGAAGAGGGCGCTTGCCGCCAGCACGGCGAGGACCCAGGCCGCACGCCGTCTGTCGGCGCCCGGCGTGTCCCAGTCCTCGAACGCACTCGACAGGCAGACCGCCAGCGGCGCCGCCAGCACCGGCGCGAAGACGGTCAGCAGCCGGTAGTGGGGCATCCAGTCGCCGCCGTTCATCAGGACGGCCGGCAGTTCCGCCGCCACGACGAGCAGGCAGAACCAGAGGGCCTTCGCCTTCGGAGCGAGGACGAGCGCGAACGCGGCGCCGAGGATCAGCGGCAGGTGCGCGATCTCGAAACGAACGGTGTAGGAGAGCCCCGCAGCGAGGTTCGCCAGCAGAGCGTCTGGACCTTCCGCGAGCACGGACTTGGCGGTGACGGAGTTCGGCAGCGGCGCGCCGTACCAGGCGAGCCGCCAGACGGTGACCGCGAAGGCGACGGCCAGTGCCGCCACGGCGATGGCGATGCTCCGACGTCCACTCGTAGTGCTAGCGGCCGTGAGGCTGCGCTGTCGCGCGGGAAACTGGTCGCCCACTGGGTGCGCCGGCGTCCCCGCCGGCCGCCGCCGCAGGCGGCCACAGAGTTTCTCCAGTCGCCAGGAGGGCACTGTTCTGGCGGTCAGTTCCACGCGAGTGCCGGGACCCGACCTCGCGCTGACGTGACCGCCGAGCGCTTCGTACAGCAGGACGACCGGCAGGACGAGCAGACTCTCCGGCCGGGTCATGAACAGGAGGCCGAGGAGCAGGCCGATCAACCGGGGATCGGCCCGGTCGACCGTCTTGCGCGTGACGAGAGCGGCCAGGAACGCGAACAGGCCGCCCTCCAGGCCGTTGGCGGCGACCAGCCAGAAACGGCCATGGACCGCCACCAGGGCTACCGCGGTCAGACAGGCTGCCGGTGAGGCGCCGAGGCCGCGACCGAGGAGGTAGGCCTCGCGGAGCGCCAGCAGCGCGAACGTCACGCCGAGCAGGAAGGCCGCCGGCTCGACGGGGAGTCGAAGCGCCTCCACTCCCGCGAGCAGCAGGGTCCAGGACAGGCTCGTGATCCCCTCGACCCGCTCGCCGAGGTTGAAGACGAGGCCGTTGCCCTGAGCGAGGTTGCGGGCGTAGCGGAAGGTGATGAAGGCGTCATCGATCGTGCGGATCGGCAGGAACAGCAGGGTCAGCAGCGGCAGGGCTGCCACCGACCCGCCGAGGAGTCGGAGCGTTCGGCGATCCGTCACGAGGTCGTCCCGCTGTCCGCGTTGCTCGCTGCCTCGGCGCCGGTCGCGGCGGCGCGGAAGAACCGCCGGTAGTCCGGCAGGAAGCGAAGCGTCAGGAGGCCGCCGGCGAGTGCCGCCGCCGCGATGCTCGCGATCAGCCGGGCCCAACTGCCTGTCGGCAGCAAGACCGCTACGGCAATGAAGAACGGCAGGGGCAGCAGGTAGACCTGAGCCAGGCTGGCAACCAGGCGTCGTCGTCGGCCCGCGAAGATGCCGAGCACCTTGAGGAACATGAACAAACTACCGATGCGCAGGAAGTTCGCCCAGGCCATGCCGATGGGGCCCCAGAGGTAGGTGAAGAGGAAGCCGAAGGCGACGAGAGCCAGCATGTTCAGCACCACCGTGGTCAGCCACAGGCGGTCCCGGTTCTGCACCTTCAGCGCTTCGCCGCCCGTTGTCGTGAAGACGTCGACCAGGGGTACCAGACAGAGAACACGAAGCAGCGGCACCGTGCCGTCCCACTCGGGCCCGAGCACCACCTGCACTGCCTTCTCGGCGTTGAAGAACAGGAAGTAGGCCGAGACGACGATTCCTGCGAGGAAGACCAGGGTGCCGAGCCGCAGGGTCTCCGCGAACTCTGCGGCCCTATCACGGAACTCGACCAGGGCCGGCAACAGCGGCCTTGGGGTCACGGTCAGGGCGACCAGGAAGGCAAAGTAGTAGGCCTGACCGTAGTAGCCGACGAAGGTGGTGGTCGAGAAGATCTCGACGATGTAGATGTCGATTCGGTTGAAGACCTGGGCCGCGGCCCAGACGACGAACAGGTAGCGGCTGGCGCGGAGCAGGCCTGGGAGTCGCTTCCAGTCGACGCTTGGCTTGACCCGGCCTCGCGCTCGCCACAGCAGCAGAACGGCGAAGAGTGCCGATGCCAGCAACTCGCCGCCCACGAAAGACCAGACACCGGCGCCGAGGTGGGCCAGGCCGACCGCGATCAGGCCGTATACCAGGCTGCGCAGGATTTCGAAGCCGGCGATCTCGCGGATGCGGAGCCGCCGTTCGAAGAAGGTCCGGTAGACCATGATCGCGGCGTCGATGACGATCCACACGGCCAGACCGCGCAGGACGTTGGGCAGGTCCGGATTGAGGTAGGAGAAGACGCTGGCGAATGCGACCAGGGCCAGGGACATGGCGGCGCCTACACTCAAGCTCCAGGCGAGCACCGTGCCGTAGGACTCGCGCGGATCGCGCATGAGGTGGTGAGTCAGGCCGAGGTCGCGGATGGCGGAGGCCATCACCACGAACTGCAGCGCGAGGTCGAAGAGTCCGTGGACGTCCGGGAGAATCAGCCGGGCCAGGATGGCCCGCGCGGCGAACGCGAGCAGCAGGCGCAGCAGCATCGAGCCATAGGCGCTGACCGAGGAGTGCAGCAGCCGCTGCTTCGCCTCGGGCCCGTCGTCCGTCACGACCGGGCGCCGCCGTCCTGCGGCGCTTCGGTCATGTCCTCTCGATCTCGTGGCGTGCCGCGCTCGCCAGGAACGCCGACCGAGTCATGCGGCGTCCCCTGGCTTCGTCGTCGATCGCCTCGAGCAGACCGCGGTCGAGAGATATGTTGACCCGCCGCGACGAACCGCGATCCAGCAGCAGCGGAATCAGCACGAAGTCGGCTTCGTGACGCCAGTCGGCGAGCTCCGGATCGGCCTTGATCGCGTCGATCGACCTGGGGGTAGGAATCCGGGCGCCGTCCGCTACGAGACCTTCGACATGAAAGGCGAGAGCTTCGCGACCGAGCCGCACCGCCTCGTCGACCGTGTCGCCGACGGAGACGCAGCCCGGAAAGTCGGGGAAGCTGACGCCGTAACTGGCGTCGGTCCGGTGGATGAAGGACACATAGCGCATCTGCTCCTCCTGCTCAAGCTCTCCAGCCAGCCTGCCTATAGATGGATACGGCCGTTCCCTGCGGGAGGTCCTTCTTCGGGTGAGGCACGGTCACGCGCCCAGGCTTGGTGGGGTGATTGAACTGCCAGTGACTTCCCTTGGTGGCCACATGCACCCAGCCGTCCCGCTGGAGCATTCGGATAAGTCGCCCGCTGTTTCGTTCCACGACCGACACCAAGTGTGTATCACTATACACAAGGACTCGCCGGTGCACGGTTCGGGACGCTGGCTGCCGGCACAAGCTCAGAACGCGATCGTACGGTAGCGCAGGCAGCCCAGGAGCCGGCCCAGCCGCCAGCCGGCGAGCCAGACGAAGCGGCCGCGCTTCGACCTGGACAGGAGTTGCGGACTACGCAGTAACAGCGAGCCGAGTCGGAGCAGCCCTGGAAGAGCGGGCAACCGCGGCATGCCGCGCGGCCGGTACCGCGTGTAGATGTAGACGTTGTACTGACCGTACCGGACCGCCTGACGGAAGGCGCCTCGAAGCGTCGCCGGGAACCGCACGTGGACGACCGCCTCGGGCGCGAAGACAAGGCGGCGGCCCGCGAGCTGCAGGCGCCAGCACAGATCGGTGTCCTCCAGCGCGACGTACGCCTCGTCGAAACCGCCGAGTTCTTCGAAGAGGTGGCGCCGGACACCCAGTCCGCAGCCGCCGGCGTGATCGAGGAAGGGCGGGTTCGTGTAGCTGCACAGGCCGTGCTGCTGCGCGGGGTCGCCGTGCAGCCGCCGCGCCTGTTCGCCGTTCAGACGCGCGATCTCGTGGCGGCTGGCCGCCGCCTCGTGGCGCTTCAGCTCGGGCACGAGGCCGTCGATCCAGCCCTCGGCGACTACGTCGTCCGCGTCGCAGAACAGGAGGACGTCGCCGGTGGCCGCCGCCGCGGCGACGTTCCTGGCGTGCGCGGGCCCCTTGCGGTCGGCGGCGTGCAGGACACGCAGGCCGGGCAGCCGGTCGCTCCAGGACCCTCTCGCCCCGCCAGGTCTGCCGGCGGAGCGCTTCGAGCTGCGCGCCGAGCGTGGCGGCGGCGTTCAGGCAGGGGATGATGACGCTGACCCGCTCGATCGGGAACGGCGGCGGCCCTGCCTCGTCCCCTGTCACTCCAGGTAGCCCATTGCCTCGAGCGCTTTGCGCGCGGCCTCGGTGTGCGGCGTGACGTTCTGCGGCGACTCGCGAATCCACCTGCTGAGCTGACGTCCCAGGCGGTCCTTGACCTCGGGAAACTCGGACGCCACGTCCCTGAGTTGCAGCGGGTCGGAGGGCAGGTGGTAGAGCTCGATTATCGGCTTCTCGCGGTCCCGGTTCGGCGGACGCAGTACGAGTTGCCACTCGCCGTCCTGAATGCTCCGCAGGTGACGCTGGTAGGCCCCGGCGTCGGCGAAGGCGATTGGATCCGCGACGGCGCCGGCTTCGGCTTCGTCGGCCTGGGGCTGCTCCCGCAGCAGAGGCGACCAGCTCCGGCCCTCGAAACCCTCGGGCATCGGTTCTCCCAGCAACTCGACCAGGGTGGGGAAGAGGCCGATCAACTCGACCGGCTGCTCGACATGGCGAGCGGCGTCGGCCCAGGGTTCGCCAACGACGACCAGCGGCACGTGGACGCTGCTGTTGTAGGGCACCGGCCCGTGTTCGAAGGGCACGCCATGCTCGGCCAGCTCCTCGCCGTGGTCGGACGTCAGGACGAACAGGCTTCCGTCCTCCATGCCGAGGGTGGCGATCTCATCCAGGATGGCGCCGATCGCCCGGTCCGTGACCCAAACGTTCGCGTCGTACTGGGCCACGTAGTAGCGCAGTTCCCGCTGGTCGCCGAGCGCCCGGCCCTCGGCACCGGTGAGGTCGACGATCTCGTCGCTCGTGTAGTGCTCGTCGTCGATGAACGGGTTCCCGGTTCCGGGCTGGAGCAGGTAGGGAGCGTGCGGGTCCGTGTAGTGCAGCCAGACGAACAGCCGCTCCTCGGAGGCCAGCGAGGCGAGCAGCGGCGCCGCGAGTTCATTCACGCGATCGGCCCACACGTGACGCCGGAACGCCATCGGCCGCTGCTCGACCGGAAGTTCGTCGACGGCGTCCAGGGTCGCCTGATCTACCCAGGTCTGCTCGTAGCGATCGAAGCCGCGGCCCCATCCGAGTTCAAGGCTCAGCACCGGGTTGGAGATCACCGCCGCCGTCGTGAAGCCGCGTTCCTGGAACCAGGCCGGCAGCGCGAGGTAATCGTCGGGGATCGTCTGCGCGGCCGTGTTGATCAGTCCGGTCGTGTGCGGGTAGAGGCTGGTGAACATCGAGGCGAAGGACGGTCCGGTCTTCGGCCACTGGACGATCGCCCGCTCGAAGACGACTCCTCGCTCGACCCACTCGTCCAGCCGCGGACTGGTGTCCCGGGGGTAGCCGTGCCAGCCCAGATGATCGGCGCGCAGCGTGTCGACCGTGATCAGGAAGACGCGTCGCGGCGGATCGGCTGCGGGTTCGAGTGCCGGCTCGGGAGCGGCGCCGCAGCCCGCGAGAAACAGGACGAGCGCGGCCAGGGCAGGGCGCCACATGGCAACCTGACGTACGGAGTCCATCTTCACCATTCCCCGGGTGGCCCTGTGCCTTACGGCCTCAACCCACGGGCACGGACTGTCCGTAGCAGGCCAGCAGTTCATGGTTCACCGGCAGAAGTACATGGTCTTTCAAGGGCCGACCCCAACCGAAGATCCCGAAGCGGTACTCCCGCTCCCACGCGAATTCCTCGGTCTTCGTAAACAGCTGCTCGGGTAGCGCGAGTGGCGAATCCTCCCTGCTGAGCGTTCTCAGGTGCTCGTTACGCTCGGTTGCAGGCATGTATCGCACCGGGCCGTGAACGACCGTAATCGCACTCATGGTGGCCCGAAGCACCTCCTCACTCTCAAGGGACTCATACACCTCTCGAATCCTAGGTTTCGACCACACGCCGAACGCAGCGCCGAGCATGTAGGCGAAGTGATCGGTGGGACAAACGATTGGGGTGGCAACCTCAAAGCCCTCGTTACGCCAATCCGCATGGCCAAACGTGTCAGGGTCACCTTCGTCAGAGAGCGTTGTACAGTGTATCCAGCATGGGTTCAACGAGACGCGGCCTGGCCCTGGCGGCAGGGGGATCTCGGTTCCATCCATCGTACGTATAGTCGCGCCCAAGCTATGGTATGTGAAGGACGCTTCGTTCTCGTCCACGGTGTTCTGGTAATAGCTCAGCGTCCCGACACTGAGTCTCAAGGACTGAGTGGGAGAATGTTCGCGCCTCGTCATCTTGTACAGTTGGCCGTCTGCGGGCTCGCCATAGCGCATGGGAAGCACCGAGAAGCCATGGTCTCTCAGAACCAGGAACTTGTTGTCGCAGAACAAACGAGCCGATAGCTCACCTGGTATAGGAAGGTCACTGGTTTGCAAGTCAAGGTCGAACTGGTCGGCTCGCTGCTGCCCAAGATAGTGACGCTTCACTCCGGTAGTAAACGTCGCAAATCGGTCTTTGGCGTAGTTGAAGAGAAACTCGTCGAACTCTGTGTAGCGGTTCCGGGACATTCGGACTGGGGTGTTCACAGTGGCGTCGGAAGCCAGATAGGCGCTGACCACTTCAACACCCTTGGCGCTGAGAGGAATCACGTCAACTTGATCCGGGGTGCTGGGAACCTCGGCGATTTCCACATCGTTCCACTGATTGAGTCCCGGCATGTCGGCGGCGGTCGCTTCAGACCCCGAACACTTTCATCACCTCGTCACCCAGGTGGTTGATGACCTTGACGGCGATACGGCCGGTGGTGGGTTTAGGGAAGGGGCGGGAGGTGTCGCTGTGCAGAGTGGCCCAGGCGTCGGAGTCGATTTCAGCCTTCAGGGTCGTTCTGAGCGACTTGTAGGGGTCACCGGCGCCCAGGAAGTAGGCTTGGCGGACGAAGAAGCTCTCTTCGTTGTAGTCGGTGTCAACGAACCAACAGGCGATGCCTTCGGGACCTTCGCTGCGGACTTCGCCGGCGGATGGGTCGAAGACGTCGACGCCCTTGATCTTGACCTGTAGCCAGTCGGGCTCTCCGTTGCTGCCGGTGGCGGCTTCAATTTCGATATCGGGCTCGCCGAAGATCACGAAGAGGTTGGCGGTGTTGGTCTTCTTGAGGTCGTCGGCCATGTGCAGGTCGGCGTTCATGCGGGCCTTGAGCACGGGGACGCGGCCGAGCTTCGTGAACTCGGTGGCGTGGGCTTCGAAATTGAAAGCGCAGGCGATGAGGGCGTCGAAGCCGGCGTCGGCGGCTTCGCGAGTCGCGCTCACCAGATCCGGGCGGGAGACGGTGCCGAACTCCGGACCGATGAAGACGCCGGCGGTCCGTTCCTTGCCGGCGCCGTCGATGTAGTGGCCCTCGGCGCAGACGAGGTCGCCGGGCCACGGCTCCAGCGACGAGAAGGCGATCCGGCCAGCCTTTCTGGCTTGCTGAACGCCGGCGGTGCGGAGGTTCTCAAGAATCACATGGGCGAACTCGTGGCGAGACACGTCCGCGCCGCCGTCGCGACCCCTGCGGGGCTCCGCAACGAGGAGTTCATCGTGCTCGTTCAGGGCGGCCAAGCGGTGGGGCGAAACGCTCTCGACGGTAAAGGGGCCGGCGACGCGGACTTTCTTGTTGTCTTGGTAGGGCTTGTCGTAGAGGTGCTCGTACTCGGCGCTCGCCGCAATGCAGGCGTCGACTTCGCGCTGGCGGGCGACCAGGGCTTGCCAGAAACGCTCGTGCGCTTCGCGCGCGGCCTCGTTCCAGTCCTTCTCCGGCTCTCGGGGTACTTCCCATTGGAGCAGGCCGTTGGCGGGGGCCGATTCGCCTGACGGAAGAGCGACCGTGCTCCCAGGTGGGGCGCCAAAGTCGATCTTCTCGCCCTCGCGTCCACCTTTCCGGGCGATGAATGGCATGGCGTGATCATGCAAGGCACGATTGAGTTCACTCAGCGCGGTTTCGACGTCGGGTTGCATCCGCTCGTGAATCACGTCGATCTCGACGTTGTTGACGATCGACTTGAGCGTGATGTGGGGGACGCGCTCGTACACGAAACCGTGGCGGACATCGCTATACGTGGGCGCTTCCGAAGGTGCCTTGCGGGCGAGCGCGGCCTCCTTGAGCTGACCCTCGCGGCTGTCGGCGAGCAGGTAGTACGGGTAGCGCGCACCCATGATGCGGGCACGGGCGAGAGCGAGTGCGACGCGGGAAGTATCGATGGTGATCCAGCGGCGCCCCCACTGCTCGGCGACGTGCGCGGTCGTACCAGATCCGCACGTTGGGTCGAGAACGAGGTCGCCGGGGTCAGTCGTCATCAGGGCGCATCGTTGAATCACGGTGGGTGAGGTCTGCACAACATACACCTTGCCTGCCATGAAACTCGCACCGACGTCGCCCCAACGGTTCGTGACCTGAACCGCCGGAAAGTCGTCAAGATAGCGCACGTACCCGAGACGGCTCTTGGTTGCCTCCAAACGTCCGGCCGCTTTCAGACGCGCCATTCCTGTTTCGTTTGTCTTCCATCGAACAGAGATCGAGGGCTTGTGAAGCCTGCCTGTTAAGGAGACGCCGAACCAGGATGAAGCTCCCTCTCCCTTGTCTCGACCTGAACTCTGAGACGTGAGGTTGTCCAGGGAGTAAATCCGCAACTTGCCGGAGGCGATTCTCGGGTCGTCTAAGGGGATGCGGGTGAGAGGACGGCTGGACCCCTCCAGATCTCGGACTCGGTTGTAGTTGGTACCGCCCCGTTCTCCAGGTACCTTAGACCTGAACATAGGTCGATACTTGACTCGCGACTTTTCTCTTGCGTACCACAGGAGGTGATCAGTGGTTTGCCCAAGGTAGTCGTCTGTCGAGCCCGAGGTTTTTGCGAAACCTATTGACGAGACGAAGTTCTCCTCCCCGAACACCTCGTCCATCAGCGCCCGCACCCGGTGCACGTTCTCGTCGCCGATCTGCACGAACACGGACCCGCTCGCGGTCAGCAGATCCCGCGCCACGGTCAGTCGATCCCGCAGGTAGGTCAAGTACGAGTGGATACCGTCCCGCCAGGTATCCCGGAACGCCTTGACCTGCTCCGGCTCCCGAGTGATGTGATCCACCTTGCCGTCCTTGACGTCCCGGCTCGTCGTCGACCACTGGAAGTTGGAGTTGAACTTGATGCCGTACGGCGGGTCAATGTAGATGCACTGCACCTTTCCACGCAGCCCTTCGCGTTCAGCCAGCGACGCCATGACCTGCAGGGAATCGCCGAGGATCATGCGGTTCGACCAGTTGGCGTCGTGCCGGTAGAACTCGGTCCTGGCGTCGCCGTCCGGCACGCCGTTGAAGTCGCCGAAAAGGTCGGGTTGGATCGCCTGGTCGCCGGACTCCTTTTCGCGGATCTGACGGCTCATGCGGGCCAGATCGTCGATCAGCACCTTGGGATGCATCTTCTCCTGGATGAAGAGAGGGGGCGCCGGCACGACGAGTTCGGACCAGTCCTGCATGTCCTTGCCGCGCCAGACCAGTTGCGGGTCGAGATCAGGGTTGCGCCGCTCGTAGGCGACGCGAATCGGGTCCCGGTCATACGCGTGCATCACCGGCTGGTACTCGGCGGTGGGGATGTTGCGGCGCGTCGCTTCGCGATGGATCAGCGTTTCGACCTTTTTGCTCCTTCTCGCCATGTCGCTAGCCGTCCACTGAGTCAGGGACGTGGGCGATGCCGAGTTCCTCCGCGAGCTGCCGGAGTTTCCGGTCAGTCGTCCACAGGCTGGCGTTCCCGTCCGCCAACACGGCGCCGAGGAGGTTGGCGTCCACGTAGCCGATGCCTCGTCCCATCCAGGCGTGCCGTTCGATCAATGCCAGGAGGTCATCGGCAGACAGGGTCTTCAGCGACGGAAAGCCGTTGAGTTGATCGATGAAGCGGTCGCGCTCGGGCAGGTGTCCACATGCCAGCTCGCCAACGACCATGGCGTGACAGAGCACTTCCCGGGCCTCCACGCGCTCCTGCAACTCCCGATTGGGAGCGCGGAGATTGTCGATCCGGACGGAGGTGTCCACCAGGATCATCCCGCTTCCGGGCTCCGGCGTCGCGGAATGTACTCGGCGTCGGGCATCGTGCCGCCGGTCGCGGCGAGGAAACGGGCGGCCTCCCTGGCGCGCTCTTCGCTGGCGAGTTCCTCCAGCGTGGCCGCGATCCGGGCGTCGAAGTCGCCGTGCATCTCGTGCGGATCCTCAAGTTCCAGGAACGCCCAACGGCCGTGGCATCCGAGCGCGTTGACCGCGGGCACCCACAAGGAGTCCATGGCTTCCCTCTTGGCTTTCGCGTCCTCCCCGCGCATGCCCTTGACCTCCACCACGACGTGCAGAGGCTCGTCTTCGCCGTAGCCGTAGTCGAGAGCCACGATGAAGTCGGGCGCGTAGAGACGGGTGGCGCCGCCGAACCGGTAGGGCACGTCGAAGCCCAGGCTGCGGTTCTTCACCCAGGCGAGGACCTGGGGGTGGGAGTCGAGAACGCGGCAGAACTCGCCTTCCCATGTGCTGTCGAGGATCGCCCAGTTCAGGTGGCAGCGACGCCCGGTCGCGTAGCGTTGCGTGCGCGAG
>JAPVWO010000192.1 GCA_027493375.1 Candidatus Multivorans thiocomprendens | reverse complement strand
AGCGTGCTGACCCAGGTCCGCAGACCGCGGGCGTCCGGCGCCTCGAGCCTCTCCGGCGCCGTGGCGCGAATCCCCTCCGACGCCGCCGCAAGCCCGCCGTCCGCGGTCACCAGCGTGTAGAGAATCACCGCGCAGCCGCAGAGCAGCAGGGAACCCTGCACCGCGTCGGTCCAGGCCACCGCCCGCATGCCTCCGAGCGACTCGTAGATCAGCATCACGCCGACCAGCAGCAGCACGCCCTGCATGAAGCTCATGCGACCGCCGCTGATCGCCTCGACGCCGTGCCCCATCGCCACCAGTTGTTCGAGCACGTAGTTCGCCAGGCCCCAGCAGAGGAGCACGACGCAGAGGACGCGCAGCGGATGGGAGCCGAAACGGTGGTACACGAAATCCGTCGGCGTGATGTAGCCGAAGCGCCGGGCCAGGCGGAACAGACGCGGTGCGTAGATCATGAACACCGTGATGACGAGGACCATGAAGGTCACGCTGACGATGTAGGTCGCCCCCTGCACGTAGGACCGTCCGGCGAAGCCGAGCAGCGTGTTGCCGCTGTACTGGGTGGCGAACAGGGTCAGGAACAGCACCGCGAAACCGAAGGTCGAGCCGCCGAGGTAGAAGTCCCGCAGCGAGCGTTCCCTCTGCTTCAGACGGCCGAGCAGGCCGAGGCCGAGCATGACGACGAGGTAGCCGCCGAGGACCGCCAGCGCGCCCGGCCCGAAGGTCACTTCGGGAACGGAAGTGCTCACGGGTTCTCCCCGGACGCGGCCGGCGACGCCGTGTCGTTCGCGGCGTCGCCGCCTTCATCGGCGCCGTCCCGCCACAGCCGCAACGAAGCGAAAGCCGTGACGACCGCCAGGGCCAGGCCGCAGGCGATCGTGATCCAGGTCCAGACGGGCAGGCCGGCCGCCAGCCGGCCGCCCACCGACGGCGGCAGGTACCAGGGCACGCTGACGGCGAGGATCAGGACGACCGCGGGGAGGAACCAGCGATGCCGCAGGGGTTCGTCGGCGGGACGAATCGCCTCCCAGAAGGCGTCCTGGTCCCGCTCGTCTTCATAGTCCGAGAGACGTTTCGTGTTGGCCACCGAGCGCGCATTATGCCCCACCGGCAGTCCGCGCCCCGCACGGTTCGTCAGGGGCCCAGAACCTGAACCACCATGAGCACGGCCACCAACGCTCCGATGCCGCAACCGACAATTGCTCCATGGCGGCGCCGGCCTGGTCGGCAAGTCCGGCGATACTCCTGCTCGCATCTCCGAGGCCGCGTCTCGTGGACAAGAGGGCATCGCCAACGGGCGTGAGATCCTCCATGTCTCTGAGGACCTTGTCCACGCGCGCCGCGGCCTCCTCAAGCCGCTGATCCGTTTCCTTCGTCACCTGATCGGCCATCTTCCCCCTCCAGAATACGGGCCATTTCCGGCCCAGCCAGCCAGTCCTTCAATCGAGCGGACGCGGCCTCGGCCCGCTCCGCGACCCGGCGCAGTTTCTCCGTGCGCACCAAGCCACGAAGTTCCGCGGATCCCAGTTCTAAACACGTTCCAGAAGAGCGGAGGCGAACGCGAGGCCCGGAAGGTCCGCACCCGCCGCGCCAACACGCACCAAGGCGACCGTCAACGGGGCCGCCAGCGCCGGGCGGCCATTTCCCGCGGCGTCGAACATTCGACCGAGTGCGGCCACCAGTTCCTCATCGCCAAGTTCGTACTTCTCATGGCCAATCCGGATCGCATCGGCGATTCCGGTCGTGCTCACCGCCTCATCATGATCCGTACACAGCGCCTCGGCGACGGCCCTGGTCAGCAGCAGACCGGGATGATCCGGCGACGACTCCAACGCCCGAATGCACATTCCCCTCAGCTCGCCCGCCTCCTGGGGCAGCGTGACCTTCTCGACGAACGCCCACCACGCATCCAGATCCACTTCGGGCTGTTCGAGCAGTCGTTCCAGATGCTCCGCCCCAACGCCCTCGCTCAGGTAGTCGAGCAGACGCTGCCGTATCTCGGCGTCGTTTCGAGCGGTCCGAGCCAGCAGCATCGCCTCCCGGATCATCCGCCGGCGTCCGCGCTCTACCTGCTCGTACGTGAACTCAATCGACAACCGCGCCAACGCCAAGGCGCGGGCAGGGGCTTCCGGCGCCGAAACCGCCTCCGCCTTCCGCTTCAGGATGCCCCCACTCGGAAACGCAGTGCGCCTCGTCGACGACCGCCAAGCTCACCTGAGCGCTGTTCGTCAGACTGCGCATCGTCTGCCGGAACCGCGGAATCTGAAGCCGTTCTGGACTCAGAAACAGGAACTGGTACTCACCGCGTCCGACCCCGGCGTGAAGATCCGCGATCCGCCCTGCCGGCGTCCGGCTCGAAATGCTCGTCGATCTGTCGAGACCGGCAGCCTCCAAACTCTCCACCTGATCCTCCATCAGAGCGATGGTCGGATCGACAACCAACGTGACTCCGGGCATCATCATGCCCGCGAGCTGATAGATCAGACCACGAGCTCCTGCATGAGCCCGCGGGCACCGGCCGCGACCTGGACCTGGCGCCACTCTCCCCTACCGGAACGGGCCCAGGTTGTCTCGACATCGCCGTAACGGACCGCACACCGCTTCCTCAAGCCCCGACGTGCCGACGCGCACGGTCTCAATGCCGGCCTTCCGCAACGCCAAGTCACGATTCCGGTCGACCGGCGCCGCCAGTTCATGCTCCGGACCGTCCAGTTCGATCGCCAAGGGCGGTCCGCCCGGGTGGCAGAAAAGGAAGTCGATGCGCCGGGACCCGCTTCCCGAGTCCCCCTGCGACTCCGACTCCTCTCCCTCCGCATCCAGGATCGTGTCCAACGGAGCCTGCGGCGTGAACCAATGGCCGGCCTTCGCGCCGAGATGTCGAGGGACCCACTCCGCCAGGAACCGATGCTCCAGAGGACTGTCGAACAGCGAATCGTCCGTCACGGCCTCGAACTCCGGCTCCAGAATGAACTCCCGGCGGTACGCCAGGACGCCAGCCGCCTCTTCCGGCGAGAGGCACGAAGAGGCCGTCCCCTGCGGCCGCCAACCCAGGTTCACGCTGTCGCGTTCGGCGCCGACGTCATCGACCGCTTCCAGCAAATCGTGAGCGCGTAGAGCTTCCCGTTCAATGCCAAGCGTCGGCATCGGCGCCCTTCCCCGCTGAAGGAACTTCGTCAGAAACAGGCCAGCCGCGTAGGAGTCCACATCGCCGCCGGTCCGGTCACGGTCGGCGGAGAACGGAGCACAATCCCGGTGGACCGCCTGTCGCACGGCCTTTGCCCGCTGGCGGTCGTCAGGGACAGCGAACTCGGGCACCGCCGCCACCGCGGCAAACTCGACCAGGAATCCGGATGGGGCCTTCCCCGTTCGCCACTCGACCGGCACAAAGCGGCTTCCGGTCGAGTTGGCCGACCGGGACGCGGACACGTCGGCCTTCGCGGGCCTCCATCCCCCCGCCGCACGCCGGACACATGGGAACGGCCCGGCCGCGACCATCGCCCTCGCAGCGCGAAGGATTGGAGCATGCCCAGAACAGCTTGCCGCCTCTCCCCGGGCGAGCCTCCATCGGAACGGCGCAGCCCGGACACGCCGGCGCTCGGTCTACGATGGGCTTCACGGACACGGGACCTGCCAAGGGCAAGAGAACGCACAACTCTAACGGGCCATGGCGGTCTCCCTGTCGGTCGGCTCGATCGGACCGGCACTCAGGGACAAACCCGCCACGCCCCCCAACGATGAGCCCATCGGCGGTCTGGTACGGTGACGCTCGTGAACATCTACTTGCTCGTACTGCCGGAAGGCAGCACGACAACCACGCCGGACCTCACCCACGAGCGCGTTCCGAGGAATCTGCAGCTCAACGACACCAGTTGGGCGCTTGCCTCCGACCTTGGAACCGCGGCTGAAGTCGGCGAAGCTCTCGGGCTGAGCGGCACCGACGAACGCCAGCAATATGATCGCACCTGGGTCATCTTCAAGTTGGTCGAGGACGGGTACTTTGGATACGCGGTCTCCTCTCTGTGGCAGAAGCTGGCCGCGTGGGAGGCAGAATGAGCGAGCCGGTCCAGTTCCCGACGTCCACGCCCAAACCTGTCTCGGGAAACGGGAACGGCGGCGGGTGGGACAGCCGCCTGCGAGCCGTCGAGAACCGCCTGACGGCCATCGAAACCGAACTGCAGCACCGCCCCACCAAGGCCGATCTCGAAGGTCTGAAGAACTGGATGCTTCTCCGGCTGGCAGGCTTGATCCTGCTCGGTGTAGCCGTCATTACTCTCATCGACAGGCTGCTGCCCCAGTAGCTCGGTCGTGCAGATGGTTCGACAACCGGAACCGACCCATCTGGCAGTCGTCGTCGCGCTCGTTCTCGGTTGCGCCGGATGCATGGCGCCCGAGCCCGGAGCGGAACGAACCAACCAGGACGGGCAGAACTTGAGTCCGACGAACGGAGAAACGGCTGAACCGATGCTCGCCCCCGAATGGTCGCTCGCCATTCACGGCGGCGCGGGAAGCGCCCGTCGCGACACGACGGACGCCGAGGACTACTACCAGGCCCTGCGCGACGTACTGTCGCTCGGCAGCGAGCAGTTGGCGGCGGGTGAAGCGAGCCTCCGCGTGGTCGAGGAGGTGGTCGCCACGCTGGAGGACGACCCGCGATTCAACGCCGGCCGCGGCGCCGTGTTCACCTTCGTCGGCACCCACGAAATGGACGCCGCCATCATGGACGGGCGCACGCTGGCGGTCGGCGCCGTGGCGGGTGTCAAGAACGTCCAGAATCCGGTCCGGCTGGCTCGCCGCGTCATGGAGGAATCGGACCACGTTCTCCTGAGCGGGCCGGGAGCGGACGACTTCGCCGCCTACGTCGGCGCGCGCCGCCAGCCGCAGGCGTACTTCACCACGGAACCGCAGTTGGAGAGGTTCCGCGAACTGCGCGCCCGCCGAAGCGCCGCCGCCTCCACCGACGGCGACGCGACGGCGCGGGCCGACGGCAACGACACGGGCAACGCCGGAGTGCCCGTCGACTTCGGCGGAGCCTCCCATCTCGCCACCGTCGGCGCGGTCGCCATGGACCGTTACGGCAATCTCGCGGCCGCCACGTCGACCGGCGGCACCATGCTCAAGCGTGTCGGCCGCGTCGGCGACGTGCCCGTCATCGGCGCCGGCACCTACGCGAACAACGAGACGGCGGCGATCTCCTGCACCGGCCGGGGCGAGGAGTTCATCCGCCACACCGTAGCCCATGACGTCTCGGCGCTCATCGAGTACGCCAGCCTCTCCGTTGAAGACGCCGTACAAAAGGTCATCCGCGAGACGCTGAAACCCGGTGACGGCGGCATCATCGCGGTCGGCCGGAACGGCGCCATCGCGATGGAGTTCAACACGAACGCGATGTTCCGCGGCGCGGCCGACTCGCTCGGCCGGTTCGATGTGGGGATCTGGGAGGACGTCCGCGGCGGCCGACCGTGAGCACCCGCTACGAACAGACGCTGCACCGGGCCCGAACCGACCCGGAGGGGTTCTGGGCCGAGGCCGCCGAGGCGATCTCCTGGCACAGGCGCTGGGACCGTGTGCTGGACGACGCGAACCCGCCGTTCTACCGCTGGTTCGCCGGAGCGGAGGTCAACACCTGCTACAACGCTGTCGACCGGCACGTCGAAGCCGGGCGAGGCGGCCAGGCGGCGCTGATCCACGACAGCCCCGTCACCGGCACGAAACGGACGCTCTCCTACTCCGATCTGCGGGAGCAGACCGCGCGGCTCGCCGGCGTCCTGCAGGACCTCGAGGTCGAGAGCGGCGACCGGGTGCTGATCTACATGCCGATGGTGCCGGAGGCGGCCGTCGCCATGCTCGCCTGCGCCCGCCTCGGCGCCGTCCACTCCGTGGTCTTCGGCGGCTTCGCCTCCAGGGAACTCGCGACCCGGATCGAGGACGCCAGGCCGAAGGTCGTCCTTGCCGCTTCCTGCGGCATCGAGACCGCCCGCATCGTCGAGTACAAGCCCCTCCTCGACGAGGCGATCGCGATGTCGGCCCACAAGCCGGTCGCGACCGTCATGCTCCAGCGTCCCCAGCACACCGCCGAGCTCGGTTCGGGCGACCGCGACTGGCACCACGCGATGGCCGCGGCCGAAGCCGCCGACTGCGTTCCGGTCAAAGCCACCGATCCGCTCTACATCCTCTACACCTCCGGAACGACCGGCGTTCCCAAGGGCGTCGTCCGCGACAACGGCGGCCACCTCGTCGCTCTCGACTGGAGTATGCGCAACGTCTACGGCATGGCGCCCGGCCAGGTCTACTGGGCCGCGTCCGACATCGGCTGGGTGGTCGGACACTCCTACATCGTCTATGCGCCGCTGATCCACGGCTGCACCACGGTGCTCTACGAAGGGAAGCCGGTCGGCACGCCTGACGCCAGCGCCTTCTGGCGCGTCATATCGGAACACAACGTCTCGGCGCTGTTCACGGCGCCGACCGCGTTCCGCGCGATCAAGAGGGAGGACCCGCGCGGCGAACTCATCGGGAAGTTCGATCTGAGCTGCCTGCGCACCCTGTTCCTGGCCGGCGAGCGCGCCGACCCGGACACCGTGCAGTGGGCCGAGGACAAGCTCGGCGTGCCGGTCATCGACCACTGGTGGCAGACCGAAACCGGCTGGGCGATCGCCGCCAACTGCGTCGGCCTGGGCGCCCTGCCGGTCAAGCATGGTTCACCTACGAAGGTCGTGCCCGGGTACGACGTGCGGATTCTCGACCACGACGATGCCGGCGCCCCCGGCTCGAGCCGGGAAGTGCCGCCGGGCGAGAACGGCGCGATCGCGCTGCGCCTGCCGTTGCCGCCCGGCTGCCTGCCGACCCTGTGGCGGAACGACGAGGGCTACGTCGAGTCCTACCTCCGCGAGTACGACGGCTACTACCAGACAGGCGACGCGGGCCACCTCGACGACGACGGCTACCTCTACATCATGAGCCGGACGGACGACCTGATCAACGTCGCCGGCCATCGCCTGTCCACCGGCGCCATGGAGGAGATCCTGGCTTCCCACCGCGACGTCGCCGAATGCGCCGTCATCGGCGTAGCCGACTCGCTCAAGGGACAGGTGCCCCTGGGACTGGCGGTGCTCTACGCGGGATCGAGCCGGACCGAGGCTGAGATCGTCCCGGAACTCGTGCAGAGCGTGCGCGACCAGCTTGGGCCGGTCGCGTCGTTCAAGGTCGCGGCGATCGTCGAGCGCCTGCCCAAGACGAGGTCCGGCAAGGTGCTCCGGGGCACGATGCGGCGCATCGCCGACGGCGAGTCCTGGACGGTACCGCCGACGATCGACGACCCGGCGATCCTCGACGAGATCGAGCAGACCCTCACCGACCTGGGCTATCCCCGCCCGGCGACGTCCTGAAGGCGGTCCCGCGCCGCCCGGAGTCCGCAGAATCTGCGGAAAACTCTGCGGAAAGCAACCATCTACACACCTTGTAAACCCTTTATTATCAGTAACTTACAGCCATTCCGCATCGGATACGGTGCGAGCCCGCGACTCACTGTAAGTTATTCATGAACAAGAGGTTAAGCCGGCCCGGCGACTGACCGGCATTGCCGGATGTTTCGAGTCGGCGGTACAGTGCCCCTCATGGACCCCGCGCAGGCAACCCGAGAGGTCTTCTGGAACATCGAGTACACCTGGTTGGTGTACGTCCTGATGGTCCCCACCCTGGCGGTCTTCGGCTGGGGCTTCCGGCTCAAGATCCGGCGCTGGCGGGCCGGTCAGCCGGAAGTCCGTTTCGACCGGCCGGGCGAGCGGCTGCGGCTCTTCCTCAAGAACGCCGTGGGCCAGGGCCGCACGATCAAGAGGCGCTACGCGGGCACCTTCCACACGCTCGTCTACACCGGCTTCATCGTGCTGTTCCTGGCCACCACCGTGGTCGCCATCCACCACGACACGCCCCTGCACATCATGAAGGGGCACTTCTACCTGATCTTCCAGTCATTGACCGTCGACATCTTCGGCCTGTTCGTGATGGTCGGGGTCGCGCTGGCCGCGATTCGACGCTGGATCTCGAAGCCGAAGCTGCTGGTCTACACCGACGAGGCGAGCTGGATTCTGGTCACCATCTTCGTCATGGCCTTGACGGGCTTCATGATCGAGGGCTGGCGTATCGCCGTCACCGACGACCCCTGGGCCGCCTGGTCGCCGATCGGCAACCTGTTCGCTCTCGGCTCCGATCCCTGGATGACGGACACGGCGATGCAGCGCGGCCACGCGATCATCTGGTGGTTCCACCTGGTGGTGGCGTTCGGCTGGATCGCCTGGGTGCCGTTCAGCAAGATGTCGCACGTCTTCACGGCGCCCCTCAACATTTTCACGGCCAACCTGGACGGCTACGGCGGCTCGCTCAAGACGATCGACTTCGAGACGGCCGAGCGCTTCGGGATCAATCACCTGGGTGACTTCACCTGGAAGGACCTGCTCGACTTCGACGCCTGCACGGAGTGCGGCCGCTGCACCGACGTCTGCCCGGCCAACACGGTGGGCAAGTCGCTGTCGCCGCGCGACATCATCCTCGACCTGCAGGCCCTTATGCACGACCGCGGCGACAGCGTCCTGGCGAACGGCAACGGCGACGGCGGCAACGGCGACGGCGAGCTCCTGCCGATCATCGACCAGAAGACGGCCGTATCGCCGGAAGCGCTCTTCGCCTGCACCACCTGCGCCGCCTGCATGGAGGCCTGCCCGGTCCACATCGAACAGATGCCGAAGATCGTCGACGCGCGCCGCTACCTCGTCATGGAGGAGGCGGACTTCCCCGAGGGGATGATGGACATGATGAACTCGCTCGAGTCCCGTCAGCATCCGTTCGCGGGCACGCAGTTCAGCCGGGTCGACTGGACCGAGGGCCTCGACATCGACGTGATGGCCGAGATGGACGATCCGCACGGGGCCGAGGTCCTGATGTGGGTCGGCTGCGGCGGCGCCCTGGTCGAGCGCAACCGGAACACCGTTCGGGCCACCGCGAAGCTGCTCCGGAAGGCGGGGGTCAAGTTCGCGATCCTCGGCCGCGAGGAGTCCTGCACCGGCGACCCCGCCCGCCGCGTCGGCAACGAGTTCCTGTTCGAGATGCTGGCCAAGGGCAACGTCGAGACGATGGAACGCTACGGCGTTCGCAAGGTCGTCACCTCCTGCCCTCACTGCTTCAACTCGTTCAGGAACGAGTACCCGCACTTCGGCGGCAGCTACGAGGTCTACCACCACACCCAGTTCCTCGATCAACTGCTGGAACAGGGCCGTCTCGACGGGAACGGCGCCGCCGGAAGCTCGAACGGGGGCCCGACGATCACCTTCCACGACCCCTGCTATCTCGGCCGCCACAACGGCGAGTACGACGCGCCCCGCAACCTGCTGGCGGGGGTCGGTGGCGCCCGCCAGGTCGAAATGGAGCGCAGCCGGAACACGAGCTTCTGCTGTGGCGGCGGCGGCGGCATGGCCTTCGTCGACGAGCCCCCCGACCAACGGGTCAACCAGGAACGCGCCCAGGAGGCGGTCGACACCGGCGCCGACGTGGTGGCCGTGGGCTGTCCCTTCTGCGCCACCATGCTCGACGACGGCGTGAACGCCCGCCGCGGCGACCGCGACGTCAAGGTCAGAGACGTGGCGGAGCTGCTCTGGGACGCGGTCGGCGAGTCCGACCAGACCGCGCCGTAGCGTCCTGGCGGCTGTCGCCAAAGCCTCCGGTCAGGACGCCGAGACCGTCGGGCGACACCCGACGTCCGCCTCCAGGCTCCACGGAGCAGGAAGGACTGACGCCTCGACGTGAAGTAGTCCTACCGGCCGGCTGCCGATGCGGTACCGTTGGGGATCACGTCTGTCCCCAGGCACTGAACAGCATGCCGGTCCATCGACGCCAGCGATTTGCGCGCAACGAACGGGTTTGGCTCCTCGCAACCGCCGCCTTGTTCGCCATGAACGGCCCGGTTTCCGCCCAAACGCCGCTGGCATGGGCCAACATACCGGGGAGCGTCAAGGAGGACGGCGGCACGTTCGACGCCACCATCCGCTTCCTGCCAGGGGCCCGCACGGACCTGTCCGTCCGCTACACGCTGTCCGGCACGGCAACGCGGGGAGAGGACTACACGATCACTGGCGTCTCCGGTCCCTCGGGAGTCCTGACGGCGGCTCAAGGCTCGATC
>JAPVWO010000191.1 GCA_027493375.1 Candidatus Multivorans thiocomprendens | reverse complement strand
CCTCCTTGGTCCAGGTCACCGCGCCGCGATGGCCGCTCACCGTCGGCGTCGCCGACGTGTACACCGCGTTCTCCGCCACCGTGCCGCTGGCGAGGCCCGCGACGGTCAGCGTGGCCGCTCTCGTGGTTGCGAACGCGGAGCCGCTCGGCGTTGACTCTCCGTTTGTGTTTGTGGCGATGACTCGAAACTCGTACATCGTGCTCTCGTCGAGGCCGTCGACGGTGGCCGATTCGACGTCGGCCTTTACCGTCACTTCTCTCGTCCATCCGACAATCCCGTTCTCGCGGTACTCAACCTGAAATGCCGTTTCGTCGCTTGAGTTGTCGGTCCAGGCGAGATCCACGCGTCCACTACTCGCTACCGACGCAGACAGCCCGGACGGCGCCGCTGGCGGCATGGTCAAACTGACGGTAGAACTGGTCCTTCGGCCCTGCCTGTTCCGCGCCCGGACTCTGAAACCGTACGAGGTGCTGGGCAAGAGACCAGTCAGCGTCGCGGAGGTCGTGTTGGCGGTAAGGGTCGCGCCCGCCTCCCAGGAGCCGCCTGCCTTCCGGTACTCCACGTCGAATGCGGTTTCGTCCGAGGAGTTGTCCCGCCAGCCCACCCGCACGGACGTCGAACCAACAGCGTTCACCGTGACCTTCGATGGTGCAGTTGGCCGGTCGAGAGTGGTTACGCTGACCTCGTTGCTGGGCAGCGAATCTCCGTGTTCGTTCGTGGCCCTAACTCGAATCCGGTACGTCGTGCCGGGGTTGAGATTCTTGACCGTGGCCGCTTGAGCGTCCGCTGGGGCCGTGTTGTCGATCCACCTGCCCCGAGTCGGGCGGTGCTGGATCTTGAAACCGGTCTCATCCTCCGACTCGTCGTTCCAGGACACTTCCACCCGGGTTCCGCTCTTGGCCGTCGCGGTCACCGCAGTCGGGGCTTGAGGTGGCGCCGCCGCAAGATCGACTGTGATCCAGTTACTGGTCAAGGATCCGGCCGACGACTTGGCGAGCACTCGAAACACGTACGACTCCCCTCCGCGCAGTCCCTCCACGGTGGCGGACTCGGAATCCGAAGCCAACTGAGTCGTGGTCCAGTCGCCGGGTTCCCGCCGGTAGGCCAGGTCGAAGCCGGCCTCATCGTCTGCATTGTCGGTCCAGGACAGGTCTACTCTTGTGGCGCTTCGTGCGCTCCCCATCAGGTTCGAAGCCGGAAGGGGCGGCGCCGGCGTGGGAGTCGGCAACGTCGGGAAGACCCTTCCACCCCACGCCCTGCCGTAGGCGTTAGCAGAGTAAACGTCGATCTGATAACGACCGGGGTGTAGACCGGTGAGCGCAAGTGACTCGGCGTTCGCGGCCACCCGTGCGTACTCGATTCGCTCGTTCTCGAACCAGTAGCTGACATCGAATCCATCTTCATTGTCCGATTCATCACTCCACGTCAAGAGAAGTTCCGTCGGACCCGTCTGGGCAACCGCCGGCCGCGCCGGGGCCAGGGGTGAAATCTCGCGAAGATCGACCGTTACCACATTGCTTCGAACAGTACCGCCCGCGTTTCTTGCTTCCACGCGCCAGTGGTGTATGTTGCCGTGGAGGGACGCGTAGGTGTCTTTCCGCGCCTCCGCGGGGTGGTAGCCGAGGTTGTCCCACCCGCCGCCAAGTGCCCGATGTTGCACGATGATGGGCGCCTCGGGCGTTCCTCCCGTCACCGTCCAGGCGAGGTCGACCTGCAATTCAGAGTTCGCGGGAGGAACGCGACTAACGCCGGCACTCAACACCAGCTCGGGCAAGGTGACGCTGAGATCAACGGTGACGCTTCTGCTATACGCCGCCCCGTTGGCGTTCGTGGTCGCTACGCGAAACTCGACGGTCGAGTTCTCCGAGAGGTTTGCGACGGTCGCGGCCTCGGAGTCCGCGGGCAAGGAAGCATGAAGGATCCAGTCGCCGGTGGCGCCCTTGGTACGGTAGTAGACGTCGTACCCTGTTTCGTTAGACGCATAATCATTCCAACTGAGCGACACGCTTGTGGTGCTGAGTGCCGCGGCGACGAGATAGCCGGGAGAAATGGGAACGTCGGCGCCAAGCGAGCGCAGATTGAGCGTGACGTGGTTGCTGGCCACGCGGCCACCGGCGTTTATGGCCACCACGCGATAATCCCGGCTTCCGAGTGGACTGACGTCGACGAAGCTCCGGTTCGAGTTGCCGGAGCTGTTGGCTATCGTTTGGTGGAGTCGCCATTTCCGTGTTCCGGCCCACCGCTGCTGCACGTGGAATACGACGCCAGTTGCCGAGTCGCTCGGCCAGCTCAGCCGCGCCTGAAGTCGGCCCTCGCGGCGCTCGGGCGCTCCGCCGAGGACTGGGGTCGTCGGCGGCGTCGTGGAGAGGTCGAGAGTGAGCGACTCGCTCCTCGAGGTACCATGCGTGTTCTTCGCGGCGACCCGGAACTCGTACTGGGCGGCGCTCTGGAGACCGCTGACGCTGGTTGCTTCGGTGTTGGCCGAAAGAGCCGGTCCTTGGCTCCAGGTCTGCTGATCCAGTCGATACTCCACCTGGAAGCTCTCCTCAGTGGTGGAGTCATCCCGCCAGGCGAGTTCCACCGCGGTTTGGCTCTTGCGTCGGCCCTGGAGGTCGAAAGGCGCGTCAGGTACGTTGTCGACGAGGAGCCTTACCGTGTTGGAGTTCGAGTTGCCGTGCGCGCCTATGGCGGTTACGAAGAAGTCGTGCTCGATGCCGAGAGTGAGCCCGGTGATTGTGGTGGATGTCGTGTCCGCTGGCAAACTGGGGCCAGAGATCGTGGCGCCGCCCACCGGTTCGGCGTAGGCGACGAAGCCCGTTTCGTTCGCGGACCTGTCAGTCCAGGTCAGGCTGACGGCCGGGGTGCCGCCTCCTGTTTGGGTGTTCCTGACGGTGAGGTTGGCCGGGTTCCGAGGCGGCAGATGATCGCTCATGGTGATCGCGGAGGCAATCACGTTACGCAGTAGTCTCTCGTTCTCGGCGGAGTCGACGACGCCGAGAATCCACCCGTTGGGCGACACTCGCGTCGTGGAGAAGTAGGGCTCCCAGACGGCGTCGCCCGTGCCGTAGCTCATGATCGTCGCAATGGCCGGCCAGCGGCTGGTGTCCGTGTACCCGAAGGCGTAAGGATAGAGGGACGAGCTCGGGGTCGCGATCGTGTTGGCGTGGTCGTGGTTCATTCCCAGGTTGTGGCCTATCTCGTGAATGAAGGTCCTTCGCATGAACGTGGTCTCGCCGCCTTGGAGATAGTTTCCAAAGGAGAACGCCCAAGCCGAGAAGTCCTTGATCGGGTCGCCGCGCTCGCGGGTCCAGGCCTGACCGGCTACCGGCTGCGTCTGGGAGGCAATCGCCAGATAGACGATGTCGGCGCCGTAGCGTGAGCGCAGGGCCTTCACCTCGTTATCGGCTTGCGCCGCGCCAAGCTGGTTGGCGCCCGTCGTTTCGCTGGAGACGACTGCCGCGGGAGCCGGAGCCACGTGCAGGACTTTGATGCGCACGTTGACGTTCGTGTTCGAGAGGACGAGATTCGCGTAGTCCAGGGTCGCCTGAAGCTCGGCGCCGAAGTGGATCAGCCAGTTGTCACGAACCAGAGCCTCGGCTGCCGGTGTGTAGAGCACCAGGACATCCAGTTCCAACGGTGGAGCGCCGGTTGACTGGATTGTGTGCGCGTGAGACGGGGTCGCTCGCCCGCGGAGGTCGGGCGGGGGTATTGCGGACAGAGCGCCTCCGACCGGAGCGGGGCCCGCGGCGCACCAGAACGCGGGCACGTCTTCCGGAATGCCGATCCTCTTGATGGAGTTGGCGGATCGCCTCGTGAGGACTTCGAACTTCGTCTCGCCGGGCGTGCCGTACTCGCCGAGAAGGTGACTTTCGTGAATCGTCAGGACAACTGTGTCGTGCACGTGGCCGGGAACTCGGCCTTGCCACATGACGTTCCCGCCTCCGCGATCCTCGAAGACGGTCCGCTCGACGACGATGACGTCGCGCTCGGGCGTCAGCATCTCCAGTCGCTCGGGACCGGATCTCAAGAGGTCGAGGTCCACCTCGACGGGCAACTCCAGC
>JAPVWO010000190.1 GCA_027493375.1 Candidatus Multivorans thiocomprendens | reverse complement strand
CCACAGCTACCGCAGCCTCGGCGGCTGCGGCGAATCGATACAAGACGGTGACCGGAATCAACCCCGGAAAGGTACAGGTGCGCCGGCGTCCTCGCCGGCCTTGCGGGCGACGCCGCGTAGCGGTGGCGTCCGGGGTAGCGGCGAGGCGAAGCCTCGCTCCTTTGTGGCGCCATCTGAAACACTGCGGCGTTCATGAGCCATCTCGCGCGATGCCTCACGCCTGTCGTGTTATTGGCTACTGCTGCATCCGCGGAGGTGCGGCTACTCGACACGCCTGCGGCAGAGAAGAGCAGCAGTTACTCCCTCGCGGCGGCTGAGGGTGGCGTCGTGTTCCTGAGTTGGGTTGAGCCTGCGGAAGGGGGCGGTCATGCCCTGCGGTTCGCGGAGTTTCGCGGGGACGAGTGGGCCGACGCGATCACGATTGCGTCGGGCAAGGACTGGTTCGTCAACTGGATCGACCACCCCGCAGTGGTGCCACTGGGCGGCGACCGGCTCGCGGCGCACTGGCTGGTTCATGACGAGGACCGTCAGGGCGACTACGGCTACGGCATTCGGCTGGCGTTCTCGGACGACCGGGGTCTGACTTGGCGAGACGCGTTCCAGGCGAGTGGCGAAGGCGTTGACGGGTACGCCGGATTCGTGGCGTATGCCCCGGTCGCGGACGGATTCGAGATGGCCTACCTGTCCAGCGTCGGCGACGGCGAGGCGGAGCCGGCCTCCGCCGGACACGGCGAGGTGGAGCCGCGGATGGCCCTTCGTTCAGCCCGCTTCGACGCAGCCGGCAGGCTGGTTGACGACCGCCAGGTGGACGCCGACGTGTGCAGTTGCTGCACGACGGCGATGGCGCCGAGTTCGGATGGCCTCTTTCTCGCCTTCCGTGACCGCCGCGAAGGCGAGTTCCGGGACATCTCCTTCGCCCGCCTCCAGGACGAACGATGGAGCAGTGCGAAACTCGTTCACCGCGACGGCTGGCACATCCGCGGTTGCCCGACGAACGGCCCCGCCCTGGCTTCAGGCGAAACCGGTCCGGCTGTCGCCTGGTTCACCGCCGCCGCCGGCGAGTCGAAGGTACTGGCTGCCTTCTGGAACACCACAGAGCAACGATTCGACGATCCAATCCGAATCGACGAAGGCTCCCCGCGCGGCTGGGCCGGCGTCGCCACGCTCAAGGACGGGAGCGCCGCGGTCAGTTGGGTCGAGCGCTCAGAAGCCGGTCACTTCGAACTGCGGGTCCGCCGGATCAGCAAGGACGAAAGCACCGGCACAGCACTCACCGTAGCGCCGATGCCCGCTGGCCGCAGCGCCGTCGGCGTACCCAAGCTAGTACGCCGCGCCGACCGCTTGATCTTCGCTTGGAGAGACAGCGGCGTACGCACTGCTGTTGTGCCCACCAGGACTCTTGAGTAGGCGTCAAGGCCCCAGTCCGTAAGCGTTCCGGGGCTGGCACTGGGACGACGTGCCAGTGCCCGACGCCGTCCAGCCGGTCCGGGGCCGAGGGGAGGGGATCCCAGCGGACTCGGAGCGAGCGACGCTCGACGACGCTTCAGGAACCAACGCCGTCGTGGAGCGAGCGGAGTGGAGTGAGCGCCGTCATTCCATCTCCTTGGTGAACGCGAACGGCCGCAGGGAACCCCTCCCCTCGGCCTCGGACCGGCGGGTGCTACTGGTGCCCGCCGCTACTCGCCGGCGCCGGTGGCGGCGCCGGCCGCCGCGTGCTGGTCGTAGTCCTCTTCCGACAGGAACACGAAGTTCGTCCAGCCGATCGCCATGTCGTCGACGGTGCGGTTGCCCCAGCCGACCCAGGCGGTCGGGTCGGGGTTGTAGGGGTTGTTCTCCGAGTTGTCGTGGTACGAGGTCACGTGGAGGACGGTGCCCGCGGGGAAGACGGGCGGGTGCTTGTAGGGATAGGCGATCTGCCAGTTGAAGTCGTAGTTCTGAATCCGGGTCAGCAGTTCGCGGCGGCCGTCGGGGTGGATCGCCTCCAGCTCCATTCCCTTGCCCCGGTAGTGCATGTGGGCCTGGAAGCTGATCAACTGGATCGGCCGGTCGAGGACGCGGTAGCCGTCGTGGCGGACGTTGTCCGCGCCGGGCGGAATGGAGAGTTCGTTGTTGCGCCAGCCGCGGTTGCTGGGCAGGCCGGCGAACAGCCGGGTGGAGACGATCCGGTGCTTCGGCACGACGCCCCTGGGGTAGAAGCCGAAGCCGACCCGCTGGCGGTCGCGGATCTCCTCGCCGAGCGAGTGGTAGTGGCCGCTGAAACGGATTCTGGCGCCCGCCATCAGCAGCTTGCCGGTGTTCTCGGCGTAGATGTCGCCGGTGTTGCCGACCGCGTACTCGATCAGCAGTGAGCCGACCGGGTTGCCGTCGGCATCGCGGCGGTTCGGGTCGTCGTCGCGCTCGAAGAAGTCCTCGCCGACGTACTCCGCGTCGTCCTGGATGGCGTAGACCATCGTGTGGTGGACGGTCGGCCTGCCCGCCTTGCTCGGCTTGACCTCGATCCAGCGGATGTAGCGGTCCTCGGTGAGACCCGTGTCCGCGATGAAGTTGACGAACAGGTCGGGACCCTCGGCGGGCACCACCATGTCTTCCTGCATCTCGACGACCAGGTCGGGCTCGCCGTACTCCCAGGCGTCGCCGTCCGGCCACTCGATCGACGGTGGCAGGTCGGCGGGGTTGCCGCGCGGGGCGCCGCCATCGACCCAGGCCGTGACCAGGGCGATCTCCTCGTCGCTCAGGCTCGGGTCCGGTTCGTAGACGCCGATGGTCCGGTCGATGTGCCAGGGCGGCATCTGCCGGGACTCGACGCGGCGCTGGATGGACCGTGCCCAGGGCCGGATCTGCTCGTACGTGAGAAGCGACATGGGCGCGGCGGTCTCGGGTCGGTGGCAGCGCTGGCACGAGCGCTGGAAGATCGGCGCGATGTCGCGGCTGAAGGTCGGCGTGTCCGCGTCGGCCGCCGCGGCCGGCGAGAAAGCCGGAACGGCAAGGAACGCGAGGGCCGGAATCGCTGCCGGAGTCAAGAGGGGGACTGCGCTCTTCATCGTTCGCTCCCGGTGGTGGCCGGTTGGGGTTCGACGCAGACGCCGTGCTCGGCGGTGGCGGTGTCGACGCGCCTTGCCAAGTGGTGGGCCATGGAGATGTTCTCGATCAGGTAGAGCGTATCGAGTCCGCCGCGTTCCGTGGTCCTCCCGGTGTTGCCGGCCACGGTCACGGACCAGCTCAGGTTGCCCTCGTAGTCGACCGGCAGGACGATCAGGCAGACGTTGCGTTGCCGGCCCGGTTCAAAGACGGTCGGCTGGCCGCGGTCCGCCGGTCCGGGATCGAAGCCGTTCTCGTCTCCGGCCGGGATCTCGACCGCGACCGAGTTGTGGTTGTAGTAGCCGAACACGAGAACGGCCGTGTCATCGTCGTTCGTCACGTAACCCTCGTAGACCGGGTAGATCGGCCGGGTCGGCTGCGCCTCCGCCGGCGCCGCCGGCACGAGCAGGCCGGCGGCGAGCAGAACGAACGCGGGAACCGCGCGGACGAACGCGGGGGAACTCAAGGGACCGCCCAACCGCGTCATCGCCTTCGCGTCGTTCCAACCGTTAGCGGTCTTGTCATCGCCTGCGGCGGGTCGAATCAGGGGTAGGTGTAGCCCGCCTGGAGGCCGAGCGGAATGCCCAGCAGCCAGTAGCCGATCAGGAAGATCGTCCATGTGATGAGCAACGTGACGGCGTACGGGATCATCAGCGAAAGGACGGTTCCGATGCCGGCGTTCTTCGTGTAGCGCTGGCAGAACACGACGACCAGCGGGAAGTAGGGCATGAGCGGCGTGACGATGTTCGTCACGCTGTCGCCGACCCGGTAGGCGGCCTGCGTCAGCTCGGGCGAGATGCCGAGGTTCATCAGCATCGGCACGAAGATCACCGAGAGCACGGCCCACTTGGCCGAGGCCGAGCCGACGACGAGGTTGACCACCGCCGACAGCAGGACGATGCCGACCACGGTCGCCTGCGCCGGCAATCCCAGATCGCGCAGGAAGTTCGCGCCCTTGAGCGCGATCAGCAGGCCGACGTTCGAACTGCTGAAGGCGGCGATGAACTGGGCGGCGAAGAAGGCCATGACCAGGTAGTAGGCCATCGTGCGCATCGCGTCGCTCATGCCGTCGACGATGTCCCGGTGGGTCTTCACCGTGCCGGCGACATAGCCGTGGACGACGCCGGGGATGAGGAAGAAGACGAAGATCAGGGGCACCAGCATCTGCATCAGCGGGGCCGAGAACGCGGTGAGTTCGCCGGCCTCGCCGCGGAGCGGCGACGTCTCGGGCCAGGCCCAGATCAGCAGGACGACCAGGCCGAGCACCAGGGAGCCCATGCCGGCCAGGAAGCCGAGACGGTCCCTCCGGCTCGGTTCCTCCATCTTCGGCATCTCGTCCGGGTCGCCGTCGATCTCGGTGCCGCGGAGTCTCGGCTCGATCACCCGGTCGGTCAGGTACCAGCCGACGGCGACCACGAGGATGGAGGACAGCGCGGTGAACAGGAGGTTGCAAAGCGGGTTGACCAGCACCTCGGGATCGAGGATCTGGGCGGCGGACTGAGTGAACCCCTGGAGCAGCGGATCGATGCCCGAGGGGATGAAGTTGGCCGAGAAGCCGCCCGACACGCCGGCGAAAGCGGCCGCGATGCCGGCGAGCGGATGACGGCCGGCGGCGTAGAAGATGACCCCGCCGAGCGGGATGACGAGGACGTAGCCGGCGTCCGCCGCCGTGTGGCTGACGATCGAGGCGAGGATCAGCATCGGTGTCAGCAGGCTCCTCGGCGTGAAGCCGAGGATCAGCCGCAGGCCGGTGTTGATGAAGCCCGTCTTCTCGGCCACGCCGACGCCGAGGAGCGCGACGAGCACCACGCCCAGCGGAGCGAACCCGGTGAACGTCGTCACCAGCCGCGCCATGAACGTCGCCAACGCCTCGCCGGTGAGCTGGTTCTGGATCCGGACCGGCTCGCCGGTGACCGGGTGGATGTCCGCGAACTGGACCGGCGCCAGCAGCGCCGAGGCGATCCAGGTCAGAAACAGCAGCAGCAGAAACAGGATCGCCGGGTCCGGCAGCTTGTTGCCGACGACCTCGATGGCGTTCAGGAACCGGTTGAGAAGTCCTTTCGGCTTGCCGTTGTCGGCCGCTTGCGCCTCGTCGCCTGCCTTCGCCATACGCCGGCTCCTCTTCCGATCAACCTGCCCCGGGCGGAAGCGTCATCTTAGCGTCCGCGCGGCCGCCGGCACCGTCATGCCGTTTCCCATAGTCGCCGCACGGGCACGGCGTACATCCGTTCCCCGAAACTCGTACTGATCTCGCCGTCATAGAGCACCACGCCGCGGACGAAGTGCTCGCCTGCCGCCCTTGCCAGCTTGCGCAGACCGCTGAAGTCCGCTCGGGTGACCGTGGCGCCGGCCTTGACTTCCACCCCGGCCAGGGACCGGGCGCCGCGCTCGATCACGATGTCCACCTCCGCGCCTTCCTTGTCCCGGAAGTGGAAGAACCTCGTGGATGCGCCATGCCAACCGGCTTGGCGCCGCAGCTCCTGGAACGCGAACGTCTCGAGCAACCGTCCCGCCAGGGTGCGGTCGGCGGCGAGCGACTCGGCGTCCACGTCCAGCAGCGCCGACGCAAGTCCGGTGTCGCCGACGTGCAGCTTGGGCGTCTTGATCAGGCGGCTCAGCCGGTTGCTGTGCCATGGCCGGAGCCGTTCCAGCAGGAACAGCCGCTCCAGAAGCGTGACGTACTCGCCGATCGTGGGACGACTCAGGCTGAACGGCGTCGCCAGACTGCTGAGATTGAACAGTCCGGCCGTTTGCGAGGCAGTCGCGGTGAGGAGCGCCGGCAGGACGTCGAGCGACCGGATGCGCGTCAGGTCGCGAACGTCGCGCTGGATCCGCGCTTCAATGTAGTTGTGGTGCCACTCGGCCTGACGCCCGGCGGTTGGACGGCGCAGTGCCGCGGGGAATCCGCCGCCGACGATTCGGTCGAGGAGCTGCTTGCCGAGCCGCTCGGTTCGACGAACTCCGAAGCCGTCTCCGAAGAGGGCGTTCAGGAAGCCTGTGCCCAACCAGGAAGCGCCTCCTGCCGCCGGGTTTGCCAGCTCACGTTGCGTCAGCGGATACAGCGGCACGATCTGCAGGCGACCGGCCAGTGACTCCGACAGTGTCGGCAGGAGCAGCACGTTGGTGGAACCGGTGAGCAGGAAGCGGCCGGGCACCCGGCGACGGTCCACCTCCAACTTGATCGCTTCGAAGAGCGCGGGAACGTGTTGGACCTCGTCCAGAATCACCCGCTCGGGCAGATCCGCGACGAAGCCAGCGGGGTCGGCTCGGGCGCCGCCTCTGACGACTGCATCGTCGAAGCTGATGTATGCGTAGTCCCGGTGTCCGGGTCCCGAGGCCGGCATGATGCCGGTCAAGGCCGTGAAGTCCTCTGCCCAGGTCGCGTGATCCGCGGTACAGGCGTACTGGGCGAGGGTCGTCTTGCCGCACTGTCGTGGACCGTGGATCAGCACGACCGGCGAGTCTTCCAGCGCCTCGGCAAGCCGCTGCTCGGCGCCGCGTCGGTAGAAGGTCGGCCTCGACATGCGGCTGATCGTAACGTTGAATCCCGTCTGATTGAAAGGTATGGTGTCGTCCGATTGAAGGGTTTTGTCCCGGCCGATTGCAAGGTTGCTGGCCGGCCCATTGCAGGTCTGCGTGCCGAACCGTCCGTTCCAAGGCATGTTCGAGGCCAACGGCGTCAGACGACGATCCGGCCCATCCGCTCCACGAACCAGAACGCCGAGATGATGCCGGTCGCGTAGATCGGCGCTCGCACGACGAGTTCCGGCA
>JAPVWO010000019.1 GCA_027493375.1 Candidatus Multivorans thiocomprendens | reverse complement strand
GGAGCTGATCGCTCCGATCGCGATGGAGAAGGGCGTGCGCTTCGCGATCCGCGAGGGCGGCCGCACGGTGGGCGCCGGCACCGTCACCGACATCGCCGAATAGTCGGTACCGGCTCGAGTTGGGAGATTCAGGCCAGTAGCTCAATTGGTAGAGCATCGGTCTCCAAAACCGAAGGTTGGGGGTTCGAGACCCTCCTGGCCTGCCAGACCTTCCTTCGGAGGACGTAGACGGCAAGACGGATCGGGCGTCCGGACAAAGGCGGAGGCCGGTTTCAGGGAGTAAGAGAGGGAGTCGGAGGAACGCAGATGGCAAGTGTCCGCAGGCTCGGCGCCTTCCTGGGCGAAGTGCGCACCGAGATGAAGAAGGTGACGTTCCCCTCGCGGGAGGAGGTCGTGGGCACCACGGTCGTGGTGCTGATCACGAGCGTCATCTTCGCGATCTTCCTGTGGATAGCCGACGTCGTCATCCTGCGCCTCTACAACGGTCTCAACAACCTTCTCCTGGGGCAGTGAGCCGGAGCCGGCCGACGGTGGGGAGTACGCGATGAGCAACTCAACGGTAGAGCGCCAGCAAGTCGAAACGGCAGCCATGGGCAGCGCGGAGGTCGCGGAGGGTGGCGCCGAGGAGGCCTCCGGGCCGCGGCGGCAGTGGTACATCGTGCATACCTACTCGGGATACGAAGAGCGCGTCCGGGAGACGCTGCGGCAGCGCGCCGAGGCTCACGACATGGGGGATGCGTTCGGCGAGGTGCGCATTCCCACGGAGACGATCGTCGAGCTGAAGGGTGGCAAGAAGCGGGAGACGCAGCGGAAGTTCTTCCCCGGCTACATCCTGGTCGAGATCGAGTGCGAACCGCGCGGCGACGGGCGGCTGAAGATCTCCGACAAGGCGTGGCACGTGGTCAAGAACACGCCCAAGGTGACCGGCTTCGTCGGCACCGGCAACGAGCCGACGCCGCTCGGCCAGGACGAGGTCGACGCGATCATCGAGAAGGTGGTCACCGCCAAGGAGAAGCCGAAGCCGAAGTACCTTTTCGAGAAGGGCGAGCTGGTCAAGATCGTCGATGGTCCCTTCAACAACTTCACGGGCACCGTGGAGGAGATCAACCTCGAGCGGAGCACGCTCAAGGTGATGGTCACCATTTTCGGTCGCCAGACGCCGGTGGAACTCGAGTTCCTGCAGGTCCAGAAGACCTGAGGAAGCCGGAGGACCTGAGGGATAGAGCTCCTGGCGAGCGGCAGGCTGACAGCGGTTCAGACACAACCAGATAGGGAAGACGATGGCGCAGAGGACGACAGGCAAGAGGGTAGTCGGGCAGATCAAGCTGCAGATCCCCGCCGGCGGAGCGACGCCGGCGCCTCCGGTCGGGCCCGCGCTGGGTCAGGCGGGTCTCAACATCATGGACTTCTGCAAGGCGTTCAACGCCAGGACGCAGGGCGAAGCCGGGATGATCATCCCGGTCGTGATCACCGTCTACGCGGACCGCTCCTACTCGTTCATCACCAAGACGCCGCCGGCCGCGGTTCTGCTGCTGAAGGCCGCGGCCACGGACAAGGGATCTTCCGAGCCGAACCGGGACAAGGTCGGTCAGGTCACTCAGTCCCAGCTCGAGGAGATCGCCCGTACGAAGATGCCGGACCTGAACGCGGTCGACCTGGAGGGCGCCTGCCGGATCATTGCGGGCACCGCCCGCTCGATGGGCCTGGAGATCGTCGCCTGAGCGGCGCGGAACCGGCGGAAGAAAAAGGCTGAGGGGAGAACGCGCGTGGCCACTCGAGGCAGGAAGTACGACGAAGCAAGGGCGGCGGTCGAAGACCGGCCGCACGGGCTGGAAGAGGCGCTGCAACGGATCAAGGACGGCAGCTTCGCGAAGTTCGACGAGACCGTCGAGATCGCGATCCGGCTGGGCGTGAATCCCAGGCACGCGGATCAGATGGTGCGCGGCACCGTGGTCCTTCCGCATGGCACGGGTCGCACCGTCCGGGTACTCGTGTTCGCTTCGGGCGAGAAGTTGCAGGAGGCGGAAGCGGCGGGCGCCGATCACGTGGGCGGCGAGGAACTCGCGGGCCGGATCCAGGGAGGCTGGCTGGACTTCGACGCCGTGGTGGCGACCCCGGACATGATGCGGGTCGTCGGCCGGCTCGGCCGGGTACTCGGTCCGCGCGGCCTGATGCCGAACCCGAAGACCGGCACCGTCACCCCCGACGTGGCGAAGGCCATCGAGGACATCAAGGCGGGCAAGGTCAACTTCCGCGTGGACAAGGCGGGCGTCGTTCACGCGCCGCTTGGCAAGGTCTCGTTCGAGACGGAGAGACTGGTTGAGAATGCCGCGGCGTTGCTCTCCGAGATCATGCGTGCGCGCCCGAGCGCCGCCAAGGGCACGTACCTGCGTTCGGTCAACCTGAGTTCGACGATGGGGCCGGGCGTGCGGGTCGACTCGTCCGAAGCCGCCGCGGTCGAGGCCACGTAGGCTGCCGGGCCTGTCACGAGGAGGTCGAGAGAGATGGCATTGACACGGGAGACGAAGGCCGAGTTGCTGGCCAGCTACCAGGGCGACATGGCGGCCGCGCCGCATGCGTTCCTGGTGGGCTTCTCCGGCATCACGGTGGGGCAGGTGAACGATCTGAGGCGCCGCGTGCGGACGGCGGGCGGAAGCTACTCGGTGGTCAAGAACCGGATCGCCAGACTCGCCTTCGAGGACAGCAGTCTCGGGGCCCTGTCGGATCACCTGGTCGGTCCAACCGCGATCGCCTACAGCGACGACGATCCGGTGGGGCTGGCCAAGACGCTGACCGAGTTCGCGCACGACGTGCCGGTCCTCGAATTCAAGGGCGGCCTGGTGGACGGCCAGCAGGTGTCGGCGGAGGCGATCAGGGAGATCGCCAGTCTGCCCAGCCGGGAAGCGCTGGTGGCGAAGCTCCTGTTCCTGCTCCAGTCGCCGATCGCGCGGCTGGTGCGGGGGCTCGGGGACATCACGCCGCGGTTCCTTCGGGCACTGAACCAGGTTGCGGATCAGAAGGACGGGGACTGATTCCGGCCCTGTCGGGAAGTTTGGAAACGCGGCGCCGAGCCGGCGCCGGTGAACCATGAGGGAGCCAAGAAGATGGCAGTAGCAGCAGCGGATCTGATCAAACAGATCGACGAAATGACGGTCCTGGAGCTCAACACGCTGGTCAAGGAGCTCGAAGAGCACTACGGCGTTTCGGCGGCCGCGGCGGCGGTTCCGATGGCGGCCATGGCGGGCGCCGGCGAAGCCCAGGAAGCCGAGGAGCAGACGGAGTTCGACGTTCAGTTGACTTCCTTCGGCGACAAGAAGATCGCCGTGATCAAGGTCGTGCGCGAGGTCACCAGCCTGGGTCTCAAGGAGGCCAAGGATCTGGTCGAGTCCGCGCCGGTCGCCGTCAAGGAGGCCGTCTCGAAGGAAGAGGCCGAAGAGGTCAAGGACAAACTCGAGGAGGCCGGCGGCCAGGCCGAGGTCAAGTAGCTTTGGACGGAGTCGGACTCCGGCGCTCGATGAGCGGTCTTCCTGCACGGCTCCCGTCGGTGCGCCGGTCCTCTGGCCGGCTGCCGTCCAGCCTCGCGGCGCTGCTCTTGCCGTTGGTGGCGCCGGCGGCCCAGGCGCAGCGGCTTCTGACCCCGGTGGAGGGGGTCGGCCAAGCGGCGTCGGCGGGGAGCCGGGTTCGATCGGTCCGGCGCCGGTGGCCGTGGAGGTGGACCTCGCGTTGTTGCGGAGCGCTCCGCGGCGGCTGGAGACGCCGACTCCCGGCGGCAGCGTGTTCGTCGCTGAGCGGAGCGTGTTCGAGGATCGCGGCGGCGGCGACCTGATGTGGTCCGGCGGCCGGCCGGGCGCCGGCTACGACACGGT
>JAPVWO010000189.1 GCA_027493375.1 Candidatus Multivorans thiocomprendens | reverse complement strand
GTCCGCAACCTGGTCCGGGAGCCGGCATGCCGGGCATGCCGGCTCCCGGACCAGGTTGCGGACCAGCCGGGGCAGCGGGCAGGCCGAGGGCGCTCGGGTGGCGGAAACTCATGTCCGCGGGGCGCAGCGCCCGGCGCCGACGCTCCAGCTCGGCGATCTCCTCTGCGGAGATGGGACGCAGGCGGAACAGGTCCTTGATGATCGTGTCCTCGATTCGTTCCTTCATCTCCGTGAACAGCTCGTAGCTCTCGCGCTTGTACTCGTTCTTCGGATCGCGCTGGCCGTAGCCGCGGAGGCCGATCCCCTCCTTCAGGTGGTCGAGGGCGAGCAGATGGTCCTTCCAGGAAGAGTCGACGACGCGGAGCATGTGGTGGCGCTCGGCGGCGCGTAGCGCCTCGGCGCCGTGCGCTTCCTCCTTCTCGCCGTAGCTCCGCTCGGCCGCCCCCAGGATCGCCTCGCGCAACTCCTCAGTGCCGAGTTCCTCCAACGGCTCCGCGAAGTTCCGTTCGTCGAGGTCGAAGAAGGTGCGGACCTCCGAACGGAGTTCGTCGATCTGCCAGTCCCGCGGGTCCGACCTGGCTGGACAGTGCCGGTCGATCAGGTAGTCGACAACGTCGCCGGCGATCCGGGTCACGTAGTCCCGTCCCTCGCGGCCGAGGAGGATGTCGCGGCGCAGCTCGTAGATCGCCTCGCGCTGCTTGTTCATCACGTCGTCGTACTCGAGCAGGTTCTTGCGGATCTCGAAGTTCCTGCCCTCGACCTGGGTCTGGGCGCGTTCGATCGCCCGGTTCACCATGCCCGCTTCGATCGGCACGCCCTCCTCCATGCCGAGGCGCTTCATCAGCGCCTGGACCCGGTCCGAGGCGAAGATGCGCATCAGGTCGTCCTGCAGGGAGAGGTAGAAGCGCGAGGAGCCCGGATCGCCCTGGCGGCCGGACCGGCCGCGAAGCTGGTTGTCGATGCGCCGCGACTCGTGCCGTTCCGTGCCGAGGATGTGCACGCCGCCGGCGGCGACGACTTCCTCCCGTTCCGTCGCGCAGAGCTCCTCGTACCGGGCGAGAGCCTCGGAAAAGCCCTCCGGGTCCTTCGCTTCGTCGACCTCGGCCCGGGCCAGTTGCTCGGGGCTGCCGCCGAGGACGATGTCCGTGCCGCGGCCCGCCATGTTCGTGGCGATCGTCACCGCGCCGCGGCGGCCGGCCTGGGCTACGATCGCCGCCTCGCGCTCGTGGTACTTGGCGTTCAGCACGACGTGCTGGACCCGGTTCTTCTTCAGGAGCCGCGACAGCATCTCGCTGTTCTCGATGGAGACGGTGCCGACCAGCACGGGTTGGCCGTGCTTCTGGCAGTCCTGGATCTCCTCGACGACGGCATTCCACTTCTCGGGCGCCGTGCGGTAGACGAGATCCGAGCGATCGTCGCGAATCATCGGCTCGTTCGTCGGCACGACGACGACGTCGAGGCTGTAGATCTGGCTGAACTCGCCCGCCTCCGTGTCGGCCGTGCCGGTCATGCCGGCCAACTTCTCGTACATGCGGAAGTAGTTCTGGAAGGTGATCGTCGCCAGGGTCTGGTTCTCGCGCTCGATCCGCACGCCTTCCTTCGCCTCGACTGCCTGGTGCAGGCCGTCGGACCAGCGCCGGCCGGGCATCTTGCGGCCGGTGAACTCGTCGACGATCACGACCTGGCCGTTCTCGATCAGATACTCGACATCGCGGCGGTAGAGGTGGTGCGCCCGCAGTCCCTGGTTGACCGCGTGCAGCACGTCCATGTTCTCCATCTCGAACAGGTTGCCTACGCCGAGGAGTTTCTCGACCTTGGCGGCGCCTTCGTCGGTGAGAGTCGCCGTGTGCGCCTTTTCGTCGCAGACGAAATCGCCCGTCGTGTATTTCCGGTCGCCTTCGCGAATCTCCTCGCCGCGTTCGAGTCTGGGGATGATCCGGTTGACGAGCGTGTACTTCTCGGTGGACTGCTCGGACGGTCCCGAGATGATCAGGGGCGTTCTGGCCTCGTCGATGAGGATCGAGTCGACTTCGTCGACGATCGCGAAGTGGTGGCCCCGCTGGACCATCGACTCCAGCGTGAACTTCATGTTGTCGCGCAGGTAGTCGAAGCCGAGTTCGTTGTTCGTGCCGTACGTGATGTCGGCGCCGTAGGCCTGCTGGCGTTCCCGGTCGGTCAGGCCGTGCTGGATCACGCCGACGTCGAGACCGAGGAAGCGGTAGATCTGTCCCATCCACTCGGCATCGCGCCGCGCCAGATAGTCGTTCACGGTGACCACGTGGACGCCGTTGCCGGCGAGGGCGTTGAGGTAGACGGGCAGGGTGGCGACCAGGGTCTTGCCCTCGCCGGTCTTCATCTCGGCGATCTTCCCCTGATGAAGAACGACCCCGCCCAGCAACTGGACGTCGTAGTGCCGCATGCCCAGGGTGCGGCGAGAGGCCTCGCGAACGGTGGCGAAGGCGGGAACCAGCAGGTCGTCGAGGCCGGCGCCCTGCTCGAGGCGGGTTCGAGCCTCGCCGGTGCGGGCTCGCAACTGGTCGTCGGTCAGGGCTTCGAGTTCCGGCTCGAGGGCGTTGATTCCGTCCACGAGCGGCTGAAGCCGCTTCAGATCGCGGTCGTGCTTGCTGCCGAAGACCTTGGTGATCGTCTTTGAGATCATGGGCTCGTTGCCATCGGTCCGCGCGACGGTGGCGCCGACCGAATGCCGGGAAGAAGGCTGGGAATCCTAACGCGGCGGTCGGTGACGCAGCGGGCTCTCAGCCCTGGTCCCGCAGGTACTCGAACGGGTTGCGGGGGTCGCCTTCGAGTCGAACCTCGTAGTGCAGGTGGTAACCCGTCGCCCGTCCGGAGTTGCCGACCCGGCCCAGGACGTCGCCGCGATGGACTTCCCGGCCCTCCTCGACGAGGATCTCGGCCAGGTGCCCGTACCGCGTCTCGTAGCCGAAGCGGTGGAGGACGTAGACGGCCCGGCCCAGGTTGCCCATTCGCTCGGCGCGGACGACGATCCCGTCCGCCGTCGCACGCACCGGAAAACCGCGATCCGCGGAGATGTCGAGACCGGAGTGGTGGGCCCGCTGGCCGGTGATCGGATCGCGCCGGAATCCGAAGCCGCTGTTGATGACGCCGCGCACCGGCCAGATCATCGGGGTCGAGTCGAGGACGAGCTGGCGTTCCTGGAACGCACTGTCGACCGCGTCGAGCCGACCTCCGAGCAGCGACGCCCGTGTCTCCAGCAGGGACAGATCGGAACTGTCCGGCGTGCTCAGGCTCGTGAAGGTGCCCCCGGCGCCGGCTTCCGACAGTCGACTCTCCGGCTCGCCGCCGACGATCTGCTCGAGTCCGGCGACGATCGCGAGGTCGCGGGTGCGATCCTCCGCTTCGGTCAACGCCTGCTGCAGGCGGGAGACGCTCGCCTCGAAGGAGGCGTTGGAGCGGCGCAGATCCACGTTCTCGCGCTGGATCCGCTCCAGGTCGCGGAGCTGGACCGCCGATCGGACCTGATAGACGGTAACCCAGCCGGTAACGCCGAGCACGAGCGCGGCTGCCACCGCGATGGCGGCCAACCAGCGGCTGCTGATCCGGAACTGCCGCGTTCGCCTCATCGAGTGAGGCACGAATACGACCGTGTGAGTCCTGGGTGGCATATCGACCGGGATCGATTTTAGCAGCAAACGCGTGAGCCGTCAGAGCGGCGGCCGGGCGAGGCGGAGGGTAGCCCCGCCCGGCCGCCGTGCGCGTCGACGTCATTGGTTGTGGCGGTCCAGCGGCCGGTACTGGATCGCTTCCGCAACGTGGGTGACGTCGATCCGCCGGGAAGAGTCCAGATCGGCAATCGTGCGAGCCACCTTGAGTGCCCGGGCCAGCGCCCTGGCCGACATGGCCAGGCGCTCGAAGGCCGCGTCGAGCAGGCTCTGGGCCGCTTCGGTGGGTTGGCAGTGCTCCTCCAGATCCCGGCGCGACATGGCGCTGTTCAGGGGCGCCGGATGGCCGGCGTGGAAGCGGAAGGCCTGGGTGCGGCGCGCCGCCGCGACCCTCTCGGCGATCTCGGCGGAGCTCTCGCAGGCCGGTCCCTTCAGGTCCTCCAGGCTGGGAACCGGCATCTCGACGTGGAGATCGATCCGGTCGAGCAGGGGGCCGGATAGCCGCCGCCGATAGCGGTCGACGTCTCCCGCCGCGCAGACGCACTCCGCCCGGGGATCACCGAGGTGGCCGCAGCGGCAGGGGTTGCAGGCGGCGACGAGCGTGAACCGGGCGGGGAAGGTGAGCCGGGCCTTCGCCCGGACGACCGTGACGAGGCCGTCCTCAAGCGGCTGACGGAGCGCCTCGAGCGCGTCGCGCCGGAACTCGGGCAGTTCGTCCAGGAACAGGACTCCGGCGTGCGCCAGGCTGATTTCTCCGGGTCGGGGAACAGAGCCGCCGCCGATCAGGCCCGAAGAGGAAACGCCGGCATGCGGGCTGCGAAAGGGGCGAGTCCAGACCAGTCCACCGGCGCCGTGACCGAGGCCGGACATGGAGTGGATCTTCGTCACCGTGATCGCCTCCGCGTCGGTGAGTGGCGGCAGGATTCCGGGCAGGCGCCGGGCGAGCATCGTCTTGCCGGTTCCTGGCGGCCCGACAAAGAGGACGTTGTGGCCGCCGGCCGCGGCGAGCTCCAGGGCCCGCTTGGCCGTTTCCTGGCCGCGGACGTCCGAGAAGTCGGGCTCGGCGCCGTCCGTGCTCCGCCGCGGCGGCATGGCCGTCGCCGGCGTGAGCACGCGGTCGCCCGTCAGGTGTTCGATCGCCTCACGGAGGTGGGCGACGGGGATCACCTTCGTGCCGGCGATCGAAGCGGCCTGCCGGCTGTTCGCCGCCGGCAGAAGGACCTCGCGGATGCCGAGTCTGCTTGCCAGCTCCGTGATGGACAGGGCGCCTCGAACGGGGCGCACCTCGCCGTCGAGGCCCAGTTCGCCACAGGCCATCCGGCCCTCGAGGGACTCGGCGGAGAGTTCGCGATTGGCGGTCAGCAGCCCGAGAGCGATCGGCAGGTCGAGCTGATTGCCTTCCTTGCGCAGATCCGCGGGCGCCAGGTTGATGACGACGTTGCGGCTCTGGAGGTCGTAGCCGCTGCTCCGTATCGCCGCCCGCACGCGGTCGCGGCTCTCCCGCACCGCGGTGTCGGGCAAGCCGATCAACTGCATCGCCGGCAGGCCGAAGTAGGCCGCGACTTCGACCTGGACCTCTCGCGCATCGACGCCCCAGGGCGTCGCGGAGTTCATGTACGCGATCACATGGACTAAGACGCAAGGCCGCTCCGGATGCCTGTTCGACCACCCGGACGCAATGAGAGCGCAGGCGAAAGACCTGCGCTCTCAGAGTGTCCCGGGCTCGGGATGGATGCGTCTTCGCGGTAGGCGATCTATGCCCTTGGGGCCCCGACTCGTTCTGGCTTGCCCCGGCGCGGTCCGTTCGGACGGCTCGGGCGGTTCAGTCGACGGTCGAGCGGCCGGAAGTCATGGGTCCACTCAAGCCCTGGACTCGGCGGCCCCCGGTCTGGCTCCCGCGCCGATCAGCGTCGGGGCAACCGGGGGCTGAAGATGGCCCGGCGGTGTCATGGAACCTCCTTCCGTTTCATCGATGAAACCACGCTAGGGGGGCGGCGGAAGGTTGTCAAGCAACCGACCGGTCGGATGGTTCCGGGGCAGTCCGTGGCGTAGACTGCCGGCGATCGGACGGAGAGCAGTCGGGAGGTGGTTGCGGCGGTCGAGCGCGGGCTCAGAATGCGAGGCCTCAGGTGGTTTCTGCGCCTGCTGGCGAGGTTGTTCTTTCGCAGCGTCGAGGTGGTCGGCAGCGAGAACGTGCCGCGGGAGGGAGGCGGTCTGCTCGTTGCCTGGCACCCCAACGGTCTGGCCGACGGCATCCTGCTTCTCGGCTTCTGTCCCCGCTCCGTGACCTTCGGCGCCCGCCACGGTCTGTTCCGACTCCCGATCGTCGGCTGGTTGTTGCGCGGCGCCGGCGCCGTGCCGCTGTACCGTCGCCGGGATCGGGGCGAGGCAGGCGCCCGCATGAGCGACGAGGAGCGGCGGGCGGCGAACCACCGGAGCCTTGGCGCGCTGGCTGGCGCCGCGCGGCAGTCCTTCGTCGCCATCTTCCCGGAAGGCGCGACGCACGACGAGCCTCAGTTGCTCGAGCTGCGGGCCGGTGCGGCGCGGCTGTTCCAACTCGCCCGGGAGGGCGGCGGCGATCCCCTGCTGGTGCCGGTGGGACTTCACTACGAACGCAAGCACGCTTTCCGTTCCCGGGCCCTGCTCGCGTTCTATCCGCCGGTCGAGCTGCCGGAGAATCCGCGTCCCGAGACCTTCGTGGACCGGCTGACCGGGCTGATCCAGGAGCACCTCATCGAGGTCACCCATCCGACCGAGAGCTGGGAGCTTCACCGGGCAATGGAACAGGTGCGGTCCCTGGTGCGGGCGGAGCAGGCAGCCCGCGAAGGCGTTTCGCGACTTCGCAGGGCGCCGATGCAGGAGCGCGATGCGGGCTTCGCGCGGGTTTGGGCGGGCTATCGAAAGCAGCGTGCGATCGATCCCGGCGTCGTGGACCGGCTGGTTGCTCGGGTGACCCGCTACGGGGAGGCCCTGCGGTTGCTGGGCCTGAGCGATCGGGACCTGGACGGCGCTCCGCTCGGGCGCACGGTCTGGCGCGTGATGCTCCTTTGCGTCGAAGCGCTGCTCATGCTCCTCTTGCTGCCGACGGTCGTCCTGATCGGCAACCTCGTCAACCTTCCGGCCGCGCTGCTCGTCGCTCTCGGTGCGAGAAAGCTGTCCGTGACCCGCAAGGAACAGGCGGGCCTGAAGATGTTCCTGGGACTGATCATCCTGCCGATGGCCTGGATGGCGGCCAGCCTGGCCGTAGGCCTGGCCTGGACCGAGCCTCTGCCCGGCTTCGACTGGAGGCCCGAGGCCCTGTGGGTGCGTGTCGCGGGGATGCTGGCTTTGTGCGTGCTCTCCGCCCTGCTGGGCCTCCGCTACCACCGGTTCATTGCCGAAGTCGGTCACGGTCTGCGAGCGCTCTGGGTCGGCGGATTCCGCAGGGGTGCGGTGAAACGGCTGCGCCGGCAGCGTTCGCTCCTGTACGACGAGGTGATCGGCCTGGTGGCGGTTCTCGACGTGTGACGGGGCCCGATTGTTGTAGCCTCCCGGTGCCATGGGGCGGGTCATCGTTGCCTTCTTGGGACGCCTTGCCCGTTCCGGCCCTGCGCGGCCGTTGCGGTTGGCGCTGCGCCGCGTCATCGGCACGGGTGCTTACGACCGTTTCCGCCTGGCGGTGTGGGCGCGGGCGAAGGAGGTCGTGAGGGTGGATCCGCTTCACGCCGACATCCTGCCGTTGATCGAGAAACTCGATGCCGCCGGACGCCTGAGGGCCGGCGCCGCGAGGAGGCTGCGATCGGCGGCCAGGGGGATTCGCGCCGAGGTGAGGCGGGAAGCGCGGGGCGCCTGAGGCCGCCATGCGCGTCGGTTTCGACGTGAGCAAGCTGTTCGGCCCGCGGGACGGCGTAGCCAGGTACTCGGCCAGCCTGCTGGAGGCGCTGGCGGAGCTGTCGGCGGAGCGCGACGGCATACCGGACCTCGTTCTGTATACGCTCGATGCGGAGGTCGACGCTGGCGACTGGAAGCGGCTTCTGGAGGGACTGCCGGGGAACGTCCGGCGCGGACCGGGCCGCTGGCCGCGGCGCCGGGATCTCGATCTGTTCCACATACCGACTTTCGCCGACCCCGCCTGCTTCGACGGTCCGGTCGTGTTCACGATCCACGATCTGACCTTTCTCACTCACCCGCGGTTTCACGTGCCCGCGAACCGCAACCAGTGCCTGCTGGCGACGCTGCGGGCGGTGTCGCAGGGGGCCACGGTGATTGCCGTGTCGGAGGCCACGGCCGAGGAGGTGCGGAAGTGGTTCGTGTTGCCGGACGACCGGCTGCGGGTGGTCTACGAGGCGGCCTCGGCCGCCTTCGCGGCGTTCGATGGCCCCGACCTCGAGGTGGCGAAGGCGCGGCTCGCGGAGCGTTTCGGTCTCGACGGACCGTTCGTTCTCTCGGTGGGAACGCTTGAACCGCGCAAGAACATCGCCCGGCTGATCGAGGCGTACGGCGGTCTCGGTCCGGACTTGCGGACCCGAGCCCCGCTGGCGTTGGTCGGCGGCGGCGGCTGGAAGCGCGAGGCCGTGTTCGCGGGCGACTGGCCGGGTTTCGTGCGCCGGCTCGGCGCCGTGTCGGAGGAGGACCTGATCGCTCTCTACAACGTCGCCTCGGTGGTGGCCTATCCATCGCTGGTCGAGGGTTTCGGGCTGCCGGTGGTCGAGGCGATGGCCTGCGGCACGCCGGTCCTGACCTCGAACCGGTCGTCACTGGCCGAGGTGGCTGGAGATGCCGCCCTGTGCGTCGATCCGTTCGACGTGGCGGCGATCCGCCGCGGTCTCGACACCCTGCTGCGGGAGCCCGCGCGGCGGGATCACTACCGGCGGGCCGGCCTGGAACGCGCGGCCACGTTCTCCTGGCGGCGGGCCGCCGAGGAGGTGGTCGGCATCTACGCCGAGATCGCGGGCGGGTGCTAGGGTGAGGCTCGCGGAGGAACTGCCGATGCCTGCTTGTCGTCTCGGATTGACGCTTGTTCTCCTCTTGATTCCGGCCGCCCTTCCGGTTGTGGGCCAGGAGGCGGGATTGCACCGGGAAGTTCCTTCGGCGGAGGACTTCCGGCTCCTCAACGTCCAGGTTCGCGGCGAAGCTCTCGACGGCCGCGCCGCGCTGCGGGTAGCCGGCGATCCGGAGGTGCTCGGCGCGGTCGCCGCGGAGCGCCGGGAGGTGGTCGCGGAACTGCGCGCTCGCGGCGAAAGACCGGGCCCGGCCGCTTTCGAGGAGTCGCGGAGGGACTTCCTCGCCATCGTCGAGGACGTGGAGTTCGGAGACGGAACGATCGAAGTCGAACTCGCCGGCCAGCCGGCGCCGGGCGCCCAGGGTGGCGCGCGCGGCTTCGTCGGCGTCGCTTTCCGGGTGCAGGAGGACGACGAGACCTACGACTGCTTCTATCTGCGACCGACCAACGGCCGGGCGGAGGACCAGCTCCGCCGGAACCACAGCGCGCAGTACATCTCCCACCCGCACTGGACCTGGTTCCGGTTGCGGGAGGAGACGCCGGCCCAGTACGAGACCTACGTTGACATCGGTCCGGCCGAGTGGATCGCCGTGAAGATCGAGGTGACGGGCGAGAAGGCCAGGCTGTACGTGAACGGCGCCGCCCAGCCGACGCTGATCGTCAACGATCTGAAGTCCGGAGCGGACGGCCGGGGCAAGGTCGCGCTGTGGATGGAAGGTTCGACCGTGGCCCACTTCCGCAACCTGCGGATCTCGCCGGCGGAGTAGAGGGTTCGTGAACCGTTCGCGCGATCGCCGGTTCCCGCGGACCGGGACCTGAGACGACCGCGATGCGCCAGTACCTGGACCTGTTGCGCGAAGTGCTGGAAGAGGGCGTGGTCCGCGACGACCGCACCGGCACGGGGACCCGCAGCGTCTTCGGCCGGCAGTTGCGCTACGACCTTGCGGACGGGTTTCCGGTGCTGACGACGAAGCGCCTGCACCTGCGATCGATCATCGTCGAACTGCTGTGGTTTCTTCGTGGCGAGACGAACATCGACTACCTCCACCGGCACGGCGTGTCGATCTGGGACGAATGGGCGGACGAGAACGGTGATCTCGGTCCCGTGTACGGTTCCCAGTGGCGCTCATGGCCGACTCCGGACGGCCGGTCGATCGACCAGATCGCCGCGGTGATCGAGCGCATCCGGACCGAGCCGACGTCACGGCGGCTGATCGTCAGCGCCTGGAACGTCGCCGAGGTCGACTCGATGGCCTTGCCGCCCTGCCACGCCCTGTTCCAGTTCTACGTCGCCGCCGGCCGCCTGTCGTGCCAGCTCTACCAGCGCAGCGGCGATCTCTTCCTGGGAGTGCCCTTCAACATCGCGTCCTACTCGCTGCTCCTGATGATGGTCGCCCGGAACTGCGGACTGGAGGCCGGGGAGTTCGTCCACACGTTCGGTGATGCCCACCTTTACAGCAACCACGTGGATCAGGCCCGCGAGCAGTTGACCCGGAAGCCCCGTCCACTGCCCAGGATGCTCATCAACCCGGACGTCGACTCCGTGTTCGACTTCACGCTCGACGACTTCGAGCTCGTGGGCTACGAGCCTCATCCGCCGATCCGGGCCGCGGTCGCGGTCTGAGGCGGCGGGAAGGGGAAGGGGCAGTGAGAGTCTCGGCGATTCTGGCCGCGGCGGCGAACGGCGTGATCGGGCTCGAGGGTCAACTGCCCTGGCGGCTCAAGACCGACGTCCGGCGTTTCAAACGGCTGACCACGGGCCACCACGTGGTGATGGGCCGGCGCACCTGGGAGGAGATCGGCTGCCGGCCGCTGCCAGGCAGGACGTGTGTCGTGCTGAGCAGGCAGGCCGGGTTCGAGGCTCCCGGAGCCGAGGTGCAGCGCTCGCTCGAAGCGGCGATCGAGGCGGCCCGCCGGGCGGGCGAGGAGGAGCTGTTCGTGATCGGCGGCGCCGGGTTGTTCAGCGCGGCGTTTCGCTTGGCGGACCGCGTGTACCTGACGCGTGTACTGGCCGATGTCGAAGGCGACACGGCGGTCGATCTGTCTCCGCTCGACGACTGGCGGTCGGAGAGGACGGAGGATGTGCCGGCAGGCTCGGAAGACGACCATCCCACCCGCTTCGAAGTCCTGGCGCCGCCGGCGGGCGGCCGGTGAGCGGGGGACCCGCCAAACCGGGCAGCCGTGCCGACCTGCTGGTCGGCTGGGCGCTTGAAGCGGGTTTCGACCGTGCGGGCATCGCCACGCTGGAGCCGCAAGCGGGAACCGGTTCCTCCTTCCTGCGCAGACTGGAACGGGGCCTCTTCGCCTCGATGGCCTGGCTCGGCCGCCGCCCGAACCGCCGGGTGGTCCCGGCCACGCTTCTCGACGGCGCCAGGTCGGCGCTCTGTGTCGCGCTTCACTACCACCCTCTGGAAGGTGAGCCGGAACCGGCGGGCGACCTCTGGCCGCGGGTGGCGCGCTATGCCCGTGGCGACGACTACCACGACGTGATGGAGCGTCGTCTGCGGCGGCTTTCCTCGCGTATCCGGGAGGCGTTCCCGGGCGCCGGCACCCGCCTCTACGTCGACACGGGGCCCGTGCTGGAACGGACCCTGGCGGCGCGTGCCGGCCTCGGCGCGGTGGCCAAGAACACTCAGTTGCTCGACCGGAGCGGCTCCTGGTTCCTGCTCGGCGAACTGTTCCTGACCCTGGAGCTGGAGCCGAGCGAGCCGCTGGCCGAGGATCTCTGCGGAGACTGCCGGCGGTGCCTCGAGGCCTGTCCGACAGGAGCGCTGCCGGAACCCTACGTGCTGGACGCGGAGCGGTGCATCAGTTACTGGACGATCGAGCACCGCGGGGAGTTGCCGGAGAGGGCGCGCACGATGGTCGGCGACTGGGTGTTCGGTTGCGACATCTGCCAGGAGGTCTGCCCCTGGAACCAGCACCGGGCGGCCCCCGTCGAACGGCAGCGGGCAGGGATCTTCGGACTTCCGCCAGACCGCGCCGAACTGGACCTGACCGCCCTCCTGTCGATTTCCGAGGAGGGCTACCGCCGCCGTTTCCGGCATAGCCCGATGAAGCGCGCGGGCAGGTCGGGCCTGCGACGCAACGTGGCCGTGGCGATGGGCAATCGGGCGGACCAGGCCTACGCCGCGGCCCTCGAACGGGCTCGGGAGAGCGACGATCCAGTTGTCGGCAGCCATGCGGAATGGTCGCTGGACCGCCTGGCCGAGGGCAGCGGCGGGGGCCGTAAGTTACCTGAAATCAGGGACTAAGGGCGGTCGAATCGAGCCGATTCGCGAACCTCCAAGCGGTTGACCACGTAGTGCCGCGTCCCTATACTTGTTCGTCTGACCCCGGCGCCGGTTCGTCCCTGGTCGACTGCCTGTGGTGGCTCGTCCCGGGGCACGACTGTCGCCGTCCGAAGCACATTGAAACGCCTACCGCTGCCGTCGAGACACTGCGGCGAGAACACAGGAACTCATGGAACCCACTGAAGAACACACGACCGAGGCGCTTCCCCTGGAAGCGTCCCCAGCGGACGCGCTTCCACCGGAAGCGCAGGTACAGGACGGGGACAACCTGTCCTACGAGCAGCTCGTCGAGATGTACGACGACAGCATGCGGCATCTCAACGAAGGCGAGATCGTCGCCGGAACGGTGATCGCGATCACGGCCAACGATGTCGTCGTGGACGTCGGCTACAAGTCCGAGGGGCTGGTACCGATTCACGAGTTCACGTCTCGGGACGGCGAGCTCCAGATCGGCGTCGGCGACGAGGTCGAGGTCCTGCTCGAGCAGACGGAAGGCGCGGACGGGCATGTGATGCTCTCGAAGGTCAAGGCCGAACGCATGCGCATCTGGGCCCAGGTCGAGACGAGCTTCAAGGAAGGCAAGGTGATCAAGGGCCGTGTGATCGACCGGATCAAGGGTGGGCTGACCGTCGATGTCGGCCTGCGTGCCTTCCTGCCGGGCTCCCTGGTCGACATCAAGCCCGTCAAGTACCTCGAGTCGTTCAAGGGTGAGGAACTCGAGTTCAAGGTCATCAGCCTGGACCGTCGCCGCAACAACATCGTCCTGTCGCGCCGCGCGGTGCTCGAGAAGGAGTACGCCAAGAGGAAGGCCGAGACCCTGACGAAGTTGAAGGAGGGTGTGCGGCTACCGGGCGTGGTCAAGAACATCACCGACTATGGCGTGTTCGTGGACCTGGGCGGTATCGACGGCCTGCTCCACATCACGGACATTTCCTGGGGCCGTGTGAACCATCCGTCGGAGCACTTCGCCGTGGGCGACGAGGTCGAGGTCGTCGTGCTGCGCTTCGATCCCGAGACGGAGCGCGTCTCGCTCGGCTTCAAGCAGACCACCGAGGATCCGTGGACCCTGGTCGACAAGAAGTACCCCCTGGGTTCACGGGTGCGGGGCCGGGTCGTCAGCCTGGTCGACTACGGCGCCTTCGTCGAACTCGAGGAGGGTGTCGAAGGCCTGGTCCATGTGAGCGAGATGTCGTGGACGAAGAAGGTCGTGCCGCCGTCGAAGATCGTCAGCGTCGGCCAGGAAGTCGACGCGATCGTGTCGGAACTCGACATGAGCCAGCGCCGGATCAGTCTTTCCCTGCGACAGGTCGAGTCGAATCCCTGGGAGGATCTGGCGGCCCGCTTCCCGGTCGGCACGATCGTGGAGGGCCGCGTCAGGAACCTGACCGAGTTCGGGGCCTTCGTGGAGATCACGGAGGAGATCGACGGGCTGGTCCATGTCTCGGACATGAGTTGGACCAAGCGGGTCAAGCATCCGAGCGAAGTCCTCGCCAGGGGCGACGCCGTCCGGGCCCGGATCACCAACATCGACGTCACGGGCCAGCGCGTATCCCTCTCGATCAAGGACTTCCTGCCGAACGAGTGGCAGGACTTCGTGGATGGCCACAGCGTCGGCGACGACATCGTCGGCAGAGTGGTCAACGTGACCGACTTCGGGCTCTTCATCGATGTCTACGACGGGCTGGAAGGTCTGGCCCACGTCAGCGAAGTGGATGTTCCGGGGGGCAAGCTCGAGGACCACTACCGGATCGGCGAGTTCGTCCGTGCGCGCATCCTGCGCATCGAGGACGAGGACAAGAAGGTCGGGCTGACGTTGCGCGGCGTGACCGAGCTGAGCGACGAGGAGGCCGAGGAGCTGTCTGCGGAACGGGAGCGGAAGCTGGCCGAGGCCCGTGCCGCGGCGGCCGCGGCGGAGGAAGAAGCCGAGGAAGAGGACGTCGCCAGCGAGGTCGAGGCGTCCGAGGCGGAAGAGCCGGCGGAAGCGGCCACGGAGGACGGTGCCGAGGACATCGCGGAGATGAGCGCGGCCCCTGCGGAGGGTGATGAAGTTGAAGAGGCCGACGAGGCGGCCGACGAGGCCGGGCCGGAAGCCGCCGCCAGCGAGGGTCCATCGGACGAGGAACCGGAGGGGACCGGCTAGGACCTGTTGGACCTGTGGGAGGAGCCGAGAATGAAAGACGCGATCCAGTTCCCTTCCGACATCCGCCACGGCGTGACGAAGGCCCAGTTGGTCGAGGAGGTCGCCCGTAGCGCCAACCTCACCAAGAAGGACGCCGAGGTCATCGTCAGCACGGTCTTCGAGAGCATCGTCGACTCCCTGAAGGACGGGGACAAGATCGAGCTCCGCGGATTCGGGAGCTTCCGCATTCGGGAACGGGGGTCCCGGATCGGCCGGAATCCGAAGACAGGCGCCCGCGTCGACGTCCCGTCCAAGAAGATCCCCTACTTCAAGCCAGGCAAGGAACTCAGGGAACGTCTCAACTCGGACGAGTAGGGCCGTCCGGGGCTGAGAGAAGCAGCCAGGTCCCGTGGCCGAGCCCGCCGCCGCGCAACGCATGACGACGACTCCGCCTCCTGCCGGCTCGCCTCCGCAACCGCAGGGACTCGTTCGGCAGATCGTGGTCGCGGTCGCGGCTTGGGCCGTGCCCGGGTCCGGTCACCTGTTGCTGAGGAAACCCCGCCGGGCCGCCGTCGTCTGCGGCGTGGTCCTGTTCTCCTTCCTGTTCGGGTGCTGGCTGCGTGGCCATCTCTACGTCGTCATTCCCGAGCAGCCGCTCAGCCGCCTCGCGACGCTGAGTTCGATGGGCGCCGGGGCTCCCTACTTTCTCGCCCGCTACGTGGTGGAGTATCAAGGCGACATCCTCTCTTCGACATTCGAGTACGGCAAGGCCTTCCTGCTCACCGCCGGTCTTCTGAATCTGCTCGCCGTACTCGACGCCTGGGACATCGCCAGCGGCTCGAAGGACTGATCCGGTGCTGACGAGTCACTTTGCCCTCATGGTGATCTACGCTCTGCAGGTCAGCCTGTTCTTTGCCGTGCTCTGGCGGCGGCGATTCAGGGACAGGGCGCGGCTCTTCCTGCAGATGATGATCGGCATGGTCGGCGGGGGCCTGGTGCTCGCCTGGTTGATGTTCCCGTTTCCATGGTCGCCGCCAACGCCGATTCCCTGAGCGTTCTGATTTCCGCCGGCGAGGCGTCGGGCGACCGTCATGCCGCGGGCCTCATGGAGGCGGCGGCCCGTCTGACCGGGGAGCGCAAGCGAGTCCGCTTCTTCGGGCTCGGTGGCGACGCGATGGCCGCGGCCGGCCTGGAGCCTGTCGCGCACAGCGACGAGGTCGCGGTCGTCGGCATAGTCGAGGTCGTCCGCGAACTGCCGCGCATCCGGCGCGTGTTCCGCAAGCTGTTGCTGGCGACCGAGACGCGCCGGCCGAGCCTGGCCGTCCTGGTCGACTTCCCCGACTTCAACCTGAGGTTGGCCCGTCGCCTGCGCCGCCGTGGCATACCGGTTCTGTACTACGTGTCGCCCCAGGTGTGGGCATGGCGGCGGCGGCGCGTACGGACGATCACGCGCCTCGTCGACCGGATGCTCGTGCTCTTTCCGTTCGAGGTCGAGGTGTACCGGGGACGTGAACTCCACGTGGATCACGTGGGGCACCCCTTGGTCGACGACGTGCCGGAGCTCGAATCGGCATGGGACCGGCAGGAAGGCGTTCCGGAGCGGCCGATGCTGGCGCTTCTTCCGGGTTCGCGAAACAGCGAGGTTCGGCGAATCCTGCCGCCGATGCTGCGAGCGGCCGCCGAGCTGATCGGGACGGCGGAACGCGCCGGCCGGGTTCGTCTGATTCTGGCGCAAACGGTCGATCCGGAGCTGGTGCGCCGGTTGATCGCCAGCGGGCCCCTTGACGGTGACGAACTGGACGTGGTGCGCGCCGACCGGTTCGCCGCGGTCGCGGGTTCCCACCTCGCGCTCTGCGCCTCCGGAACGGCCACTCTCGAGGTCGGGCTTCTCGGAACGCCGATGGTCGTGGTCTACCGGGTGTCGCCGCTGACCTACGCGGTCGGACGTCTCCTGGTCGACCTGCCGTTCGTCAGCCTCGTCAACCTGGTGCTCGGCCGCCAGGTCGTGCCCGAGTTGCTGCAGGCGGAGGCGGATCACGAACGGATGGCTGCTGCCGCGTCCAGGCTGCTGAGCCGTCGAAACCGCATCGATGCCATGCGCGCGGCGCTGGCCGAACTGAGGCCGGCCCTGGGTGCGTCCGGAGCGAGCGAACGAGCGGCCGGTTGCCTGCTCGACGAACTGGGACTCCTGGAAGAGCCGGGCGAGCGCCGGGGGCGTGAAGGGGCAACTCGCCGGTGAAAAGCATGACCGGCTACGGCGAGGCGACGGCAACCGTCCGCGGCCATCGGGTGACGGTCACGGCGCGGTCCGTGAACCACCGCAACCTGGATGTCGTCGTACGGGTGCGGAGCCCGTTCAGGACCCTCGAACCCGAACTGCGGACCGCGGTCGCCGCCGAGGTCCGGCGTGGCCGGGTGGAGATCGGGGTCGAGACGGAGTCGACGGGGGACACGGCCGGGTTCGACGAGACGGACGCGGCCGTGGAACGGCTGCAGCAGACCGTGCGGCGCTGGCGCCGACGGGGAATCGTCACTTCGGGGTTGAGCGCCGGGGAGCTCCTCTCCGCGGTCCGGGCACTCCGGGCGGAATCCGGAGTCGGTGCGGCCGGTCCGGAAGAGCGAGCGTTGGTGATGGAAACGTGCCGGCGCGCGATCGCGTCTCTGGTGGTCGAACGGGAACGGGAAGGGCAGGTTCTGGCCGACTCGCTGAACGGAAATCTGGTTTCCCTGCGCGCCTGTGTCGGCGCTCTGGCGGCGCGCCGGAACGAGGTCATCGGACAGGCGACCGGAGAACTCGAGCGTCGGATCGGGGAACTGCTGGGAGTGGGCGACCCGCTCGACCCGGCTCGCCTGGTGCAGGAGGTCGCTCTGCTAGTGGAGCGTAGTGACATCGCCGAGGAGCTGGAGCGCCTCGATGGCCATCTCGAGGGTTTCGAGACGGCGATGAAGGAGGGGAGCCCGGTCGGGAGGCGGCTCGTGTTCCTGAGCCAGGAGATTCTGCGGGAACTGAACACGGTCGGCTCGAAGTGCCGCGATCTCGAGATGCAGCGAGGCGTGGTCGAAGGTAAGGTGCTGTGCGAGCAGTTGCGCGAACAGGCGCAGAACGTCGAATGACTGCGGGCGGATGAAGGGCGTGGACAGAGAACCGGACGCCGGGGAGGAGCCGGTCGTGCCCAGGGGTGAGTTGTTCATTCTCTCGGCGCCGTCGGGCGCCGGCAAGACCACCCTGGTCCACCACGCCATGACGCTCGTCGACGGTGTCGAGTTCTCGATCAGCCACACGACCCGTCGGCCCCGCGAGAACGAGCGGGACGGGGACGACTACCACTTCGTCGATCGGACGGCGTTCGACCGGATGGTGGCCGACGGCCGGTTCCTCGAGTGGGCGGAGGTTCACGGCAATCGCTACGGCACGGTGGTGGACGAAGTACTGCCGCGCGTCGAGCGGGGAGTCGACGTCCTACTCGACATCGACGTGCAGGGCGCTAAGCAGGTGATGTCGCGGCCGGGCGGCGCGGAAGGCATCCTCCAGACTGCGGTCTGGGGGATCTTCGTCATGCCGCCCAGCTACGACGCGCTGGTGTCCCGGCTACGGGGCCGGGACCTGGACGATGCGCCCGAGATCGCCCAGCGTCTGGCGGGTTCGCTGGCCGAGATGGACCGGGTCCGCGACTACGACTATGTTATTGTCAATGACCGCGCTGAGGCCGCCAGCAGGATCCTGGCGGCCATCATTCTTGAGAAACGACAGCGAAGGGGGCGGATGCGGGAACGCGTCGATCGCGTTCTCGCGGACTTTCATGCACATGGAACGTATTCCTGAGAAGATCGACAGCAAGTTCCGGTACGTGCTCCTGGCCGCGCGGCGAGCCGAGCAACTGATCCGGGGGGCTCCGGAGCGGATGCAGCGGGAAAGCCCGAAGTTCGCCCGGCATGCGATGAAGGAGATCGCGAACGAACTCGTCGACTGGGACTACGGCGAGGCGCCCGAATCCTCCGATGCGGACGGCGCCGACGAGGACGGAACGGACGCGGAGAACGCCGGTCTGAGTCCCCCCAGTACCGTCAACTAGGGGCGGTACCGCGTGCCTGAACGGGCGGCCAGAGTCCTCCTCGGGATCACAGGCGGTATTGCCGCCTACAAGGGGGCTTACCTGGTTCGCCGGCTGCGGGAACGCGGCCTCGAAGTGCGGTGTGCGCCCACCCTGGCCGCAGAGAGCTTCGTCTCTCCCCTGACGCTCGAGGTGTTGAGCGGCGACCGGGTCTACGGCCAGGAGTACCTGGCGCGCGACGGCGGCAGCGGCGGCGCGGAGCTGCACGTCGAAGCCGCGCAGTGGGCCGACCTGCTGTGCGTCGCACCGGCGACCGCGAACACGCTGGCTCGGCTGGCCCTGGGCCTGGCGGACGACTTCCTGAGCACGACCGCGCTGATGTTCGAAGGACCGGTGGTGGTCGCTCCGGCCATGCATGACTCCATGTGGCGGAAGGCGGCGGTCGAAGCCCGCGTCGCGACCCTGCTCGACCGCGGCGTGGAGGTGGTCGGTCCGGTCGAGGGCGCGCTGGCTTCAGGTGAGCGGGGCTGGGGCCGCATGGCCGAGCCGGAGGCGATCGTCGACGTCGTGTGCCGGGTTCTTGACCTGCCCGAGGCGGGAGACGACGCGTTCAAGGGCCCGCTCGCCGGCTGGAAAGTCGTCATCACCGCCGGGCCGACCTACGAGGCGATCGACCCGGTGCGCTTCCTGGGCAATCGATCGAGCGGCCGCATGGGGTTCGCGCTGGCGCGCCAGGCGGCGATCCGCGGCGCCCGGGTCAGGCTGATCGCCGGTCCCGTGAAGCTCGAGACGCCCGCAGGCGTGGAACGCGTCGACGTCGTCTCGGCCGCCGAGATGGAGACGGCGCTCCACGAGGCCGCGCGCGACGCGGACCTTGTGGTCATGGCGGCCGCCGTCGCCGACTACCGGCCCCGCGAGCGTGCCGAGCAGAAGTTGAAGAAGTCGGGCGGAGACGGCGTGGTGCTGGAGCTCGCACAGAATCCGGACCTGCTGGCCGGTCTGGCGGCCGCGGCGTCGCGGGCGCTGCGCGTCGGTTTCGCCGCGGAGACCGAACACCTGGAGCGCTCGGCTCAGGACAAGCTGAAGGCCAAGGGGGCGCACTGGATCGTCGCCAACGACGTGTCCCGCCCGGACATCGGTTTCGAGTCCGCCGACAACGAAGTCGTGGCCTTTGGTGCGAAAGGGGAAGTCGAGCGGTTCCCGAAGCAGTCCAAGGATGAACTGGCGGGACGGCTGCTGGAGCTGTTTGCAGCAGAGGCGACATGAACCGGAACCGCCTGCCGATTCCACGGGAGATCGGTCTGCTGCGGGATCTGGGCTTCACGGACGCCTATCCGCCGGCGCCGTCGTCGGAGCCAGCGGGGACCGGGGGACGTCTGGAGCGCCTGCTGGCGGTCGCCGAGGAGGCCCGTGGCTGCACGGCCTGCGGCCTGTGCAGGACGCGGAGTACGGTCGTTTTCGGCGATGGCGACGGTGAGGCGGATCTGATGTTCGTGGGCGAGGGCCCGGGCGCGCAGGAGGACCGGCAGGGCCTGCCGTTCGTGGGGCCGGCGGGCCAGCTCTTGACGAAGATCGTCCAGGCCATCGACCTGCGGCGCGAGGACGTCTACATCACGAACGTCGTGAAGTGCAGACCCCCGAACAACCGGGATCCGCAGCCTGACGAAACGGCGGCCTGCCGTTCCTTTCTCGATCGCCAGATCGAGCTCATCGCCCCCCGCGTGATCGTCGCCCTGGGGCGGGTAGCGGCGCAGCTTCTGCTGGGGACGAAGACCTCGCTGGGGCGCCTGCGGGGGACCTGGCACGAAGCTGGAGGCGTGCCGGTCCGGGTCACCTATCACCCGGCTTTCCTGCTTCGAGATCCTTCGTACAAACGGGCCACCTGGGAGGACATGCAGATCGTTCGCGATCGGCTGCTCGGCGCCGACGGGGAGGAGTAGTCTTCGCTACCTTGAAGGCGGCGGTCAACGAATCAGAAGCGGCTCCCCGGGGCGTCTGCGAGGATGTCTGCCAGGCCATCGGCGGTACGCCGATGGTGCGTCTCCGGCGTTCCCTGAGCGATGCCGGGGCCGGCGTCGAGGTGTTCGCGAAGCTCGAGTTCCTCAACCCGATGGGCAGTGTCAAGGACCGGGTCGCGCGCTATCTCGTCGATCGTGCACTCGCGTCCGGCGTGCTCAAACCCGGTGGGCTGGTGATCGAGGCGTCGTCCGGCAACACGGCGATGGGCCTGGCCATGATGGCCACGACCCGTGGACTGCGCTGCCGCGCGGTCGTCCGTCGCCAGACCAGTCGCGAGAAGCTCGATTGCCTGCGTGCTCTGGGGGTCGAGCTCGTCCTGGTCGACGGCGGTCTGGACCCCGGGCACCCGGAGTCGTACAACCGGAAGGCCCGAAGCCTGATGGCGGCCGAGCCGGGAGCCTTCTTTCCGGACCAGCACAACAACCGGGACAACAACGAGTGCCACTACGAGACGACGGCTCCGGAGATCTGGGATCAGATGGAGGGCCGGATCGACGTCTTCGTCGGCGGCATCGGCACCGGCGGCACGGTTTCAGGGGTGGGCCGATTCCTGAAAGAGAGGGATCCGGCCATCCAGGTCGTGGCGGTCGATGTCGAAGGGTCCGTGTTCAGCCGCCACTTCGCGGCTCTCTCCGGAGCCCCCGACGCGTCCGCGCCCGAGGGCCGCTACCTGCTCGAGGGACTGGGCGATGAAGAGATCATCGACTGTCCGGAGTTCGAGGTCTTCGACCGGATGCTCCAGGTCAGCGACGCCGAGGCGTTCCTTGCGACCCGCGAACTGGCCCGGCACGAGGCGATGCTCGTGGGTGGTTCAAGCGGCGCGGCGCTCTGGGGTGTGCGGCAGATGCTGCCGGACCTGCGGCCGGGCGCCCGGGTCGTGACGCTGTTTCCCGATTCGGGGACCCGCTATCTGAGCACGATCTACAACGACGACTGGCTGCGCGAACAGGGGCTGCCCGTCGGGCGCGAAGAGCTCGGGCTTCAACCGGCGAAGATCAACTCATAGCCCCCGGCCATGATCGCGAGGTCGAGGCAGACGTGGCTGAGCCAGGGGGCCAGCAGGCGGTTGCCCGTGGCGCGGTAGAGCAGCGACCAGAGGACGCCTCCTAGGACGACCGGAAGCGACATGAGGGCCAGGACCAGGATCGAGGTGTCGCCAAGGTAGACGCCGATGACGACCACGTGGTGAGCGGCGAAGCCGATGGCTGCCACCACGTGCGACCACCTGGAGGAAGTCAGGCGGCGGAGCCTCCCGTAGACGAAGGCTCGCCAGTAGACCTCCTCGAGCCAGGAGTGGACGAAGCTGATCAGGAGCGCCGCGACGATGTAGCGCTCCAGCGTGTCGAGATGGAAGTCGGCCAGCTTGACCGTGATCGCTTCGGCGGCCGTCGCGGCCATCTCCCCGCCGCGAAACAGAAAGGCATAGGCCAGCCAGGTGAAGCCGGCCCCCGCGATGCCGGTGCCCAGCCCGAGGGCGACCGATCGGCCCGGCCTCGAGGGACCGAAGGCGGCGGCCAGCAGCACGCCCAGGACGGCCAGGGGTCCGGCGAACTGGAGCGCCTTGGCGCCGAGGTAGACGGGGGCGACCCAGGCGGTGCCCTCGAGCCGGACGAAGTAGGCGAGCGAGGCGATTGTGGGCAGCGTCATCGCGGCGGTCAGGGTCGTCCACCAGAGCCCTCGACGTCGCGGCTCGATCGGTTCGTGCTCGCCGGGCCGGTTCATCGCCGGGCGCCATCCTCCAGAGCGTCGACGTAGGCCTGCCGGTACTTTCCCGCCACGATGTCCCAGGTCAGTTGGGCGACGGCGCGGGCGCGGGCACGGGCGCCCATCAGGCGCCGCTGTTCCGGGTTGGCCAGGAGACCTGAGAGCGCCTCCCTCAGAGCGGGGCGATCCTGCTCCGGAACGAGGATTCCCTGCGCTCCCGACTCCACCGCGAGAGGGATGCCGGAAACCGTCGTCGCGACCACCGGCAGCCCGCTTGCCAGGGCTTCCAGGATCACGTTGGGCAGGCCGTCGACGTTGCCCTGCGGATCGTGAACGGCGGGGAGGACGAACAGGTCCGCGCAGCGGTAGAGGCCGGGCAGATCGTCGTGGGCGACAGCGCCGGGAAGATGGACCCGACCCGCGTGATCGGGCCTCCAGCCGTTGACTGCGCCTCGGAAGTCCGCCATCTGATCGCCGTCGCCGGCGATGATCGCGTGCAGGTCGCTGAAGTCGGAGAGCAGCCGGGGCAGAACGTCGATCAGCACCTGGAAGCCCTTCTTCGTCGCCAGGCGGCCGACGCCGAGCAGGACGGTGGCGTCTCCTGGAATTACCAGGAGTTTGCGCCAGGGTTCTTCGGCGAGATCGCCCGGCAGCTCCGCAGCCGGGCAGAACGTGTCGGTGTCGACGCCGTAGGGGATGACGCGGGACGGTTTGCCCTGGTAGCCGATCCGCTGGACTCTCTCGACGAGTTCGGGCGAGCATCCGGTGAGAAGGCCGCAACGCGACAGGGCCCGACGGATGGCCGGGCGAGCGACCGCCTTCTCGGCCAGAAAAACGTCGCTGCCGTGAAGCCCGGCGGCGATCAGCGTCGCTCGTCCGTGTACGCCCGGCCAGAGGGCTACCAGCCCGTTCGGCGCGACCCAGTGAGCGTGGAGCAGGTCGTAGCGGTCGCGCCGGAGGTGCCGGGCGACGGCCTTTGCCGCCGCTAGCAGGTACAGCGGAGCGGCGAGCGCGGCGCCCGGCCGCACATGCTCGTCCGCGGCCAGACTGCGGCCGTAGCCAAGGACCTCCAATGGGCGGGGGGCGTAGGCGAAGGAGCGGACATCGACGCCGTCGTCGTTCCAGGCGCGGCGCACCTGTGCCGCGCGCGGAACGAGAACCGTGACCTCGTCGCCGGTGCGGACCAACCCGCGGGCCAGCTCGCGGATGAACGGTCCGGCCGTGTCGCCGGGCCAACGAGGGTAGGTCTGGGTGAGGAAGAGGATGCGCAGGTCCGCGCTCCTGCAGCCGGGCAACCGGGTTCAGCCGACCCGCTCTCGCACCGAGTAGCTGTCGGGACGGCGAAAGTTCTTGAAGGTGATCAGTTCGCCGATCAGGCCCGTCGTGACGATCTGGATGCCCAGGACCATCAGCAGGACGCCGAGCAGCAGCAACGGCCGGTTGGAGAGCGAGGCGCCGGCGAACCAGAGCGCCGCGAGCCAGGCGCAGATGCCCAGGCCGGCGGCGAAGCTGATCAGGCCGATCGGGCCGAAGAGGTGCAACGGGCGGCGGGTGAAGCGGCTGATGAACAGGACCGTGATCAGGTCCACGGGTCCCTTGTAGGAGCGATCCCATCCGTACCGGCTGCGGCCGACGCGGCGCGGATGGTGCGCCACCGGAATCTCGCCGACGAGGAAGCCGCGCCGGCTGGCGAGCACGGGGATGTAGCGATGGAGTTCGCCGTACACGGCGACCTGCTCCAGGACTTCCCGGCGGTAGGCCTTGAAGCCGGAGTTGAAGTCGTGCAGCCGGACGTTCGAAAGCGTGCGCGTCACCCAGTTGAAGACCCTGGATGCCAGTCGACGGCGCCACGGGTCGCGCCGGGTGCGCTTCCAGCCCGAGACGAGGTCGAGAGGACCGTCTTCGAGCGCCTGCAACAGGCGCGGAATCTCGTCGGGATCGTCCTGCAGGTCGCCGTCCATCGTGACGAGAATCCGGCCCCGCGAGTGATCCACGCCGGCCGAAAGGGCGGCCGCCTTGCCGAAGTTCCGGCGCAACCGGATGAGCCGCACCCGGGGATCGCGCTGGTGTTCGCGGCGAACGGCATCGGAAGTGCCGTCGGTCGAGCCGTCGTCGATGAACACGAGTTCCGCCCGGACATGAATGGCGTCCAGGTTCGCAAGCACGCGCTCGGCCAGTGCGGAGACCGTCGCACTCTCGTCGAGGACGGGCACGAGGACGCTGACGTCGAGGGGCGCTTCCTCGTCCCTGGCGATGGATCGTCCCTCAGCCCAGGAATGGACCTTTCTCCCTGGCGGCGCCGTCAACTGGATCGTCTCGGCCATCGTCTCTCGCCGTCCTCGTGGTCAGCCTATAGCAGCCCGTGGTGAAAGTCGCGCTGCATTCGACCGGCCAGGCATCCCGCCCAGCATCGTTGCTCTTCGGTCGAACATGCCCGATGTGCTTCCTCATCGCGCCTTGCTGGACGGGCGCCTGACCGCTCTCGGTGCGACGCGCACTTCCACCACGGGCTGCTCGCAACCGGCCTGGAGCGAAGGCGTCCTGCGGGTTCAGTCCGCCGGCGTCGTAGCGGCCGCGGTCCCTTCGGGTTGCGGTGGAACGTACTCGATTCTCCGACCGTTGACGATCAGGACCGGCGGATCGGATTCCAGGTCGAACTGGACCGTCGTCTCCTGCTTGGCGTTCACCTGGATCTTCTGGTCGATCCGGTCGTCCGGCTGCCACCTGGGGTTTCGGAGGAGGCTGAGCACGTGGGTGCCCGCGGGGACGGGCAGGTCGCGGATGGGCGTCCAGCCGATCGCTTCATCACCGATGCGGACGAAGACGGGACGTGCCGATTCGGTCGCCGCCGCGATGCTGACCGCGCCGGGCCGAACCAGTGGCACCGGCGTCTCCAGCAGCCGGCCGACGCCGACCTGGGTCACGACCTGTTCCCGGATCTGGAAGTCGCGAGTGGCGAGTTCGAACGTGAGCACGTGGTCGACTTCGGCCTCGACCTCGAACACCCTTCTGCGGTCGAGGACGACGGGGGCCTTGCCGTCAACAGCGACGGTGATCTGCGGGTCCCAGGCCGGCGCCAGGGCCAGGCGGCCGATGCCCCGGCTCACGGCTGGAGGCGGGTTCGGGGGTTGTGCCGTCGGATCCTCCGGCGTACTCAGGCTGACGGGTCGAGCTGCAGGTTCCCGGCCTTCGGTTTCCGCGGTGAGCGCCGGACGTTCAAGCCGTGCCTCGTTCGCCGCCGCCGGCGCTTCCGAGCCGGCGACCGGGCTGCCCTTCGACCACCACAAGGTGCCGCCGAGCCAGAGCGCGGTTCCGGCGACCGTGGCGAAGGTCAGCCAGCGGCGCCGAAGGCGGGAACGGGCCGGTCGGCGGATTGCGTCTGCGACCGCGTCGAGAGTCGGCGGAGAGGTCCTCTCCGGAGACTCGGCGCCTCCGTTGATCTCGACTTCAATCAGTGAGGAGTCGGAAGCTCGCGGTGTCTGCACCGCGGTTGCCGTCCAGTCGTTCGGCCCGTCCCGCGACGACGCTTCGTGGCTGGCGGTCTCGGCGGCGAGTTCCCGGTGGGCGTCTTCGAGGGCGCTGACGATGGGAGTGAAGTTCGCCGCACGTTTGGCGGGGTCGTCCCTGAGGCAAGCCTCGAGAACGGAGACGAGCGAGTTCGCGACATGCGGCGGGAGCTGCGCCTTGGCCGCCTTCTGCAGGAGACGGCGGTCCTTCGACTTCAGGCGGCGCGAGGGCGCCGGGGGTCCGCCGGGCTGGAAGGTCAGTATCCGGTGCGTGAGCACACCGAACGCGTAGATGTCGGCCGGCTCATCGATCGTCTCGCCGCGCAGCAGCTCCGGGGCGTTGTAGCGGACGTGCGCGCGCGGTCTCGGACTCGCGAAGCCTCGGATCGCCGCGGTGTCGTCGGAACGGATCGTGATCGCGCCGGGGTGAACGTCTCCATGGACGGCGCCCAGGCTGTGGGCATGCTCCAGCGCGCGTGCGACCTCCGCCAGCCAGCCCAGAGCCGTCCGGATCGGGAGTCGGTCGCAGTGTTCGAGCCGGCTCGCCAGCGTCTCGCTGCCCAGGGATTGCTCGATTCGACAGGATGTCGCGCCGTCGACTCCGAAGTCGAGAATCCGGGCGATCGAGGCGTGTTCCAGCCGTCCGACCGTGGCGGCCCGCTTCAGGAACAGGGCCCGTGCCTCGGCGGCTTCGGCTCCCCAAGTGTCGATGATGACGGAACTGCCGTCCCGAGTGTCGCGACCCAGGTAGGAGGCCGCTTCATCCTTCGCTTCAAGGCGCCGGAGAATCTCAAAGTGACCAATTCGTTGACTCATGCGCGAATGCCAAGAAGTTGACGCGAGGGCGCGATGATAGCACACTTTGCCCGTAAGTTGTTGTGTTTCAGTGGCTTGTGTTCGCTCGCGGCAATGCGGAGGGGGGCGACGCTGCTAGGGTCGGCGCGGGTTCTGGAATGGAGTTGCACAGTGAGAGCATGGAGCGCTGGGCCCAAGGCCTGATCTGTTCCGCTACCGGAGCCAGGGCGCCGCTGGACAAGCCGGCCTTCGTCTCGCCCGCCGGCAAGCCGTGGCTCGTGAGCTACGAGCTGGACCGGCGGCGGGGCGAGGACCTCGCGCGCGACCTTCGTCACCGACCGTGGACCTTGTGGCGGTATCGCGAGTTGCTTCCTTTGTCCGACTTCCACGCCCGGGTCGATCTGGGCGAAGGCGGCACGCCCGTCGTCCGGCTTCGCCGCGCGAGTCCCGACGGCGTGAGCGTCTTCGTCAAGAACGAGGCGGGGAACCCGACGGGTTCGTTCAAGGACCGGGGGCTTTCCCTGGCCGTGAACCGGGCACGGGAACTCGGCGCCCCCGGGGTCCAGATTCCGAGCGCCGGCAACGCGGGCGTTTCGGCCGCGGCCTACGCCGCGGCGGCCGGGTTGCCCTGCCGCGTGGGGCTGCCGGAAGACACGCCGGCGACCGTTGCCGACCGCTGTCGTGGATTCGGCGCGGAGGTGATCGAGTCGGGCGGCACGCTGGTCGATGCCGGCGCCGCGCTGCAGGAACGCGGCGGCGGTTTCTGGGATCTGTCGACCCTGCGCGAGCCGTACCGCGTCGAGGGCAAGAAGACGATGGGCTTCGAGGTCGCCGAGCAGTTCGGCTGGCGGCTGCCGGACTGGATCGTCTACCCGACCGGCGGCGGCACGGGCGTCGTCGGCATGGCGAAGGCTTTCGCCGAACTCCGCGGGCTGGGCCTTCTGAGCGGACCGTCCGCGAAGTTCGCGGTCGTCCAGATGGCGGGCTGCGCTCCCATCGTGCGGGCCTTCCGGGACGGCAGCGAGCAGGCCGAACCCTGGGATGCGCCGGAAACGCGCGTCTGGGGCCTGCGGGTGCCGCGAGCGGTCGGCGACTTCCTGGTTCTGCGGGCGGTGCGCGAGAGCGGTGGAACGGCGGTCGCTGTCGAGGAGGACGTGGTGGCGGAGATGACGCGGAGAATGGCGGCGCGGGAGGGGCTCCTGATCGGCCCCGAAACCGCGGCGTCGATGGCTGCGGTCGCCCGGCTCAGGGACTCCGGTACCATCCGTCGCGGCGAGTCCGTGCTGGTCTTCGCTACCGGCCATCCGGCCAACTACGTCTAGGGGAGGCTCTGCGCGATGCCCGAGCAGGTGTTCGGTTCGATTGCGGATGGTGTGAACGGACTGCTCGGACCGGTGGCCGGCTGGCTGGAGGGTCTGGTCTGGAACACGCCGCCGCAGGCGCCCATTCTGGCCCTCGTGTTACTGGGCACCGGCCTGTTCGTGACCGTTCGGCTCGGCCTGATCCAGTTGCGGGGCTTCCGGCACGCCTGGGCCATTCTCGGCGGCAAGTACAACGATCCGGACGACGAGGGCGACCTGGTTCATTTCCAGGCGTTGACCACGGCTCTTTCCGCGACGGTGGGCATCGGCAACATCGCCGGCGTCGCGATCGCGATTCGCATGGGAGGTCCCGGGGCCCTGTTCTGGATGTGGGTGACGGCGTTCTTCGGCATGGCGCTCAAGTTCGCGGAGTGCACGCTGGCGGTGGAGTACCGGCGGGTGCATGGGGACGGTTCCGTGTCCGGCGGTCCCATGTACTACATCGAGAAGGGCCTGGGGGCGAACTGGAAATGGATGGCGATGCTGTTCGCCGGCCTGGCCGTCATCTGCTCGTTCGGAACCGGCAACATGAACCAGGCGAACACGATGGCCGATCAGCTCGAGTCCCAGTTCGGCCTGGCGCCGGTCTGGAGCGGCCTCGTCTTCGCCTCCCTGGTGGCCCTCGTGATCATCGGCGGCATTCGCCGCATCGGGAGGGTGACCTCGATTCTCGCTCCCGGAATGGCCGTGATCTACGTTGGCGGGGCTCTCTTCATCCTGCTGGCGAACATAGACCAGGTGCCGGCGAGCTTCGCCCTGATCGTGGAGCAGGCGTTCCGGCCGACGTCGATGGTCGGCGGCGCCGCGGGTTCCTTCCTGATGACGATGATGTGGGGCATCCGGCGCGGCCTGTTCAGCAACGAGGCGGGGCAGGGCAGCGCGCCAATCGCACACGCCACGGCCAAGACGGACGAACCGGTTCGCGAGGGTCTCGTGGCCTCGCTGGAGCCCTTCATCGACACCCTGGTCATCTGCACGATGACCGGTCTGGTGATCGTGACGACGGACGCCTGGCGCGATGCGGCGCCCCAGAGTTTCGGTCTCGACGAGGTCGAGGGCATTCACCGGGTGCTGGAAGACGACTCCGAGCTGCTGGCGGCGCGGGACGAGCGCGCCGGCGTGGGCGGCGGCGCGCTCGAGGTCGTCGACGGCACCGCCGCTGGCTCGTTCGTGTTTCTCAACGCGACGATCGTCGACGCGCGCCTGGTGGACGACGAGGGTTCCGCCTGGAGCGGCAGGCTGGAACTGGGCGCCGACGGCTCCCTCGGTACCGAGGGGGCGGAGCCGCGGATCGAGGGCGGCGCCCTGCTGAACGGCGCGCCCCTGACCGCCCGCGCCTTCAGCCTCGGTCTTCCGGGCAGCCGCGGCGACCTGATCGTCACCCTCTCGGTGCTGCTGTTCGCCGTGTCGACGGCTATCTCGTGGTCGTACTACGGCGACCGCTCGACCGAGTACCTCTTCGGAGAGAGAGCGATTCCGGTCTACCGCTGGATCTACGTCGGCTTCTTCTTCATGGGTTGCCTGCTGCCGCTGACCACCGTGTGGACCTTCGGCGACGTCGCGCTCGGTTTGATGTCCTTCCCCAACCTCATCTCGCTGCTGCTGCTCTCGGGGGTCGTCACCGGCTTGACCAGGTCCTACTTCCGCCGCCACCTCGGGAAGGGAAGCGGCGGCGGCAATGACTGAGAAGGACCGCGGCGTCGGCCCGCTCGCCGTCGCCGGGCTGATCGGAGCGCCGATCCTCGCGGCGCTGGTCTACTTCGCCATCCCCGAAGCCGTGGTGGGCGCGGACGGCGAGGTCGTCTCCGGTCTGTCCTCCGCCGGCAGGGCGGTGGCCGCCGTCGGCGTCCTGATGGCGGCGCTGTGGCTCACCGAGGCGCTGCCGGTGCCGGCCACGGCGCTCATCCCGCTGGCGGCGATGCCGCTGCTGACGGGCGGCGAACTCGGCGTCCGCGTGGTCGCGGCTCCCTACGCCCACCCGAACATCTATCTCTTCATGGGCGGCTTCATGATCGCCCTGGCGATGCAGACCTGGGGTCTGCATCGGCGGCTCGCGCTTCGCATCATCCTGCTCGTGGGCACCCGTCCGCGCCGCGTCGTGCTCGGCTTCATGACCGCGAGCGCCGCCCTCAGCATGTGGATCTCGAACACGGCCACGACGGTCATGATGCTGCCCATCGCCCTCTCGGTCATCGCCCTCGTGCGCCGCCGCCTGGGCGACGAGGCGCCGCCGCCGGGACGGACCTTCCCGTTCGCCCTCTGCCTGCTGCTGGGGACGGCCTACGGCGCCTCGATCGGCGGCGTCGCAACGAAGATCGGCACGCCTCCGAACCTGGAGATGATGGCCTTCGTGAGCGACAACTACGGCCGCGAGATCACGTTCGCCCAGTGGCTGCCATTCGGCTTCGGCCTGAGCGTGCTGTTCCTGCCCCTGGCCTGGATCGTGCTGACGCGGGCCGCCTTCCCGCTGCGCATCCGCGAAGTGCCGGGAGGCGCGGAACTCATCCGCAACGAGTTGCGGAAGATGGGGCCGATGTCGGGACCCGAGAAGGGCGTGCTCGCCGTCTTCGCCGCCACCGCGGCGCTGTGGACGACGGGAACCTGGCTGGCGCGGCTCGAGATCGGAAGTGTCGCGCCGTTCGCGGGACTCACGGATTCGGGAATCGCGATCGGCGCGGCGCTGTGCCTGTTCGCCGCGCCGGTCGATCTTCGCCGCGGCGTGTTCCTGTTGAGCTGGAAGAAGGCGCTGGAAGCGCCCTGGGGCATCCTGGTGCTCTTCGGGGGCGGTCTGAGCCTCGCGGCCTCCATCCGCGCCACGGGAGTCGACCGGTTCATCGGCGGTCTGCTCCAGGTGCTCGAAGGGACGCCCGTGCTGATCCTCGTGCTGGGCGCGGCCGGGCTCCTCATCCTGCTGACCGAAGTGACGAGCAACACGGCGACGACGGTCACGTTCCTGCCGATCCTGGCGGCGACCGCGGCCGTCATCGACGTGGACCCGCTGCTCCTGATCGTCCCGGCCACGCTGGCGGCGAGCTGCGCGTTCATGATGCCCGTGGCGACGCCGCCGAACGCGATCGTCTTCGGTTCCGGGGAGATCACGATCCCGCAGATGGTTCGCGCCGGCGTGTGGCTGAACCTGATCGGCCTGGTGCTGATCGTCTTCTGGGTCTACGTCGCGGGCGGCCTGATCGGCGTCTGACCGGGCGGCTCAGGCGCCGGCCGTGCCGGCCAGTTCCCGCCGGAAGCGGTAGCCGATGCACTTGTAGAGCAGCTTGGCGGCGGTGAAGTCGCTGGCGGCGTTGCCCGGGATCGGCGCCAGTTCGACGACGTCCATCGCGATCACCCGTTTGCGCTCGAACAGCCGTCGCAGCAGCGCCAACGCCTGGTACCAGGCGCCGCCCCCCGGCTCGGGCGTTCCGGTCGCGGGCAGCACGGACGGATCGAAGAAGTCGAGGTCGAAGGTCAGATAGACCATGTCGGGCAGGGAGGCGAGGAGCCCCTCGAACAGGGCCTCGAGTTCCGGCCGGGGAAGGGCGTCGAGCTGCTCCGCCCAGATGATCGGCAGGCGCTCGCTCGCGATCCGTTCCGCCTCCGGCCGCGTCAGCGAACGGATACCGACGGCCAGCGTCGGCAAACCGAGATCCAGCACGCGGCTCATCGCGCAGGCATGGTTCCAGGGAGTGCCGCCATAGGTCTGGCGGAGATCCGCGTGGGCGTCGAACTGGACCACGCCCAGATCTGACGCACCCGCGTCCAGCGCACCGCGCACCAGCGCCGGCGTCACCGTGTGCTCGCCGCCGACGGCGGCCAGGAACCGCCCCTTCCGGAGGGTGGTTTCAGCCGCGGCGCTCATTCGTTGCAGGACGGACTCGTCGCTTCCGTCGACATCCACCGGCGGCAGTGTCTCGATGCCGATGCGGCAGGGCTCCAGGTCGAGTTCTTCGTCGTAGAGCTCGACGTAGTGCGACGCCAGGAGCAGGGCTTCCGGGCCGTTCTCGGCGCCGCGCCCCCACGACGTGGTCCGCTCGTAGGGAACGGGAAGCACGGCGACGACGGGTTCCGCGGCGGGAACGTCGAGTCTCAGGAACGTCGGGAGGTCGGCGCCGAGCATGGCCGCGGCAGGGTAGCAGCCCGTCGTGCGTACCGGCCACCACGCCTGCGAACTTTCGGGCGGCCCTTTCGTCACTGTCTGCAGGAGGTTCGATGCGCGAGAACGACAGGCCGACGACCACGCTCAGGGAAGTCCCATCCGAAGAACGTCCCCGGGAGCGACTGCTCGCTCACGGCGCCGGGGTTCTGAGCGACTGCGAGCTGATTGCCATTCTCCTGCGGACGGGCCACCGCGGTTTCTCCGTGGTCGACCTCGCCCGCGATCTGCTCTACGACGAGGGACGGGGGCTTGGCGGCCTGCCGGCGCTCGCCCTCCTGGTGGAGCACGACCTGCCGTCGCTGCGGCGGAAGGGGTTGGGGAACGCCAAGGCGGCCACGGTGCTGGCCGCGGTGGAACTGGCCCGCAGGCTGGCGCGGGCTCAACTTCCCGAACGGCGGCCTCTGGGCAGCGTCGCCGCGCTTGCCCGATACCTCAATCTTCGCTACGCGCGCCTCGACCAGGAAGCGATGGGGGCGATCTACGTGGACGTCCGCGGCCGCATCATCTCCGAGCGCGAGCACTTCGTCGGCGGCCTCGACCGCACGTCCGTGGAACCGCGGGCGGTGCTCAAGGAAGCGCTCCGTCTGGGCGCGACGGCGGTCGCCATCTTCCACAACCATCCCAGCGGCGATCCCGAGCCCAGCCCCGAGGATATCGCCTTCACCCGCCGCCTGAGCCGTGCCGCCGCCGCCGTCGGCATCGACCTCGTCGACCACCTCGTCCTCGCCGGCGGCCGGCGCTGGGTCTCCCTGCGCGAGCGCCGGTTGCTGTAGAGGTACCACCCGCCAGCCGGGAGCCGAAGGAGGGGGTTCCCAGGGGACGCTTGCGCTCTCTGGGTTGATGGGAAGTAAGCGCTCGCTTCGGTCGGCTGCCCTCCGCTTCGGTGTTGGTTCATGGAAGGGCATGGGGAGTCGGTTGCCTCCAGCCCCCTGAGAACCCCCTCCTTCGGCTCCCGGCTGGCTGGTCCAAACCAGCTCGGCGGTACAGGGCGGATCTCCGGCGGGGCGTGCTGGTAGTGCGTCATCCGGGGAACGGCCGGCCGCCCATCCGGCAACGCGACTGTCGCTTTGGATTGCTAGGGTCACGTTCCATGGCGGATGGGCCTGTTCACCTGCATCTGGATTGCGCCAGCGGAGTTTCCGGAGACATGTTCCTGGGGGCCTGTCTGGATCTGGGGTTGCCGCTGGCGCTTCTTGAGGAGATGGTGGAAGGGCTGGGTCTGGAGGGAGTTGAGCTGCGGTTGGAGCGGGCGAAGCGAGGCGGTCTGGCGGGGGTTCGGTTCTCCGTCCTCCGGGATGGACAGCCGGTCGAGGGGGCAGGCAGCGAGGGTGCGTCGCATCGGCGGTTATCGACCATCCTGCGCATGATCGAGGAGAGCGGTCTGAGCGCGGGTGTCGTCGAGCGCGCTTCGGCCCTGTTCCGGGGGCTGGGGGAGGCGGAGGCCCGGGTCCACGGCGTTGGCCTGGAGGAGGTCCACTTCCACGAGGTGGGCGCCGACGACTCGATCGTCGACCTGGTCGGCGCGGCGGTCGCGCTCGAGCACCTCGGCCCGGCCCGGGTTTCCTCGTCGACTGTCGTCGTGGGGAGCGGCACCGTCTCGACGCGTCACGGCGTGATGCCGGTCCCCGCGCCCGCGACGGCGCTGTTGCTGGAGGGCGTTCCGATCACCTCCGGCGGTGCCTCCGGCGAACTCACGACACCCACCGGCGCCGTCATCGTGAGGGAGTTCGTCGACGAATTCGATCCCTCCGCCACGGCAACGCCACGGCGAATCGAGAGCCTGGGAATCGGACTGGGCAGTCGAGAATTGGCCGACCGGCCCAACGCGCTGCGTCTGCAACGGACAAGGCCTCTCGAGCTTGCGGACAACCCGTGGCGCCGGGTCGCAGTGCTCGAATGCCAGCTCGACGACGCGACCGGCGAAGCGATCGCCTACGCCGCCGAAACGCTCCTTGAAGTCGGCGCCCTCGACGTCTTCGCGACCGCCGTACAAATGAAGAAGTCCCGGCCCGGCGTAGCGATCACGGTGATCTCCCGACCGGAGCAGTCCTCGGAACTAGCCGAGCGCCTCCTCCTCGAGACCGGGTCCCTCGGCTGCCGCCGCACCGTCGTCGACCGCCTGGAGGCGGAACGCTCGATCTCCACGGTGAGGACGCCCTTCGGCGACGTCAGGTTCAAGCGAGCTGCGGTTGCGGGCCGATCCCTCGGGTCAGCCCCGGAGTACGAAGACGTTCGCCGAATCGCCCGCGATCAGAACGTCCCCTTCCGAGACGTCTACCGAGCCGCCCTCCGCGCCTCCGACTGACACCAACCGCCTTCGTCGGCCGGCCGACAGGTCCATCGGCATCGTCCGCAGTCCGACGACGTCCAGTCCGCGCGGCGGCCAAGGCACCAGCAGCTACGTTGTTGGCCTAAGCCGTCCAGCCGTCCGGGGACCGGGGGGGAGG
>JAPVWO010000188.1 GCA_027493375.1 Candidatus Multivorans thiocomprendens | reverse complement strand
CCGTTTCGTTGACGGCATCGAACAAACAGAGAACGACGATCAGAACAGGAACGCCGCCTGATGATCAACCCACCGTACACGAAATTTGACCATAGCTCCCTCATTGCCGCGGCGCTGCTCGCCGTTGGCTCGCCCACGCATGCCGCCGCCCCAATCGTCGACATCGAGAACGCGCCTGTTCCCGTCGGACTCAACATGGAGCAGATTCAGCAACGACTGATTGCCGGTGTGCTGAGTCGGCGGGGTTGGACCGTACAGGCGGCCGCGGCGGGCCACATTGAGGCCCGGCTTTCCGTGCGATCACATCTGGCCTTCGTGGACATCACGTTCGACGAAGCCACCTACTCCATCACCTACAAGGACAGCCACAACCTCGACTACAAGCCCAAGAAACGGAGAATCCACGCGAACTACAACAAGTGGATCGCCAACCTGAACGCGGAGCTTCAGAGGAGCCTCTTCACCCCGATCGCGGACCCGACAGTCGGATCCGGTGCCACGCCGGCAACAACAGCGAGACCTGGGGGCGTAGCCGCACCCGTCACCACCGGCTCTTACGGGGGCGGAGTCGTGACTATCCCGGCCACGATCGACCTCTCCCCGAGTGTGAACGCGCCGAAAGCGGTGTCCGAGTGTCGAATCGACGTGTTGCTCGCTCAGTGGCTGGCCGACCATTCACCAGCTATCGAGATAGGTGACCTCAGCAACGCCAGTTACTACCTGGACCTCGCCATCACGGAGATCCACATGCCTGGCGGCGGAGCCTACTCGGGCCCGAAGTGGATGGAACTCACCGGGACGCTGCGAGAAGGCAACGGTGACATCGTCTCGTCGTTCCGAGCCAAGCGCTTCAGCATGGTTGCCTTCAACCCCCTCAGGAGGCCTACCTGTCAGATGTTGCAACGGGCCGGCAAAGCCATCGCACGGGACGTCGGCCAGTGGCTGCGGAACCCTCTGGATGGTGCCGAACTCGGTGACGCGCGCTGATCGGGGCATGCGATCCCTGGGCCTGGCCAGTCGCGAGCTACAGGCGACGTACGCCCTCGATCTCCACTTCGAGTTCGGCACGGCAGATGTCGCCGTACAAGTAAGCCGCCTTTGCCAGAGGCATTCGACTCTCGAGGCTCTTGCGCGCCGCGGCGAGGTGTTTCGGATCGCGTAGGTAGACTCGCACCACATCCAGACCGCGACAGGCGTCCTCTGGGCCCAGCACCGTTTCCAGGAGACGGTCGATGTTGTCGAACGTGACCGCCAGTTGTCCCGTCAAGTCGCCCGGGTGGCAGCTACGGTGCCCTACGATGCTGGCCGTACCTGCAATGAAGAGAAGGCGCCCTTCCCCACTGCTTGTGGCCCTTGCGAAAGACGGAGGTCGCGGCCCGTACCGTCGCGGGTAGGCAGGGGCGCTCACCTGGCGGGGATTCTCGAAGTGACGTCCCGGCTGCGAACGAGCGAGGAGGTAGATCACGAGGGCGTCGCCGGAGTTGCCCACCGCTGTGGCCGCTGGAAACCGACCTTCGGCGTAGCGGTGACTCTCGAAAGCTGCGTACCGGCCCAGGCAGAAGCGCTTGTATCGCTCATCGTCGCCGTTTCCGGCGTTGATGAGAGGTACATGGTTCCAGGCACGGAGGATGTGCGGACAACCCATCGCGGCCACCGTGTCAAGCAGGCTCGACCAGGCTTTCCGCGAGATCTCCGCTAGATCCCGCCCGGGCGGTACATGTGCCGTCGTCGTGGCAAAGAGCCCAAATTGGCCGGACACCCAATCCACGGCTCCATCCTGGCCGATGCTCACGGGCATCGGACTTCGCCAGACCTCGCGCACACTCTCCGGGAACAGAGACGGCAGGCCTGTCACCACGTGCCGCGGATCGCGACTCCCTTCATCCCTAGTAGCCTCCGCGAAGTCCAGCACCGCCACAACGTGATCAGAGTCCAGGATCTGCTCAGCCGGCTTCAACGTCAGCTCGCTAAGGAGAACCGCGGAATCGGCCTGAGGCCTCGACGAACTCGAAGGCAAGCGGAGCTTCCTCCCGGCTAGGCCCCGCCCTCCTTCTGGAGCCGAGTAGCTCACGTCTCCGTCCCTCCGACCCGCGCGCTTGTCCCGATCTCATGGTCCCGCTTCAAGCCCCTCTTCTCCCTTCCGAGTCTCCGCTTCCGGCTCGCGAGGCTAGCAGCCCCACCGACTCCCCCCAGGGCGAGACCGGCACTGCCATCACCGCAGATCGCTGCTTCCGAAGGAAGACCTCGGTCCCTAGCGGCGCTTGAATCGGCGCTCCAGGTCCCGGTCCGTGAGTTCCAACACGACCGGGCGACCGTGCGGACAGGTGTAGGGGTGCTCGCAGGCGAAGAGTTCCGCGATCAGGCTCTCCATCTTCTCCGCCGACAGCGCCTGGTGCATCTTGACCGCGGCCCGGCAGGCCCGGCTCGCCGCCAACTGGGTCAGCAGGTAGTCGGCGAGCGCCTCGTCTTCGCTCGGCAACTCGTCGCCGGCCGCCACCCGGGTCGCGATCCGGAGTACGAGGCTCTCCGCTTCCTTGTCCGGCAGGACGGCCGGGATCGCGGTGATCGCGGCGCTGCCCCCGGAGAGGGTCCTGACCGCGTAGCCGCAGCGGGCCAGGCCCGACGAGCACTCCGCCAGCGCGGCGTTCTCGGCCGCCGAAAGCTCCAGCATGCGCGGCACGAGCAACGTCTGGCTCACCGCATCCTGCCGCTTCAGGCTGCGGCGGAAGCGTTCGTACAGGATTCGCTCGTGGGCAACGTGCTGGTCCACGACGAACAGCGCCTCGGGCCCTTCGAGCAGAATCATCGTGCCCTTGTACTGCCCGATCAGACGGAGCGATTCGCGTCCCTTTCCGGAAAGGGGAACCCGGGTGGCCGGCTCCGGCCGGTAGGCAACCTCGGCGAGCTTGCCGGTCGGTCCGGTTCCCGCTCCGCCATACCGGGCGGCGAGTTCCTCCGCCCACGCCGGCGCGGCGGGCGCCTCGCGCACCTCGCCCACGCCCGTCCACGCCGGCGGCGCCGCGGGTCCAATCGGTTCGCGAAGGGGCGCCGGCTCCTCGCCCTTGGCGGCCTCGAGTCCCCTGCGCAGCGCGCTGCCGATCCGGCCCATCAGCGCGGCATCACGGAACCGGACCTCCGCCTTCTGCGGGTGGACATTGACGTCGACGGACTCGGGCGGAACGTCGAGGAACAGGAAGAGAGCCGGCGGCCGGTCTCCCTTCATCAGGTCCCGCACCGCCTTGTAGTAGATGGCGAGGACGGCGCGGTCCCGCAACAGCCGCCCGTTCACGAACAGGAACAGGCGCCGGCCCTTCGTCGTCTCCCGGTCGCCGACGAAGCCGGAGATCCCCTGCTCCCTCCTGGCCTCGGGCAACGGAGTCAGGTGATTCACGAGGTCCTCGCCGAACAACTGCGCGATGCGGTTGAGCCGGCCGGCCGCGTCGACTCCGGTGGCCTGCGCCCGCAGCAGCTCCCGTCCCGCCGACTCGGCGTCGGGAGCGTGGCGCAGAACGAAGGTCACGTCCGGCCGCGCCAGCGCGTACCCCTGGACCACGGTCAGCGCATGGCGGAGCTCGGTCGCGGGCCGCTTCAGGAACTGCTTGCGGGCGGGCACGTTGTAGAACAGGGACTCGACGGTCACCGTCGTGCCGCGGGGACGGCTCACCGGCTCCTCCACCGCGAGCCGGCCGCCTTCGACGACCAGGCGATGACCGTCGCCGGCCGACCGGGCGGTCAGCAGTTCGCACCTGGAGACCGCGGCGATCGACGCCAGGGCCTCTCCCCGAAAGCCAAGGGTCGCCACTTCCAGGAGATCCTCGAACGAGGCGATCTTGCTGGTGGCGTGGCGTTCGAGCGCGAGGCGCGCGTCCCCGGCCGCGATCCCGCTGCCGTCGTCAGCCACCGAGATCAGGTCGCGTCCACCGTTCTCGAGTTCGATCTCGATGCGGACGGCGCCGGCATCGAGCGCGTTCTCCACGAGTTCCTTGACCACGGATGACGGCCGCTCGACCACCTCGCCGGCCGCGATCTGGGAGATCAGCGCATCGGGAAGCCGCCGCAGGGCTCGGCGTTCCGGGCCGGATCCCGCCATCAGGGCGTGACGTCTCTGAGGGTTCGCTGCATGATCCGGTAGCTCTTCAGTTCGCGGCCCAGGAAGGCCCGGCGAACTTCCCTCGTCAGCGATTCGACCGACCTGAGGGTCGCCTCATCGATGTGTTCGTTAGCCTGCAACGTCGCGAGGTCCGAGCCGCCAATCCGGCGCAGGAAAGCCAGCGCCTCGGCCCCTACACGCCGGTTAGCGCCAGCGCCGCCACCGCACGACGGGCACAGTAGACCGGCAGCGTCCACAGCCAGAAACGCCTCGTCGCCAATCGCGTTGCCGCAGGAGGGACAGTGACGTGGCGCGGGAAACACGCCGCTCAGGCGCAGGATCCAGCACTCCAGGTAGCGCGCCGCCAGCCAGCGGTCGCAGCCGTCAAGCAGCGCCTGAACGGTCGTGTCCAGAAGGCGATAGTGGTGGTTATCCGGCTCATTGTCCTGCGCGAAGAGCTGCATGTGCTCCGACAGATAGGAAGACACGAGAAAGCCCTCCAGATGACGTACCTGGCCCGAGCGATCAAGATCCCTGTGTAATCCCAAAGCGACCCGGATCGTCTCCGCCCCGCTGATACGAACGAACTCCTGGTCTGCCTTCTCGAACCACGTCAGGTGCACCTTCGCCAGTTGCTGCAGCTCACCGCCGAAGCGACTGAAGCGTGTCCGCGCATTCCGGGCCATTCCCCGCTTGAGACCCCAGTCGCGGCTCAGGAAGACGACGATCCGGTCCTTTTCCTGAAGGTCAATGACCTGCAGCACCAGAACCTCGCCGCTCCTAAGCGCCATGACGCAATGCCGCCGTTCAGCGGACCAGCCAGTCGATCATCAGGGTCGCCAGCCCGAAGTAGACCAGGATGCCGGTGATGTCGCTGCTGGTCGTGACCATGGGGCCGGAAGCGATCGCCGGATCGATCCCCATCCGTTCAAACGCCATCGGCAGGAGCGAGCCGATCAGGGAAGCGAGCACGATGGCCAGGAACAGTGAACTGGCGACGACCGCGCTGTACGCCGGGTTCTGCTCCAGGAAGGCCGCCACCGCCGCCGCGACGGCGGCGCAGACGAGCGCCACCACGAGGCCGATGCGGATCTGCTGGAACAGAAACCGGCGCATCCGTCCGCCGCCTTCGCCGATCCGGCCCGTCGCCAGGCCGCGCACGGTCAGCGTCATCGTCTGGCTGCCGATGTTGCC
>JAPVWO010000187.1 GCA_027493375.1 Candidatus Multivorans thiocomprendens | reverse complement strand
GAACCGCGACCGGTTCCGCAACGCCATCTACTTCCATCTCGGCGGACTCGACCTATACCCCGATTCACTCACATTCCACACGAAACCCTGAAGAGCCCTGCGTCAGTGCCCCAAGAGGACACCCAAGCACCCATCGCCTCCTGCGATACGAAACTGCCCTCGTCGGCGTCGCGAAGCGCGGCGCGTACCGCCTCCCGTTTCGCCTTGGCGTGAAGCACCGAGTCGATTGGCTCCGGGGTCGCACGCTCCGCCGGCTCGGTGACGCGAACCTCCTGCAGTGTCCCCTTGTCGGCCATACCCAGTCCTCTTCCGGCTACCGGCGTCTTGCCGCCTTGCGCCAGAGTGTACAGACCCCAACCGTTCTCACGATCCGTCACCAGGTGGCTGGCGCAGCCGGATTCGACCGCCCGGAGGAAACGCCGAGCAGCGCCGTTGGGCCACCGCCTCGCCGAAGCCACAGCAACTGGCTGCTCCTCTGAACTACGGGGCCGGGTCGGAACCCAGTTGCTCCTTGAGTGCGTCGAAGCCACCCCGGTCGAGGCCGGTAGCCGACTCGATCACCTGCCAGTCCACGCCGACCCGCAGCAGGCCCTCGACCGTCGCAACCGTGGCCCGGCGTTCGCCGAGCTGGACGCCTTCGGAGCGGCCCTCCGCACGGCCTTCGGAGCGGCCCTCCGAGCGGCCCGTCCTCTGGCCTCTCTCCCAGATCAACTGGCCCAAGCTCTTCAACTCGCTGTCCGGACCCCTGGCCTCGATCTCCTCCAGCATCGCTTCGACGGTCTTCACCATGGCCGGATCCTCCTTTCCGTGGAACACGTAGCTGTAGACCACCTCGAGGTCGTGCGGCCTCTCGGCCGACCACAAGTCTCGCATCATCTCGACCGCCCGCTCAAGAGCCGCCGCCCGCTCCGACTCCGGCCCCGAGACGGCGAGCATCAGATACTGAGCCAGCCGGCCCAGAGGCGAGCCGACTACCGTCGACAGCCCGCCGGCGCCTTGGTCCAGCAGCAGGAAGTCGAGCCGGGGACCCCACGGCAGCTCCCGCGCCGACTCCCCAAACAGCCTCTCGAGAGACGCCGGATACGGCCAGGGACGGGGCCCCTGGTGGAACACCACGGGCAGAACCGGCGGCAGGCGCTTCCGCTCCGGGGCCTCGCGGACCGCCGCCTCCAGAACGCTTGTGCAATAGCGCAGCAAGCGCAGCGCCATGAACGGGTCGGGCGAGGACTGATGCTCGATCAGGACGTAGAGCCGCGCCGGGGGCTCGTCGCCCGGCTGGTCGACCTCGAACAGGAGATCGGACTCGGTTCGCCGGAGCCGCTCGTCGACGAAGGTGTCCGGGAGGCGTCTCAGAGTGTTCCAGGCGAAGCGGTCCCGAACGGCCGCGGGAAGGGTCTCGCGCAACAGGGCGGCGGCCTGCGCCGGCTCGGAGAATACGCGCCGGAACAGGGCGTCGTGCGGCTGGGCGATCTGGCTGGACCGCCCGGGCTGTTTCGGAGATTCGGACATCGGTAGACCGACGGCGCCATCGGCGGCGTCTGCAGACAAGGACGGATTGGCGGCCCGCTTCGAGGCAGGCAAACCCTCCGCGGCAGTTGGCGGCGGCGCCGGAATGCCGTCTCCGGCGCGTTCCCGGGTTCAGCGTTCCAGGCGATGGGCGAGCCAGGGCAGGAAGTCCCCACCGAACGCGGCCTCGATGCGCAGTTCCAGCAAGGGGGGCGCCGTGGCGGACCACCGCTCGCGGAGCTTGACCGCGTCCTTGGAGGTCACAACGACGGCGTCGTAGCGATGTCTGGCGCAGGCGGACTCGATCGCACGAAGGGAACGCGGCGGGTAGCCGTGGTGGTCGGGGAAGCGGAGGTGCTCCACGCACTCCAGGCCCGCGGCCGCCGCGGTGCGGGCGACGCGTTCGGGGCGGGCGATCCCGGTGACGAGCAGCGGCCGGTCGGGTAACGGCCCACCCACGAGTTCGGACCGAAGCGTCGAGGTGAACACCCGGCCGCCGAAGCCGTGGAGGCGCAGGGTCGGTTCGAAGTCGGCCGGCGGTTCGGCGCCTCGTTCGAGGCCGGTGAGTACGGCCGCGTCGGCCAGACGGACGTTCTCCAGGGGCTCGCGCAGGCGGCCGCCGGGCAACAGCAGGCCGCCGGCAAAGGAGTCGGTGGCCGGAAAGGTCAGGATCTCGACGTCGCGGCTCACCCGGATGTGGGAGAAGCCGTCGTCGAGCACGAAGACGTCGATGTCCGGCGCCCGCTCGAGGGCCAGGGCGGCGGCCGCGCGACGGTCGGCGCCGACCGCGACGACCGCACCCGGCGCCTGCTCGGCGATCGTCAGCGGCTCGTCGCCGGCCTCATCGACCGAGACCAGGGGACCGTCGCCGAGGCTGACCACGAGCGGCCCGCGGCCACGCCGGCGGTAACCGCGCGACAGCACCGCGACGCGGAGGCTCCGACCGGCGCGACCCTCGCCGGACGCGCCGCGTTCGCTCAGCCCCCGGGCAATCGCGATCACCGCCGGCGTCTTGCCGCTGCCGCCCCAGTGCAGGTTGCCGATGCTGACGGTCGGCCGGCCCAGGCTCGTGGCCCGGGTCGACCAGTAGAGGCGGCGGCGGCGGTGGCCCCACTCGTAGAACCGTTGCCAGGGGCTCCGGGCCATGTCAGTTGCGGTCCGGAATGCCGGCGGGGACGCCGGCGCACCCAGTGGGGTTGGCCGTGGTGGACGGAACGGACAGGTCCACGACCTGGCGGAGCAGTTCCACGGAGCGCTCGACGGCACCGCGGTTGCGGTCGACGAGTTCCAGGCCGCGGGCGCCCCGCTGCGCCGCATCCTCCGGCCGGTCCAGGACGTGCCGCCAGGCGCGGGTCAACGCCTGCCCGTCCCGCACCACGGCAAGGGCGCCGGCGGTCTCGAAATCCCGCGCAATGCGCCGAAAGTTCTCCATCGACGGGCCGACGATCACGGGCACGCCGAACCGCGCCGCCTCGATCGGGTTGTGGCCGCCGGTCGGCACGAGCGTGCCGCCGATGAAGGCGGCGGCCGCGAGCCGGTAGATCGAGGCCAGTTCGCCCAGAGAGTCGAGCAGGACGATCCCGGGCGACGGGGCCGGCCGCGGCGCACCGCCCCCGGCCGCGTCGATCCCGCTCCGTCGGATCCCCGGCAACGACCGTTCCTCCACCTCTCGCCATGCTTCGTCGAAGCGTTCCGGATGACGGGGCGCCAGGACCAGCAGCGCCTCGCGGCCCAGTCGTTCGAAGGCATCGAGGACGATCGGCTCCTCGCCGGCCATCGTCGAACCCGCGACCAGGATGGGCCGATCCGCCGCGAGGTCCCCCAGGGCCTGCTCCAGGGCGGCCACCGGGGCCGGTTCCGGGGTGTCGAACTTCAGGTTGCCGGTCAACGAGGTACGCGCCGGCCGCGCGCCCAGGCTCAGCAAACGCGCCTCGTCCTGCGGGCTCTGGGCGCCCAGCCGACCCAGCGGGTCGAGCAGAAACCGCCGGCAGAGGCGGCCGGCCCGCTTCATCCGCCCATAGCTGCGGTCGCTGATGCGGGCGTTGAGCACCGCCACGGGAATCGACCGCCGGCGGCAGTCCCGCAGCAGCAGGGGCCAGAGCTCGCTCTCGAAGAGGACCAGCGCCCGAGGCGCGTACCGTTCCAGGAAACGCCCGACCAGCAACCCCAGGTCGAACGGCAGGTAGGTGACGACGACGCTCCGGCCGTTCGCGGTCAGGGGCTCGAACAGCCTCTTCGCCGCGGCCTGGCCGGTGGGCGTCACCGTCGTCACCACCAGGTCGAGGTCCGGCGGCAGGGCCCGCGCCAGAGTCGCCGCCACTCCGGCCTCGCCGACCGACGCGGCGTGCAGCCAAAGCGGCCTGGTTCCACGGGCCTCCGGCAAGCGTCCCAACCGTGCAGGAAGGGTCGGCAGGTAGTGCCGGCCGCGCCGGGCCAGCAGCACGGGCGCCGCCACGCCCAACCCTGCCGCCATCGCGAGCTGGTAGAGGAACCACATAAGGTGACGGTCGGGCGCCCAACCGCTTCCGGCGCGACGCGCATTGAACTCACGGAGCTGCCAAAGCCCCGTATTGACGGACGAGTATAATTCCGCCGCCTGCTGGCGGAGGGCTCTTCAGTCTCCCGACGCGCGGCCTCTTGGACGCTTTGCCCCGGGCCTCCGTATCAACAGCGAGGCATGAGATCCGCGCAAGCCATCCGCATGGAACCGCCACGCGAAGATCCTCCCCGGAGCGGTCTCACGATCGCGTACTCCCGCCACCGACGCCAGGTGGCGTGGGCCGACGCGTCCGACGCCGAACTCCTGGAAGGCCTCCGCCGCGACGACGATCTCGCCCTCGACGAACTGATGCGGCGCAAGACGACCCGGCTGGTTCAACTGGCGACCCGGCTGGTGGGCGACCGGGAAGACGCACGCGACATCGTCCAGATCGCCTTCCTGCGCATCTGGAACTCGCGGCATCGTTTCGACCGCCGCTTCAGCCCGAACACCTGGATTTACCGAATCGTCTCGAACCTCGCGATCGACCACCTGCGCTCCCGCGCCTCCCGCCTCCGCTCGCTGCAGGGTTTCCAGTTGCACGACGAGCATCAACGGGGCGAAGTCTCCGCGCGGCAACTCGATTCGCTGTCCGCCAGCGAGGTCCGGTCCGTGTTCCACGAACTCGCGTCCACTCTGAGCGAGAAGCAACGCGCGGTGTTCGTGCTGCGCGAGATGGAGGGGCTGGCGGGCAAGGAGATCGCCGGCATCCTCGGCATACGTCCCTCGACCGTCCGCAACCACCTGTTCAACAGCCGCAAGCTGCTTCGCGAGGAGTTGCTCAAGCGGTACCCCGAGTACGCGCAGACCGCCGGGACCCGTGCCGGAACCCGAACCGGCGGAAAGGAGCGCCCATGACTTCTCCCTGCCCCGACTGGGCCGCGCTCCTGCGCGAACGCGAGCAGGCCGAACGGAGTTCGGAGATCGGCGACGCGACGGTGGACGCCGCCTGGGAAGAAGCTCTCCGGCACCGCGAAGGCTGCGAACGTTGTCGCGCGGCCTCGCTCGAAGCCGATCCACTGCTGCTGTTCAGCGGCCCTTCCACCGGCGACACTGCCGCCCGCGCCGAAGAAGACGAGGTCAGTGCCGTCGACGTCGACGCGATCCGCCAGCGCGTGCGGCTCGAGCTCGACGGGCGGGCGACCGAGAAGCGCCTGAACGAGGCGCGGAGCGCCCGCCGGCGCATCCCCATGGCTTCGGTACTGGCAGCCGGCGTCGCGGCTGCGGCGCTCGGTCTGAGTTTCCTGCTGTGGCCGGAGAGTGCGCCGCCCGCGGACGAGATCGCGGGCGACGGGTCTCCGCTGCCCGACCACATCGCGATGGCGCCGCTCGTGGAGCCGCTCGGCGACGAACCGCTTCAGGTCTACCAGCTTCCCGGCAACGGCCACGGCTCCGGTCTCGACGTGGTCCTGGTGGTGGCGCCGTGAGCGTCGTCGGCGCCGTTCGCCGGGCCCTGCCCGCCCCGGCCCTGCTGGCTGGCGCCCTCCTGGCTGCCGCCGGCACCCTGCAGCCGGCCCTCGCTCAGCCTGGCAGCGCGCAACCGGGAGACGCACAGCAGGAGGCCGAAACCCAGATTCGCCACGCCTTCACGCTCAAGCATCAACGGGCGAACGACGCCCTGGAGTGGATGCAGAACGAGATGTCGCCCCAGGGAACGATCGAACTGCAGCGGGCGACGAACACTCTCGTGCTGAGGGACCGGAGCAGTGTGCTCGAGCACCTGCTCGCCCTGCTGCGCGACTTCGACCACCCCCGCCAGCAGATCGAGTTCGAGATCTTCATCCTCGAGGCGTCGCGCCGCGGCAGCGGCGATCCCCGGTCCGAGTTGCCCGCGCAGCTCACCGACGAGCTGGGCAACTGGCTGGCCTTCACGAGCTACCGACTGCTCGGCGAGGGCCAGTTCGAAGCGATGGAGGGCGAGAACGTCCGCTACGAGATCGGCACCGAGTTCCGGCTCGGTTTCCGGGTCGGCACCGTGCTGCTCGACCGCCGCCTCAAGCTGTACGGGGTCGAGATCGAGCGCAGCCGCAGCGCCGTCCTCGACGAGCGCGTCTTCAACGGCCACCTGAACGTCTGGGTCGGGAAACCGCTGGTCCTGGCGCTCCCCTACCGCGGATCCGACGCCAGCGGCCTGGTGGTCGCCGTGACCGTCCGGTCTCCCCGCGAAGACGGCCTGGGCGCCGGCGATTGAGGGGCCCGTGGTGAAACTCGCGCTGCATTCGAGCGGCCATGCATCCCGCCCGGCATCGTTGCTCCTCAGTCGAACATGGCCCGATGTACTCCTTCGTCGCGCCTTGCCGGACGGGCGCCTGACCGCTCTCGGTGCGACGCGCACTTTCACCACGGGCCCCTAGGAGCGGGTCGGGGCATGCAGTTCGTCTGCCGGCTTGGCACCGCCGACGGTCGCATCGTGGAGCAGATCCACGAGGCGCCGGATCCGCGCACCGCGCGGCGCGAGATCGAACGCCGCGGGCTGTACGTCTTCGAGATCAGGCGCCGCGGCCTGCAGCACCTCTTCGGGGCGCTTCTCGGCACGGGTTCGGCCGCCGCCGAGAGTAGCCGCAAGGCGGTCCCGGGACAGGATTTCCTGATCTTCAACCAGCAGTTGGCGGGCCTGCTCAGCGCCGGGCTGCCCCTGCTCCAGTGCCTGGACCTGCTGTGCGAGCGGCAGCGCCACGCCGCCTTCAAGGAGGCCCTGGGCGAGATCCGGGACCGCGTCGAGAGCGGCGAGGAACTCTCCGAGGCCTTTGCCGCGGCGGGCAACTCCTTCCCGCCGGTCTACAGCTCGATGCTCAAGGCCGGCGAGCAGAGCGGCGGCCTGGAACGCGTCATTCGCCGCTACGTCCGCCAGCTCAAGCTCGTCACGAGTTCCCGCAAGCGGGTGGTCAGCGCGTTCTTCTACCCGGCGCTCCTGATCTGCCTGTCCGTCGGCATCGTGGCGGTGATGATGTTCTTCGTCATGCCCCGCTTCGAGGAGTTCTACGTGGCGCTCGACCTCGATCTGCCCTGGCTCACGCAACTTCTCCTCGCCCTGTCCCAGGTGCTGCGCAGTCCGACCACCATCGCGCTCATGGCCGCGGCGGCGGTGGCGGGCTGGGCGAGCTGGAGGATTGGCAAAAGCGGCCGGATCGGCGCCCTGGTCGACCGCCTGAAACTGCGGTTGCCCATCATCGGGCCGATCTTCCACCGCTTCGCCCTGTCCGAGTTCTGCCGCTCCCTGGCCACCCTGCTGCACGGCGGCCTGCCGCTCGCCTCGGCGCTCGAAACCGCGGCGTCCGCGGTCACGAACCGCTTCCTGCACGAACGGGCGGTGGCGCTCGGACCGCGTATCCGCGAGGGCGAGGCGTTCCACGTGGCCCTCGAGGAATCGGATGTGTTCACCGACCTCGCGATCGACATGGTCAAGGTCGGCGAGGCGACCGGCGCCCTCGACGAGATGGTGAACAGCGTCTCCGACTTCCTCGACGAGGACGTAGAGACCCGGACCGAGCGCCTCCTCTCGCTGGTGGAGCCCGTCATGCTGGTCGTCATGGGTTGCACCATCGCCCTGCTCGTGCTCTCGATGTATCTGCCGCTCTTCAGCGTACTCGGACAGGTGCAGGGCTGATGGTCGTCCACGAAGAGAGCGCCGCGGCCCGCAACCGTCGCCTGATCGCGGAAGGCGTGTCGGATCTGGAGAGCCTGCGGGTGGAAGGCGACGAGGAGGATCGGCTCGGCAGGGAACGAGCCGAGGCCACCCGGCTGGCGGCGCAGTTCGGGCTAGAGGTCGCGGATCTCGAGAACTTCCGCATCGACAACGACCTCTTCCGGCACATCCCGTTCGACCTGATGCTCCGCTACGGCTTCATCCCGGAACGCCAGTTGGAGGGCCGCCTGGCGGTCGTCATGGCCGATCCGACGGACGTGGTCCGCGTCGATGAACTGGAACTGCAACTCGGGCAACCCCTCGAGGCGCGCATCGGCGTCCGGTCCGAGATCGAGGATCTCCTGCAGAAGTCCGAGAGCGCGCAGCGGGTCCTCGACGAGGCGACCGAGGACTTCAAGATCCAGCTCGTCCAGGAAGACGAGGACAGCGGCGAGGTGCTCTCGATCGACCGGATATCGGCCGACCAGAGCCCCATCATCAAGCTCGTCGACTCGACGCTGTTCAATGCGATCCAGCGCCGGGCTTCGGATGTCCACATCGAGACGCGCGAGCAGGAAGTCGTCATCAAGTACCGGATCGACGGCGTCCTCTACCAGGCGATGGAGCCGATCGACAAGCGCCACCACCAGACCATCGTCAGCCGGATCAAGGTCATGTCCGAACTCGACATCGCCGAGAAGCGGATTCCCCAGGACGGCCGCTTCAAGGTCCGGGTCAGCGGCCGCACGATCGACTTCCGCGTGTCCGTCATGCCTTCCGTCCACGGCGAGGACTGCGTCATCCGCATCCTGGACAAGGAGTCGATGAACCAGGAGTTCAGGAACCTGCGGCTCGACGTCCTCGGCCTCGACGGCGGGACGATCGCGAAGCTGCGCAAGTTCATCCGCGAGCCGTACGGCATGGTCCTGGTCACCGGTCCGACCGGCTCCGGCAAGACGACCACGCTCTACGCCTGCCTGTCCGAAATCCAGTCCAGCGAGGACAAGATCATCACGATCGAGGATCCGGTGGAGTACCAGCTCGACGGCATCACGCAGATTCCGGTCAACGAGAAGAAGGGACTGACGTTCGCCCGCGGCCTCCGCTCCATCCTCCGCCATGACCCGGACAAGATCATGGTCGGCGAGATCCGGGACGAGGAGACGGCGCAGATCGCCATCCAGTCAGCACTGACCGGCCACCTCGTGTTCACGACCGTCCACGCGAACAACGTGGTCGACGTCCTCGGCCGGTTCCTGAACATGAACGTCGACCTCTACAACTTCGTGGCGGCGTTGAATTGCGTACTGGCCCAGCGGCTGGTCCGCCGCATCTGCAGCCACTGCCGGGAGCCGGTGCGGGCCACCGACACCCTGCTCGAAGAGAGCGGTCTCGCGCGGGACGACATCGCCGGCTGGGAACTCTTCGAGGGCCGCGGTTGCATGGAGTGCAACGGCACCGGCTTCTTCGGAAGGATGGCGGTGTCGGAACTGCTCGATCTGTCCGACCCGATCCGGGAACTGATCCTCGACCGCCGCCCGGCCTCGGAGATCCGCCGCGCCGCCGGCGAGGAGGGAATGCGTTTCCTGCGCCAGAGCGCGCTTCAGAAAGTCCGCGAAGGAGTGACCACTCTCCGTGAGATCAACAAGGTTACCTTCGTGGATTGAACGCCTTGCCGGCCTCGACGACCCTCGGGGGCCGGCGTCGGTGTTCCTGCTCGACGAGCGCGAACTCGTCCTGGCCCACTTCGCGCGCCAGAACGGACCCACGCCCGAGCTGCAGGCCGTCCGGCGACGCGAGCTGCCAAGCGACACGTTCCAGGAGGGGACGCTGGGCGGGCCGTTGCGGGAGCCCGCCCAGTTCCACGACGTGGTCGCTGAACTCCAGCAGGCCGCCGATACCGCAACCGGCGGTCCGGTCAGGGCCGCCGCGCTCGTCCTCCCGGACCGCTGGCTGCGGCTGACCTTCGCGGAACTCGAGGACGTGCCCCGGAACCCGAAGCTTCGCGAGGAGGCCCTCCGCTTCAAGCTGCGCAAGCAGGTGCCCTTCCGGGTGGAGGAGTTGCGCGTGAGGGGCGCCCGGACCGGCGCCGGCGCCGGCGCCGGCGAGTCCACGCGTTTCCTGGTCGCCTTCGGCGTCGAACGGGTCCTGGCCCAGATCGAGGATTCGTTCCGCCGTGCCGGCATCCACATCGGCATGGTGACGAACGCGAGCCTCGGCGCGGCGCATGGCATCCGGCAGATGCAGGACGATACCGGCGCCTTCCTCCTTCTGATCGCCCATCGCGACGGCTACTCCCTCCTGGCGCATACGGAGGACGGCCCCGCCCTCTACCGGTACAAGACGTTCGACCCGGCCCTTCCTCCCGCCGACGCCTCCCGGCTGGCGGTGCGCGAACTGCGGCTCACCCGGAGCTTCATCGAGGAGCGAAGTCTGTTCGGCGCCGGGGCCGGCCTGCCCGAGCACGTCCTGATGCTGGCGGCGGAGGCCTCGCGGGCAACCTGGCGCGAGCGGCTGGAAGAGGCTTTGGGGCTACCGGCCCGCGTTTTCGACGACACCACGATCTCCGGCAACGGATCCGAGGCCGGAGAACTCGACCTCGACCGCGCCCTGCCGATGCTGGGCGCATCGCTCTCGGTGAGGACGTGAGCAGGTCCCTGAACCTGGCGGCCCGACCGTTCGTCAACCGCCGCCCCTGGCGCCGGCTGACCGCTCTGCTGTGGGCCCTCGGCATCGCCCTGCTGACCCTGAACGCGGTGCTGTACTGGGGCTACCTCACCGGCTCCGCCGACGCCCGCGCCGAACTCTCCGGGCTGCGGGAGCAACTCGCCGCCGACCAGACGGAACTCGACCGGTTGAGCGGGGAACTGGCACGCCTCGACCTGGAGGCACAGAACCGCGAGGTCGCCTTCCTGAACGAGCGCATCGCGGACCGGCGCTTCCCCTGGGGACAGCTCTTCAACGACATCGAGCAGGTGTTGCCGTGGAACACGCGCCTGCACAGTCTGGCGCCGGAGCGCGGCGACCGGAACCGGCGGCGGCGCGCGGAGCTCGGAACCGGCGACCGGTCCCGGGTGGTCCTCGATCTGACCGGCGAAGCCCAAGACGACCAGGGTCTGCTCGATCTGATCGACGCCCTGTTCGAGCACGCCGCCTTCGACGATCCCAAGCTGCTCCACGAAAGCCGGCAGGACGCCGGTCCGCTGGACTTCACGATCGCGGTCGTCTACCTGCCGGGCGGTTCACCCGCCGGCGGCGGCGGCGCGGCGGAAACCCAGGCGACCGGCAGCGCGGCGCCCGCGGAGGGTCAACCGTGAGACGGCGGCGGCGCGGCTGGCGCCTGCGCGTCTGGTTCTGGGCCGGCGCGGGCCTGTGCGTCCTCAACGCGGCTCTGCTGTCCACCTACCGCGGCGTCTACGCCGGCCGCTTTCAGGCACTCGAGGACGAGATCGCACAGGTCCAGAACCTGCGCACCCGCGCCACCCAGGAGGTGGCCCGCCGCGAGGACCAGGTCACGACGGTCGAGGCGACCCGCAGCCATGTGCGCACCCTGTACCGCGAGGGATTCGCGACCGAGCGCGAACGGTTGACCGACCTGATCGGCGAGGTCAAGGAACTGGCCGACCGCTCGGGACTCCGTCCCGGCTCGATCTCCTATCCGGAAGCGACGCTGGAGCAGTACGGCCTGGTCGAGAAGTCGATCGCGTTCACGGTCGAGGGGAACTACAGCCAGTTGCGGGGGCTGGTCAACCTGCTCGAGGTCACGGACACCTTCGTGGCCCTCGATTCGATCAGCCTGAGCGAGGCGACTCCGAACCTGCGCATCGATCTCCGGCTGTCGACCCTGTTCTCCGGCAACGAGTCCCGGACCGGCCAGCAGGAGGCGGGAGCGTGAGCGCCGCGCAGACTGGCTCCAGCCGGCCGAACCCGCTGCTGCTGGGCCTGCTCGGCATCGTCGTGGTGGTCGCGGCGTGGCGCTACCTGCCGTCGTTCGGCGGCGGTCCCGGCTTCACCCGCACGACCGCGGGCGACCTGCGTTCGACCGCGATCGACGTCGTCGAGCTCGCCGCCTACACCCTCGACCAGCCGCCGCCGCCCAGCAGCCCGACGCGGGACCCATGGTCGTTCGGCAGCCGGCCGGCACCCGCGGCCACGGTCGCCGAGCCGGAGACGGCCCCGCCCCCCGAACCCGAGCGGCCCGCGATTCCGGAGACACCGGCGCCACGCGCCATCCCGGAGACGCCGGAACCGGTCGGTCCCGCGCCGCCACCGATCGACGTCTTCTACATCGGCTCCTTCGGGCGCAGCGACAATCCGATCGCGGTGTTCATCGACGCCGACAAGTCCATCTTCAACGCACTCGAGGGCGACCTCGTCAAGGACAAGTTCGAAGTGCAGAACATCGGCTACGAGTCGGTCGATCTGCTCTTCGTGGGTTTCCCGGACGAACAGCCGGTGCGGCTCGCCATCGGCGGCCGACCGAGCGGAAGCTAAGGATCTGAACCACATGAACGAACACGATCGACAACCAGCGCGGCGGCAACGACGGCACGCTCTCTCGCTGGGACTGGCGCTGCTCCTGATCCTCGCTTCCTGCAGCGGCTACCGGAGCTTCCGGGAGGCGCAGCATGCGGAGCTCACGGGCGACTGGGACACCGCTGTTCTGCGCTACATGGAACTGGTCACCGAGGACCCGGCGGATCTCCGCTACCGGGCCGGCCTGCTGCGAGCCAAGACCCAGGCCGCCCACGCCCACTTCGAAGAGGGCAGGAAGCTGCGGGAGGCCGGCCGCGACCGGGACGCGATGCTCGAGATGCAGCGAGCCGTGCAGCTCGATCCAACGAACCAGTACGCCCTGACCGAACTCGAGAAGCTCCGCGCGAAGATCGAGACCAGCGGCCTCCAGCCCAGGACCATCTCCCAGATGAAGGACGACGCCCGCGCCGCCGAGCCGATGCCGCCGACGCTCAGTCCGCTGTCCAACGAACCGGTCAGCTTCGACTTTCCGAACGCGACGTTCATGGAGGTCTACCGGGCGATCGGGCAGGCCTTCGGGATCAACATCGTCTTCGATACAAGGCTGCGCGACGCGCCGGTCGGGCCCGAGGGTATCGAGTTGCGCGACGTGACGGCGATCGAAGGACTCGAGATCCTGATGCACAGCCTCGGCCACTTCTACCGGGTGCTCGACGAACAGACGATCATGATCCTCCAGGACACGCAGCAGAACCGGCAGCGGTTCGAGGACCGCATCATCCAGACCTTCTTTCTCTCGAACTCGGACGTGAGCGACGTGATGACCATCCTGCGCAGCCTGTTGAACACGAGGTTCATCGCGACGAACGAACGGCTGAACGCGATCGCCATGATGGACAGCGTGGAGAAGGTCAAGATCGCGCAACGACTGATCGAACAGAACGACAAGGCGAAGGCCGAGGTCGTCATCGACGTCGAACTGCTGCAGATCAACACGAACAAGCTGCAGCAACTCGGCCTCCGGCTGGACGCGAACAGTCTCGGCATCAGCCTCGACATCGGCGGCGAGGAGGTGCCGCTCAGGATGTCGGACGTGGAGTCCCTGAATCAGAACAACTGGGTGCTGACCGTTCCCGGCTTCCTGTTCGACTTCGTGAAGAACGCGACCGACGCCCAGACCCTGGCCAAACCGCAGGTGCGGATCACGGAGGGCGAAGAGGCGTCCTTCTCGATCGGCGACCGGGTGCCGATCCCGGTCACCAGCTTCAACACCGCGAACACGGCGGGCAGCAACATCGTCCCGATCACCTCCTACCAGTACCAGAACGTCGGCATCGAGGTCGACATCACGCCGCGCGTGCATCACAACGAGGAGGTGTCGCTCGATCTCAGCATCGAGGTCAGCAACATCAGCGGCCAGATCGAGACCCAACCGATCATCGGCAGCCGCAACATCAACACCAGCATTCGGCTGCGCGACGGCGAGACGAACTTCCTGGCCGGCCTGATCCGCACGTCCGAGACGAACAGCCAGGGCGGCATCCCCGGGCTGTCCGAGATCCCCGTGCTGGGGCGCCTGTTCTCCCGGCGCTCGACCGACAACGAACGCACCGACATCGTGCTGACCCTGACCCCCCACATCATCCGGCGCGCGGACATCCGGGAGGAGGATCTCGCGCCCATCTGGGTCGGCACGGAGAGCAACGTCGTCTATCGCGGCTCGAGCCCTCGGGTCGACTCCGGCGTCGACGGCCCCTTCGACGAACCGCAAGCCGAAGGCGGCGCACTCGACGAACTCCAGGACCGGCTGCCGCCGGGCCTGCGGGACGCCGCGCCGGAGGGCGGGCAGTCGCAGGGCGAGGAAGACGAAGGCCCGCCGCTCGGCGTGGAACTCGTACCGCCGCCCGGCAATCCCCCGCGGAATGCCAGTCTCCTCGATTCCGGGCCGGCCCCCGCATCCCCGCGGGTCGTGGCGCCGGCGGCGTTCCAGGAGGCCCCGGCCCGCTCCACCGCCGGAGTCGAGCTGACGTTCGCGCCCGAAGCGCTGCGTGCAAGCGTCGGCGACAGTTTCGAGGTGCGGCTCGACGTCCGGTCCACGGCGCCGCTTTCCCACCTGCCGTTGCGGCTGCGCTTCGACCCGTCCCTGATCGAGGTCAGCGCGGTGCGGGCAGGTTCCTTCCTGGGCGACGAGGAGGAGATCTCGCTGATGACCGACGGCTCGACCCCGGGCACGGTCGTCGTGGGCCTGAGCCGGCTGGGCGAGCGGCCCGGCGTGGCCGGCAGGGGACGTCTGCTGGCGCTCGAGGTCCGGGCCACAGGTCCCGGCACGGCAACGATCGCCGTCGAGCGGGCCAACCCCAGGGGCCCGGCTCTCGAGGAGCTGGCCTCGCCCGACGTACAGCCGCTCGAGATCGAGATCCGGGACGGCGAGGAGCCGGATCCTGAACGGCCGGAGAAGGTCGCATGAGGACGGCCGGGCGGCGGCGCGCCGGCTACACGCTGGTCGAGCTGGTCACGGTCTGCGCCGTGATGCTCGTCCTCGCTGCCGTTGCCCTGCCCACCGCGACCTTCACGAACAAGCGAATCAAGGAGGCCGAACTGCGCTCCCACCTCCGCCAGATGCGGAACGCGATCGACGAGCACAAGCGCTACAGCGACGTGGGACTCATCCCGATCGAGATCGGCACCGACGGCTATCCGAGTGAGCTCGAGAACCTGGTGGAGCCGATCCAGCTCATCGGGCAGGTCGAGGGCGAGATCCGTTTTCTCCGACGCATCCCCGTCGACCCGATGACGGGCGAAGCGGAGTGGGGAATGCTGAGCTACCAGGACGATCCGGACGACCGGTCCTGGGGGGGCGAGAACGTCTACGACGTCCGTTCCCTGAGCGACGGAGTCGGTCTGAACCGGGTTCCCTACCGGGAGTGGTGAAATGAACGAACACATCCAGGTCCAGCGCCCAAAGTCCCAGGGTGGCATGTCGCTGCTGGAACTCATCATCGTCATGGCGATCATCGGCATCCTGGCCGCGGTCGCCGTACCGCTGCTCAAGAACGCGCCCCGGCGGGCGCAGGAGGCGGCCCTCAAGCAGAACCTCCGGGTCATGCGCGACGCGATCGAGCAGCACTACGCCGACAAGGGCCACTACCCGCCGAGCCTCCAGGCGCTCGTCGAGGCTGAGTACCTGCGCGCGATACCGCCCGACCCGATCACCCGCAGCACCGAGACCTGGGTCGAGGTTCTCGCCGAGTTCCCTTCCTCGGCCGACGAAGACCCCTGGGCCGAGACCGACCTCTCGCCGTTCGGGGATCCGGGAATCGAGGACGTCCACTCCGGTTCGGAGGACAGCTCGCTGAACGGGGAGGCCTATGCCAACTGGTGACCGCGGGCGCCGCGGCAAGCGGCGCCGGGACGACTCGGCCGAGGCCGGCTACAACCTGGTCGCCCTGGCCATCCTGATCACGGTGATGAACATCGCGGTCGCCGCCGCGCTGCCCTACTGGAGCAGTTGGGCGCAGCGACAGAAGGAGGCCGAGCTCATCTTCCGCGGCCTGCAGTACGCGGAGGCGATCCGCATCTTCCGTGTGCGCCAGGGACGCCTGCCGACTGCGCTCGAAGAACTCGTCGAAGTACAGCCCCGGGCGATTCGCCAACTGTGGCCGAATCCGATGGCCGAGGACGGTCGCTGGGGCCTGCTGATGCAGGGGGGGCCGAGCAACGCCGGCCAGCGCGGCAACCAGACGGGCGGCGCCCAGCCGGCGACCAGCGCGGCGGCCGTCGCCGCCGCCGGCGGCGGCTCGATGACGGCCGTACCTCCGCCGAACGAGGAAGAGGGTGAAGGCCCGGTGGTCGGGCCGATCCTGGGGGTCTACAGCGCCACGCCCGGTCCGTCGAAGCGGGTCTTCAACGGCCAGCAGGATGTCGGCGACTGGTACTTCACGAGCGAGCTGATCCAGCTCAGGCCCGGCAACGCCGGAGACGGGCGGCCGCCGCCGCGGCTGACGAGCGAGTGGATCGGCAAGCCGTTCCCGCCCGGAGTGCTCGACGGTCCCAGGGTCCAGGACGGCACGGCGCCCGGCAGAGAAGCCCGTTGAGCCGGGAACCCGTGTGGCGCGACCCGCGCCACACGCGTCTCAGTCCGCGCGCCCGTCAGCGGGCCCACCGATGACACCCGCCGTCGCCGTCAGAATCCGCCTGCTGCCGCACGCCGCCGGCCTGCCGGAGCGGGCCTCGACCGGCAGCGCCGGCTACGACCTGCGCGCGGCCACCTCCGGGCCGGTCCGGATCGGCCCCGGTGCACGCACTCTGGTCCCGACCGGCCTCATCCTCGGTCTGCCGCCCGGCTACGAGGCGCAGATCCGGCCCCGCAGCGGACTCGCGTTTCGCCAGGGCCTGACGGTCCTGAACTCCCCCGGCACGATCGACAGCGACTATCGAGGCGAAGTCAAGCTGTTGCTGGCCAACCTCGGCGAAGAGTCCGTGGACGTCGAGCGCGGCGAGCGGCTCGCGCAGATGGTGGTCGCCGCCGTTCCCGAGATCAAGTTCCAGGAGGACGACTCCCTCGGGCAACGGCCCACGGAAGGCGGCCGCAACGAAGGCGGCTTCGGATCCACCGGTACTTGAGTTTCCTGCCAACCCGCTCCCGGCACCACGGCGCACCGTGAACCCGGTCGTTCGCTCCGAAAGCACCTGCGTCGTCCAGGCCACGACCACCTGGGCCGGGAACCGCCGCTTGTAGTGGCAGGGACTCCTAGTGTCCCGGCTTCTTCCGCACGTCCAGTTGCCCCTCGGTGTCGACCGGCGCAGCTTCTACCGGCGGAAGCACGGGCGCAAGATCCAGCCCGAAGCGGCGTGCGACCTTGACGCTCCCACCCTCTTCGGTAGAACGACTCTCCAGGACGAGCGCATGACGACCGTTCGGGCTCACGGCCACGGGCGGTGGGCCGTTTCGCCATTCGGACACATGCTCCTCATGCCAGTTCGCGAACTGCGGACTCTGCCAGACGTGCTTCACGCGGTGACGACTACCGTCCTTCTCAACCTCGACGAAGCCGCGAATTGGATGAGGCGATCCGCGGGCGGATCGCCGGAGGAACGGCGCCTCCGGGATGGCAAGCTCGTATCGGACGTTCCAGAGGTCGTAGGCCAACCACTCGTCTCCCTCTCGCGCCCAAAGCACGCGGTCCTCGGACTGCCACACGACGTCCAGGTCGCTACCGAGGGGGTGCACGACGTGACGCAAGTGGTCGATCGGTACGGCCTGCACTCCGTCGTCATGAAACCGCACCACGAAGAGATCGGTTGCGTAGGACGCAAGCAGAGTCGGGCCCTCGGGATCGACGATCTCGAAGGCGGTTATGTCGTCGTCGCGCAGAGTGGCCGGGTAGAGTTCCAGTTCTTCTGAGCGTCGCTCCTTCCCGGAACTCGTCCTCCCAGTCGTGAAGTGCCGGCCCCGAACGCCACGGATCCTTCCCGTCTTCCGATCCCTCGTATAGAGATTCGCCATCCTCACCCAAGTCTCGAAGTCACTCGTGACCTTTGCAAAACTCCTCTCGATCTCCTCTGCCGAAGTCTCAAACTCCCGCTCGAGATGGAGCCGTCTTCCCTTGATCCGATAGACCTGATGGACGAAGTACGCGTCGCCGTGCTCATACGAGTCCTCATAGGGGTCGACGCCCTCGACCAGCTTGTAGCCGTAGATCAGAACACGATCGTCTGGAAGCAGCTCCAGCCACTTTCCTCCAAGTTCGAGGGTCTGTGCTCGTGGTTCTGCTCCCTTCCAGACCATGACTGACATCCGGCCGCGAACGTCGGGCGAGACCAGCCCGACAACCGCGTGCCCCGAGTCGGTGATGAGACTGCCCTGAAAACCCGAAGAATCGAGCACGCGCCCTGGAGGGAGCACGACGCCGCCATCGGCCGTTGCAGCGGCAACGGGCGAGAGCAGCCACACGACGACGACAACGAGGTTTCTCATGGTCAGCACCCGTTCTCGTCGAGTTGGTCCGTCGTTGGACGCGCACCGGGCGGCAGCGCCGAAAAGTACTCGATCTTGGTTTCGCCGTCCGCCAACGTGTAGGTCACGTGCACATGATCGCCGGAGGCCCTGCCCGTTTGACCTACGTGGCCGATCAGCGTTCCCGCCGGAATCCGGTTGTCGTGCCCGGGAAGCGAAGACGGAGCGTTGAAATGGCAGTACCGGGTCTCGGTGTCGTCGTCATGGTGTATGTCCACACCATTGCCGCAGTAAGCGTTGTCAACCAAGATGGCGCGCCCTCCTCGCCAAGCGTACACGGGGTCACCGTCGTTCCCTTGAATGTCGACGCCGCTATGGTCCTCCCTGCCGGGAGTGTCGTTTACACCACCGTGATTGATGCCAAGCCGATCGTTCTTGTCGAAGTTCTCGGCGCAACGATCGGTTGTGGTTATCACATCATCCCAGGAAGACACGTACGTGTCCGACGGCGTGGGCGTCCCGCCGCCTGGAGACCCTCCACCGCCTCCCGGGTCCGGCGTCTGCCCGGGCCCGGTGTCGCCCTCACCTGGCCCGGCACCGGGTGGCGGCCCGGGATCCTCGCCCACCACACGTATGTTCTCATCCGGTGTGGGGCAGTCGATCTCCTCGCCGTCCTTCTTGCACACGATCTCTTCCGGACCGGAACCTGTAGGCATGACGACCGACACCAGGGAGACATCGTTCACGGCCACGGTGAGAGTGTAGTCCCCCGGTCCGCCGCCGCCGTACGGGTAGACGAGCACCGTGTGCGTGCCGGCTCCCAGCGTACCGCTCCACGAATCGTCCTCGCTTCCCCAGTTGTTGGTGCAGTAGCTGTACTTCACCCTGCAGTCGAAGTCGCGCGTCAGG
>JAPVWO010000186.1 GCA_027493375.1 Candidatus Multivorans thiocomprendens | reverse complement strand
GACCGCCTCCGGGTCCGCCCCGGCCGGCGCGGGGGTTGTCGCCGCCCGCTTCGGCGTTGGACTGCCCGCAGCCGATGCCCGCGGCGGCCACGGCCGCTATCAACAGAAGGGCGCCGGCCGACCGCGCCTTGCCAGAGGGTCTCTTGAGTTTCATGCCATCTTTCTCCGCGGAACGGTCGTGACCGCCCGCACAACCCGCTGGACGAAGAGCTTCACGTCGTCGACCAGGGAATAGACCGTCGGAATCACAAGCAGGGTCAGGAAGGTGGACGTCGTGAGCCCGCCCAGGATGACGAGGCCCACGGGCGCCCAGAAGGCGGCCCGGCCCTCGGGCTGCCCGAACACCTGGGGCAGGAAGAAGGGCGCCACCATGGGTGACAGGCCGAGAATCGTCGTCACGGCCGTCATCAGGATGGGCCGCAGGCGATTCTTGCCGCCGAGGACGATCGCCTTGTCTCGGGCGATGCCTTCGCGCCGCAGCCGGTTGATGTGGTCGATCAGGACGATCGCGTTGTTCACCACGATCCCGGCCAGGATGAGGAGTCCCATGTTCGAGGAGTCGGACCGCGGCTGACCGGCCAGGTACATGATCAGGCCGACGCCGATGAAAGCGAAGGGAATCGACAGCATGATCGTGAACGGCTGGAGAAAGTCCTCGAACAGGGCCGCCATGATCATGTAGATCAGCACGACGGCCAGGATCATCGCCAGGACGGCGCGCGATGCGTCCTCCTCGGCCTCCATGAACCTCCTGCCTAGCGACCACTCGTAGCCTGGCGGCAGCGGAACATCCGCGAGGGCCATCTGGACCGGCCGCCGCAGCATGAAGCCCGGCGTGCCGCCCGCGGCCGTGATGTCGATCTCCACCTTGGAGCGGCGGTTCTCCCGCTCGACTTCGGACGGTCCGCTCTGGACCCGGAACGAGGCGAGGCTGGAGATCGGCAGGGTCACCGCTCCCGACGCGCCGTCCGGGTCCTGGCCGTTCGGGTCCGACACGAGCACCGGCATCTTCTTCAACTGATCCAGCGTCTCCCGGTCCTCCTCCCGGTACTGCATGACCATGCCGATCTCGCGCTCCGCGGTCTTGAAGTACGCCAGCGAGCGGCTCGACAGAGCGCCGTTCACCGTCATCGCCACGGCCTGGCTCGACAGGCCGCCCTGGAGGGCGCGCTCACGGTTCACCGAAACCCGGATCTCGTCGTCGCCGCTCTCGAACGAGTTGTCGATGTCGCCGACGATGGGGATCTGACGCAGCCGGTCGGTGATCCGCGGCACCAGGAGTTCGAGGGTGCCCATGTCGTCGCCGATCAGTTCCACGTCCATCCCGGATCGCCCGGAACCCGGAGGCCCGAACTCGGTTCGGGCGAGCTTGAAGAGCACGCCGACCTTCTGCGGCATCGCCTCCCGGATGAGCTCCGTGACCTCGTCCGTGGACATCTCCGAGACCTCCTCGGGCTTGAGATAGACCTCGAAGCGGTTACCGCCGCCGTACCCCCGGCTGCGGCCGCCGCCTCGCCGGACCTGGTGGGCGATGTCGGCAATCTCCCACTCGTCGCGCTTCGAGTCGAGCAGCCCGTAGACCTCGTCATAGAGAGCCAGACGATCGTCCATCCCCATCTGCCGCGGCGTTTCGACGAAGATGGTCAACGCTCGGCCCTGAGACGGCTGGTTGAAGCTCCGTTCGATGCTGTTGTACAGCTCCCACGAACCGTAGAGCAGCGCGCCGATGACCATCGTGAAGATGAAGCGGTGGCGGAGGGTGAAGGCCAGCGTTGCCCCGTAGAGGTCGCTGATCCGGTCGAGCAGCTTGAACCGGCGCTTGCTCTCCGACCTGAGCAGGATCGCCGCGATCATCGGCACGACGGTCAGGGAGATGACCAGGGAGCCGAGCATGACCACGCAGACCGTGGTCCCGATGTCCCCCATGAAGCGCGAGAAGCTGCCCGGTCCGCCGCCGCCGCTGCCGAAGAAGATGAGCGGCACGAACACGCACATCGTGGTCATTGTCGAGCAGATGATCGGCATCGCCACGTCGCTGGCGCCGCCCAGGGCGGCGTACTTCGCGCTGGCCCCGAGGTCCTGGCGGTGCCGGAAGATCGACTCGATGACCACGATCGAGTTGTCGAGCAGCATCCCGATCGCTAGCATCAACCCCATCAGACTCATCACGTTCAGCGTGATCTCGGTGACGCCCGCCTGGCGGCCGAGGTACATCATCACGAACGTCATGACCAGCGACAGCGGTACCGCCAGGGCCACCAGCAGCGTGGTCCGGAACTTGCGCAGGAACAGGAACATGAAGACGATCGCCAGACCGCCGCCGATGAGCCCGCTGCGGCCCAGCTCGGTCAGGCCCTGGCGCACGTCGACGGAAGTGTCGTGGAAGTGGCGGAACTCGAGGCCTTCGCCCTCGGGCGTCTGCTGGATGGCCTGAAGCTCGTCCTTGACCCGGCCGACGACCTCCAGCAGATTCGCGTCGGAAGCCTTGTTCACGCTCAGGCTGATCGCCTCCGACCCGTTCAGGAAGCTGTACTCGTACTTGTCGGGGTAACCGAATCTCACGTCGGCGACATCGCCCACGCGCAGGCCGTCGCCGCGGATCGGCAGATCGCGGATCTCGTCCGGCGTCCGGAACTCCCCGATCGTGCGCACCAGCAGGCGGCGGCTGCCTTCGCGCAGGTAGCCGCCCGAGACGTTCACGTGGTTGCTCTGCAGAACCTGCCGTAGCTCGCGAACATCCACGCCGTGGGCGGCCATGCGGTCGGGCAGCAGCTCGATCCGCAACTCCCGGCTCAGCATGCCCCAGACTTCCGCCTGCGCCACGCCCTCCAGTCGCTCGATCCGGGGCAGGAGCACGTCCTCGACGAAGTCGTTCAGCTCGTCCTGGGTCCAGGGCGCGCTGAGACTGCTCCGGAGGACCGGAATGTCCGTGCTCTCGAAACGCCGGACGTAGATCTGCTCCACGTCGCTCGGCAGCTCGTTGCGCACGCGGTCGATCCGGTCACGGACGTCGACGGCCGCCAGCTCCATGTCGGTCCCGTCCTGGAACTCGATGTCCACCGAAGCCGAGCTGCCGCTGGCCCGTGAGCGGAGCAGCCGGACGCCGTTGATCGTGCCCAGGCTGTCCTCCAGCGGCCAGATGATCGACCGCGCGATCTCCTCCGGAGAGGACGACTGGTACGGCACCCGGACCGAGATGTTGGACGACTGGAAGAGAGGCAGGAACTCAAGCGGCAGGCGCGTGAGCGACAACCAGCCGAGCACCAGCACGCCCAGAGTGGCCATGAACATGGTGACGCGGCGCTCGACGGCGAAGCGGATGAGCGGGTGAACGGGGACATGCGCCGCCGCCTCCTGCAGTGCCGCCTCCTGCTCCTGCGGCCCGCCGCGCACGCCAGCTGCCTGCCTTTCCATCGCGGTCTCCTTCTCCTCGACGCTCACCGGCACTCACCCAATGAGACGTCGTCACCACCGCGGCGGCGGCCACGACCGTCCTGGTTGCGATCATCGTGACGCCGGCCCCGTTGCCAGAGCTCCCGGCTCATCTTGTCGAAGCGGGCGGCCTGGTCCGGACGAAGCAGCTCTCCCACCTGCCGGTGGAAGTCCCTCTGCATGGCGCAGAACTCGTCGCGCGCACCGGTCCAGTAGCGCCGGCCTCGCACCATCGCCTCGCCGACAATCGGCTCCAGCGCCTCGATCTGCTCCGCATCGAGCTCCAGGCGCCGCGCCATGCGGTGAGTCATCTTCGACCTGTGCTCAGTGAAGGCCTCGGAACGCGCCGCATCGGCCGCGGCTTCGGGCGCCGAAGTCGCCGCCGTTTCGTTCGCGGCTTCGTCCCAGCCGCGGCAGTCGAAGTGGAACATCGACGACGGTCCGGGAGCGTGCGCCCCCCCGGGGGTGTCCTGCTTCCTCTCGGCGGCACGACGTTCCGGCAGGAGCCGGTCCGCCACCAGACCGGCCGACAGGCCCACGACCAGCACGGAACCCAGCGCGACACTCATCCACAACTTCGTGGGGCCGTTCGACATCACCGTGTCCCCATTGGCTCGTAGAGAACGGCCAGCAGTTCGTAGCCGGCGTCATCGTCGTTCATCGCCAGGGTCGCCACACCAGCCTCTTCCAGCCCGGCCACGAACGGATCCGCGTACTCGGCGGTTTCCGGAGCTTCCGGAACAGTCTCCGGAGGCATGGCCGGTGCGCCGCCGCCGAGTGTCATGACCAGCGCGGCGCCGGCCGCAAGGGCACCGACGGGCGACAGGCGCAGGGCAAGCAACCGCCAGGGCGCAGCCTGCTCCGCGCGCTCCAGCCAGGCTTCGCGACGGGCTCTGAAGCCCGCCAGGAAACCGGGCGCCGCCGGCGGCGCCGCGCACTCCTCACGCAGCCCCTCGAACAGCGCGTCGAACTCGCCTCCGGCCCCATCCGGTCGGCTCGACTTCTTCTCCTCCCTCATCGCGTACCTCCTCTACGTCCTCCTGCCTTGCCCGGCTCGCCGAGCCGGCGCCGAAGCTTCCGGCGGCCCCGATGGACCCGGATCTGCGCCGTGCCGATCGGACAGCCCAGAAGCTCCGCAATCTCCACGTACTTCATTCCCGCCACGTCTTTCAGTACGACCGCCGTGCGCTGGCTCTTCGGCAACCGCGACAGCTCGCGCACGAGGGCGCGCCGCAGCAGCCGCGACTCGACGGCCGACTCCGCGCCGGCCGCCGGCAACTCCGCGAGGGCCTCCTCCCCCACGTTCCGGTCCAGCCGCCTTCCCCAACGCGCCGACCGGCGCAGCTCGTCGTGAGCCCGGTTGATCGCGATCCGGTAGAGCCAGCTCTTGAACGCGGCCGACTCTCCCAGATCGCCGAGCTTCCGGTAGGCCACCAGGAACGCGTCCTGGGCCACGTCCTCGGCGACCTCCCAGTTGAGAACGTAGCCGTAGACCAGCTTGCGGAGCGGTGTCTCGTAGCGAAGCACCAGTGCTTCGAACGCGCTGCCGTCACCCGCCGCCGCACGTCGAACGAACTCGGCGTCTTCGGGAAGACCGGTCGACTCGCGGGTCGATTCCCCGTCAGACGGTTTCTGTGCGGGCAAGCCATCGTCCTCTCGGTGCAGGGACGACTCGCCGGCGGCCCTTGTTTCGCTCGTCCGGCCACCGGAGGAGCCGGTCATGGTTCCGCCCGCCCGGCAGCTGGCCGGCGCCGGAGCAGCGAATCGAGGAAACGCAGGCCCGCGGTCCGGTCCTCGAAGGCCCCGTCGAGTTGTGCCTGATAGCAGCGATCCACCAGGTCCCCGATCTCGGGGCCGGGGGTCAGACCGCGGTCGATCAGGTCGCGGCCGAGGATCAGCTTCCGCGGCGCCTGATCCCTGATCCGCAGCGCTTCCGCGCGGGCGAGCAGCCAGTCGCAGTCGTCGCAGTCCGTCGGCGGCAGCGGCGGACGGCCCCGGGCATCGGCACGGGCAAGCCGCACCAGCCGGTCGATCCGCTTGACCCGGTGGGCCAAGCGGCGCACGGCGGCGTCCCCCGCGCCGCCCTGGTGGAGCTGCCGCGGTTTCAGGTGATCGACGACCAGCCGCACCACGTCGTCGACCAGGCCGCGGCGGTTCGTGAGCCGCGCCAGAAAACTCCTCGTGGGCGCCTCGCCGGCCGCCTCATGGCCCCGTGAACGAAGCCGGCCGTCGACGAAGCCCGTCGTCGCGGGCTTGCCCAGGTCGTGGCAGAGACAGGCCAGGCCGACGACCAGGTCCTCCTCGTCGTCACCCAGGCGCTCGACCGCGAAAGCGTCCAGGACATGACCCGTGTGGGTCCAGACGTCGCCCTCGGGATGCCATTCCGGATCCTGCCCGCAGCCGACGGTGGCCTTTAGCTCCGGGTAGGCCTCGATCCAACCGGTCGCCTGCAGGAAGCGAAGACCTCGTCCGATCTCGACCCCCAGGACGAGCAGCTTCCGCCACTCCTCGAACACGCGCTCGACGCTCAGCTCGCGCCAGTCGATCCCGGAACAGAGACCCGCCGTATCCGGGTCCGGTTCGAGCCCCAGCCGGGCCACGAGCTGCATCCCCCGCAGCACCCGGAGCGGATCCTCCGAGAACCGGTGCGAGGCGTGACGAAGCCGGCCGCGCTCGAGATCGGCCGCGCCGCCCAGCGGATCGTCGACGCGGCCGGCCAGCGGTTCGTAGGAGATCGCGTTGATCGTGTAGTCGCGGCGTTCGGCCGCCTCCTCGACCGTCATGTTCGGGTCCGCATCCACGAGGAAGTCGCGGTGGCCCGACCCGATGCTGACTTCCCGGCGCGGCAAGGCGATGTCGACGAGGACGTCCCGGAGCTTGAGGACCGAAAAGGCACGGCCGACCCGGTCCACCCGCATGCCCAGATCCTCCAGCATGCGGTCGAGATCGTCGGGCTCGATCCCGAAGGCTTCGAGATCGAACTCCTCGAACGATCTGTCGAGGAGCGCGTCCCGTACGCAGCCCCCCACCACGCGAACGCAGCCGCCCCGTTCCGCCGCTGCCCGGCAGATCTGCAGCACCCTCGGCCAGGCCGGATGGCGCGCGAGGCGAGAGCCAGGATCCGCAACCACGGCTCTGTTATTCTAAGTGCCCCTTCCGGGAACCAGGTCCGCCGGCGGGAGGAGGCCCGTCGCGCGCCAGCAGATCCGCCATGAGCCCGTGCGGCCGAAGGAGAAGACAATGAAGCCGATTCGCGAACCGTGGACCCTGGAGCAGCCGGCGCGGCTCGGACTCTTCGCTGCCGCCCTCGGCATCTGCCTTTCGCTCGCCCTCGTCGCGCCCGCGGCGGCGCAGCTCCCGGGCACCGTGTGGGGTCAGATCTTCGACGCCACGACCGGAGAAACGATCGAGGGGGTGGAGATCATCTTCACGAACCCCGAGGCGCCCACCTTCCGGGAGGTGCACCACTCCGGAAAGAACGGCCGGTTCCGGATCATGATCAAGAACGTAGTCACGCACGAGCGCGGCGGTTTCACCGTCGAGTTGAAGAAGGAAGGCTACGTGACCCGGCGAGTGGGCAACGTCCGCATCCCCGCCCGGAGCGAGACCAGGCTCAACCAGCTCTCCGGCGGCGGTGACTGGAACCTGACCTCGGAAGACGAGGCCCTGAAGCAGCAGGCGGCGCAGTTCGAGGCCGCCGGCATCCCGCGGCCCGATCAGGCCGTGGACTTGGAAGCCGAGGCCCGGGGCGGCGCGATCAAGCTCTACAACCAGGGCAGCAACGCCCTGAACTCGGGCGACTACGAGACCGCCGAGTTCATGTTCCAGAGCGCCCTCGAAAGGAAGGCGGACCTGACCTCGGCGATGGGCGGACTCGCCCGCGTCTACTCGTTCCGGGAGGACCACGTCCGGGCCGTGGAGTACGCCGAGAAGGTGGCCGCGGAGGGAGAGGACCTGGAGGACATGAACCAGATCCTCTACGCCGGCTACAACGCGCTGGGAATGGACGACAAGGCCGCGGCCGCCCTGGCGTCCCTCCAGAACACGGATCCGGAGAAAGCCGCGAAGAACCTCTACAACGAGGCGGCGGACCTCTACAACGCCGGCAAGATTCCCGAAGCCCTGTCGAAGCTGGAGCAGGTCGTCGGGTTCAACCCGAATCACCCCGAAGCGCTCAACATGCTCGGCCTCTGCTACGCCGCCCAGTCGGAAAACGACAAGGCGCTCGAGACGTTCAGGAAGTTCCTGGAAGTGGCCCCCAACCATCCGGAAGGAGCCACCGCCCAGGCGATGATCGAGTACTTCGAGTCCCTGTAACAGCTTGCCCGTTCGACCGCCCGCGGCCGCCCACTGGGTGCGCGGGTCTGTTGCCGCGGGTCTTCTGACCCGCGGAGAGAGCGCGCCGAAGGCGCGTGTCCGGGGGTCTTCCGACCCCCGGGAGACAAGGTGCCGGCCGCAAGGCCGGCACCGCTTTGGCGCGGCCGCCCTGGCCGCGGGCCTGTTCCTGCCCGTTCTTCCCCTGGGGGCCCAGGACGACCTCACCCTCGAACGGATCATGGCCCATCCCGACTGGCTGGGCCGCCAGCCGGAGGGCCCGTACTGGAGCAGCGAGGGCGGCAGCGTCTACTTCCAGCGCAAGCGGGAGGGCGAGGAAACCCGCGACCTCTACCGGGTCGACCTCGACACGCGCGAGACGATCCGGGTCTCCGACCGCGACCGCGCCGGCGCGGAGACCGGCGGCGGCGCCTGGGACCGCGAACGACGCCGCCGGGTCTTCGTCAAGGCCGGGGACGTCTTCGTCCGCGACCTGGACCGTGACGGCGGGCTGATCCAGATCACCCGCACCGTCGCCCCGGAAAGCGCGCCCTTCTTCACCGTCGGCGGCGACCTCGCCTTCCGGCGGATCGGTGTGTGGTTCGTGCGGGAGCGGAGAACCGGCCTTCTGTGGCAGCCGTTCGACGTTCGCGCGGAAGACGAGCCCGAGCAGGCGCGCTCCGAGCAGGACGCCAGGGCCGGCTACCTGGAGCGCCAGCAGCCGCGTCTGCTCGAGATCGTCCGCCTGCGGCGCCAGCGCGAGGAACGAAGCCTCGAGGTCTTCAGGGAGCGGCAGACCGGCGACTCCAGCCGGCCGGCCCTTCCCCACTACCTGGGCCGGGAGGTGGAAGTCGCCGGCTCAACGCTGTCGCCCGCCCTCGACCGCCTCATCGTGCGAACCCGTCCGAAAGAGCGCGACGAGGGTCTCCGGGACAGGATGCCGAACTACGTCACCGCCACCGGCATGGTCGAGGTCGAAGAGGTCCGGATGAAGGTCGGCACGGCGGAGACGGCCGGCGAAACGCTGCTCCTGTTGCGAGCCGGCGACCCGGAACCCGTGACGCTCGACCTCTCCGTGCTGCCGGGCATCGCGGACGATCCCCTGGCCGACCTGCGCGAAGCGGCGCGCGAACGGAAGAAGGCCCGGGAAGCGGCAGCGAAGCTGACCGGCGGCGGCGAAGACGCTGCCGCGGAGGAAGCGGCAACGGTCGAACGGAAGGACGACGAGGCCGGTGAGGAAGAGGCCGATGAGAAGGAGCCCGGGCCCCGGCCGGTCCGCGTCGGTCCGGTATCCTTCAACCGGGATGGATCCCGGGCCGTCGTGCAGGTCTACTCGACGGACAACAAGGACCGCTGGATCGCCGGAATCGACCTCGAAGCCGGCGAACTGCGCCCCCTGCACCGGATGTCCGACCCCGCCTGGATCAACCACGCCTTTCGCGATCTGGGCTGGCTGCCGGACGACCGGACGATCTTCTTCCTGTCCGAGGAAACCGGCTACTCCCATCTCAACCTGATGGACACGGACACCGGCGAACGGCTTGAGGTCACGGAGGGCGACTTCGTCGTCCGCTCCCCCCAGGTTTCGGCCGACGGCGCCTTCCTCTACTTCGAGGCGAACCGGAACCATCCCGGCGTCTTCGACGTCTTCCGCGCGCCGGTCCCTGAAGCCGGCGCCGGCGCCATCGAGCAGGTCACCTCGCTCGGTGGCCTCAACTCCTTCCGGCTCTCGCCGGACGATCGCCGTCTCCTGATCGTCCATTCCACCGCCACCCGGCCGCCCGAACTCTGGGTCCAGGACGCCTCGCCCGGCGCCGAAGCCATCCGCCTGACGGAGACGGCGTCCCCGGACTTCCTCGCTGTCGGCTGGGTATCGCCCCGCTTCGTCGAGGTTCCGTCCTCGTACGTCGACCGGCCCATCCACGCGCGGCTCTACCTGCCGCCGGAGGCCGCGGAATCCGGCCAGCCCGAACTCGCGCCGCGGGCGAACCGGTCCGTGCGTGCCTCGTCCGACGCGCGGGCGGGAGATCTGCGTCCCGCGGTCGTCTTCGTCCACGGCGCCGGCTACCTCCAGAACGCCCACCAGGGCTGGTCCTCCTACTTCCGGGAGTTCATGTTCCATACCCTGCTCGCCCGCCGCGGCTACGTGGTGCTCGACATGGACTTCCGCGCCTCCGCCGGCTACGGCCGGGACTGGCGCACCGCGATCTACCGGCAAATGGGCACGCCCGAAGTCGAAGACCTGGCCGACGGCATCGACTACCTGGTCGCCGAGCACGGCGTCGACCGGGAACGGGTCGGCGTCTACGGTGGGTCCTACGGAGGCTTCGTGACGTTCATGGCGATGTTCCGCCACCCCGAACTGTTCGCGGCGGGAGCGGCCCTTCGCCCGGTGACCGACTGGGCCCACTACAACCACGGCTACACGTCGAACATCCTGAACACGCCGGAACTCGACCCGGAGGCCTTCGAGCGCAGCTCGCCGATCGAGTTCGCCGAGGGCCTCCGGAAGCCGCTGCTGATCTGCACCGGAATGCTGGACGACAACGTCCTTTTCCAGGACTCCGTACGGCTCGTCCAGCGCCTGATCGAGTTGGGCAAGGAGGACTGGGAACTCGCCGTCTACCCCGCCGAAGCCCACGGCTTCGTCGAGCCCTCAAGTTGGCTCGACGGGTACCGCCGCATCCTGAAGCTGTTCGAAACCCGCCTGAAGCCCTGAAGCCCGGGATCGGGAGTCCGCGCGCGCGTCACTCCACTTCGAAGCGCACGACCTCGGCGAAGTTGTGCGAGACGCGGTTACGCGCCTTGTCCGCGACGTCGATTTCGTAGATCCCCCAGAGTCCCGGGGCGGAACCGGCGGGCAGGATGTGGGTGTGGACGTGCGTCGTCCATTGGGTCGGGTCCCTGGCGGAGAACAGCGAACTGAAGTCCGGGGGATAGTGGTACGCGAAGTACGTCGCCCCCTGCGGGTCCCGGAGTTTCAAGCCTCCGAACGAGTAGCCCGAGATGTTGTCCCTGACCCGGAACCTGATCGTCACGATCGTCTCGCCGTTCGGCGCCTCCGGGTTCGTGGGCTTCGCGTCGACCTCGATCCGATTCAAGTCGAGTTCGGGCGGTTTCGTGTCCGGATCGCCGGTACGAAGCCGGACGCTCGGGGCCCGCTCGCCGGACCCGCCGTCCGCGAATTCGGCGTCGCCCTGGTTCGCGGCGGCGTCCCACATGACGACGCGGTGCAGGAAGTACCGGGACGACGGCATGTACTCGGGCATGAGGAGACTCACCACGCACTGGCTCGTCACGGCATCGTAAGTGCCCCATTTGTCAAGCGAATAGGTGGTCGCGATCTCGTCGTTCAGCACCGCGTTACAGGCATCGGTCCCGGGCATCGCCCGGTCTTCCTTCACGCCCCAGCTCGCGCGGAGCGTCTGCACCGCCCGGCCCTCGACCACGTCCCGGCCGCCGTGCTCCAGGCGAGCGGTCCCCGGCACGTACGTGGGCGCGGTGAAGTCCTCCTCCGGATTCTCCAGGTAGAGCTTCCAGCCGAAGTCCTCGGCCCCGGCGAACCGCTCGTTCCCCACCGGATCCGCGATTATCATCTGCCGCACGGTCCAGTAGCCCGCCTTGGCGGACCGGTCCAGCGTACGCGAGCCGCGGAGAACGGCGCCGACATCCGTCCGCGCCCCGGAGGCGTCCACGGGATTCAGCCAGAGATCGAAGAAGGTGCCGGCGTCGCTGAAGACGCGGGTCACGGCGTGGGAGGCGCCCTCGAGAACGCGGTCCGCCACATGGAGTTCGATCTCGACGGTGACCCGCTTGTCCTCCTGGGCCGCGCCGTCGACCCGGATGTCGACGCGGCGCACCTTGCCGGGAAAGACGTAGTCGGGGAACAGGTTGTAGACGGTGAAGGTCAGGTCCTCGCGGATGCG
>JAPVWO010000185.1 GCA_027493375.1 Candidatus Multivorans thiocomprendens | reverse complement strand
GGTCGTGGTCGTCGTCTCCCACGACCACCGCTTCCTCGACAACGTCTGCACCCGGATCCTCGACATCGACTACGAGACGTTGACCGCCTATCCCGGCGCGTACTCCAACTTCGAACGGAAGAAGGTCGAGGAACGGGCGCGCCGGGAGGCCGAGATCGCGCAGCGGCAGCAGGAGATCGATCACCACCAGAAGTTCGTCGACCGTTTCCGGTACAAGGCGAGCAAGGCGCGCCAGGCCCAGAGCCGCGTGAAGCTGATCAACCGGATGACGATCGAGCCGCTGCCCCGGAGTTCCCGCCGCTACCCGCTGTTCCGCTTCGATTCGCGCCGGCCCTCGGGCAAGCGCGTACTCACCCTCGAAGGGATCTCGAAGAGCTACGGCGAAAACCAGGTGCTCGACGACGTCTCGCTCGAGCTCGGCCGCGGCGAACGGGTCGCGGTGATCGGGCCGAACGGCATCGGCAAGTCGACACTGCTCAAGATCGCGCTCGGCGAGGTCCGGGCCGACGCCGGCGAGGTGGAATGGGGCTACGAGACCCACCCCGGCTACTTCGCCCAGGACCACCGCCAGCAACTGGAGGGCGGCGACGACCCCGAGCCTGTCTGGCGCGGCCAGACGCCACACGCGAACCAGTCCGAGCGACTGTCAACGAGCGCCCGGATGGCGCGGAAGACGGTCGAGAGCTGGCTCTGGGACTGCTGCCCCGGCGAGCCGATCGGTTTCGTCCGCGGCCAGCTCGGCGCCGTCCTGTTCACCAAGGACGAGGCCGCCAAGCGGATCACGAGCCTCTCCGGCGGCGAAGCCGCGCGGCTGCTGTTCTGCCGCCACATCGTGCTCAAGCCGAACGTGCTCGTGCTGGACGAGCCCACCAACCACCTCGACCTGGAGGCGATCGAAGCGCTGATCGAAGGCCTCTCCGCCTACCCGGGCACGCTGCTCCTCGTCTCCCACGACCGCTGGTTCGTGAGCCGCCTGGCCACCCGGATCATCGAGATCTCGGACCAGGGCGTCAACGACTTCCTCGGCACCTACGACGAGTACCTGGAGCGCCTGGGCGACGACCACCTCGACCGTGCGGCCGCGCTCGAGCGAGCGAAACGCGAGAAGCGGGAGAAGAAGGCTGCGCGGGCCGGGTAGGTCGCAGCAGTCCGTCGGCGCACCGGCAGTTGTTCACACCCCGAAGCAGCGCGCGTCCGAGTGGTGGAACACGAGCGCCGGCCGTCGGGAGGAACGGTCGTAGAACCTTACGGCGGGACGTATCGATAACAGGCTGCCGCCGGAGGCGAAATGGCCGGGCGGACAGTGAACGACCGCCACGATCGTGTAGTCGCCTCTTTCCCCGTCGGAGGAGGACACCCGGATGTCGTGGAATCCCGCCTCCAACTCCCCGCTCCAGTCGTCGTCTCGGGTTCCGTCGCGATTCGAGCATGGAGAACCGTTGACGGAGCAGTCGAAGTTCCGGCTCATGCCGGTCAACGAAACGTGCACGGTCTGACGGGTCGCCAGGGTGAAGGAGTGGGTCCGTCCCAGGCTGTCCACTTCGTTCGTGTAGACGAGACCGACGCGGGTCTCCAATCTCCGGCGCACCGGTACCGGAGAAGAGGGCGAGGAGGACGATGGCGTCACGGTGTCCGGACAAGTCAGATTCACCGTCAGGGTTCCGGTCTTCAGCACGATGTCGGTACCGGGAAGATGAGCCTCCATCTGAACCGTGTGCCTGGTCGGCGCCAGCACGCGAGCCCGGCCCCCGGGTCCGCGAAAGGCGAGCGCGCTGCCCCTGGGCGCACATCGGGGTCGGGGCAGGCCCCGTAGACGATCTCCCGCCCGAGCGGACGCCAACTGCGTCCGCTCGGAATGACCGAGCAACTGCTGCCCGCGCCCGCCCACGGTTCTCCATCGACCAGCGTGCGGAAGAGAAGGCTCTCCCGCCACTTCCGCGCATCGGAGGACAGGAAGGAGACGATCGGAGCGAGCGCCTGACGCCGCGCCGACATGCCGCACAAATCGCCCTCGGCGATGCGCAGCGGAGACTCGACAAGGGCCCCGCGCTCAAGGAAGAGTTGCGCGCTGGCCGACAGACTGTCGGCGTCCACGGTGACCTGGACTTGACGGTAGGGGCCGCTCCCCAGCTCCTCGTCCAGGTCGCCCCGCCGCCGATCCTGGCCGTTGCGCGTCCACCCGCGATCGGTGAAGCGATAGGTAGCTCCGACCAACAGGCCCTCCCGCGGCGCGATGACGAATATCCCGGGGAAACCGTCTACCCGCCGAGCAATCCCCGGCACCACCTCGAACCGGTCCCGTACTCGTTTCTCGACGGCGATCAGAGCCGCGACGTCGCTCTCGGCTGGGGGCGGCTGTGGTCGGTGGCGGTCAAAGGGCTTGAACCACGGAACGCCGGCGGCGTTGGCCGGCAGCGTGCCGTTCCGGGGTCCGAGGAAGCCCCAGTGTTCGGCCGGCAGGCAACGGCATCCTTGAACCGGAGAAGGGACGACCAGGGTGAAGACGACCGCAGATGCAACCGACGCCGCCAAGAGGCATGGCGCTCTGGCACGAACGTCCGTGCGGCCATGCCGCTGGGCGACCTCGCGCCCGCGGGCATCCGAAGCCCGTTGCCGGCCGGTTGGCTCAACGTACCCGCGCACACCTCCTTTCCGTGGTCCGAACCACGACCACCGTTGCCATGCCCAGCGTGGTGGACTCACCACGGGTACGAAGTCTCCTCGCCGATCACCAGGTTCTCCCCGCCCAAGCACACGATGCGGCCGTCGTGCTCCTCGCACCCCTCCGCCGGACCGAAGTCGAACTCGGGCGCCATGCCAGCAGGGTCAGGCCCTTGCCCCGCACCGGCCGCGGCGTGAGCTCCGACGGTTTCCGTGCCCTTGGCCCGCTCGATTGGGAGACCCCGATTCGCGAACGGCCACAGCACGATCGGAAGGCTCGCCTTGTAGAAGCTGTTCTCAAGCCACCCTTTGACAGGCGCCGCAGACCGCAGCCTGGCGCCCGAGCGCATGGCGTCCGTCCACACTTCCGGCCCCGGATGAATGATCGCGGACGGAGCCACGCTCTCGCGGCTGCGTGGCGCCTCCACAGCGATGCTCTGTCCGTACTTCCCCGCAGCAATCTCCACGCGCAGGCGGTCATCGGTGTAGTCGACACGGAACTTGTAGGCTCGACTCCTGTCGCCGTTGGCGTAGACGCTGCGCCAGAGGTCCGAACCTCCGTCCAGAGGTACGAGAGCATGCGGGACCCGCCGAGCTCCCTGAAAAACGGCAAACGGCTGTCCGTCTTCGACACGCACCATCTCACCGAATCCGACGAAGAACACGGAAAGAACCGGACGCACTGAAGCCACCTTGGCCGCCTCGATAGAGTCGATCACGATCTCCGAGGTCCGTCGGTCGACCAATTCCCATGAGGACGGCTCACGCCAGACATCTCCGGCAAGGCCTAGAGACTCGGGCAGGGGTGGCGTGAAGCCATAGCGAAGCACGAGCGTCTCGCCGAACAGCACGCTCGCCGGAAGGCCCTCTTTGTCTCTGACGAACTCCACGATCAAGCCGTGATGGTCCCAAGCCACATCGAACGCCCTTGACTCGTCGCAAGAACTTCCCTCGGGGCCGGCATAGCAAGTGGCCAACGGGAAGTTCCTGTAGTGGGTGATCCGAGAGCCTCCGTGATCGTCCGTGGTCAGCATGCCGTCCCTGCTGATCACCGAAGTCACCGTCATCGCTTCACCGAAGACTCTACCGGACCAGCGCACCGCGAACTTTCCGTTGAGCTCCAGCCGCTTCGCGGCCCAGTCGGAGCTAGCCTCATGGACGCCATGAAACCCGTCGCTCCCGTGAACGCTGAATTCCGGATCGGTCACCGCGCCCATCGTCAGACCAAGGCGATCCAAACTCCGTTGCGCATCGGATCGGGGAACGCCGGAGGCCGAAGCGCTAACCGAACCCGCCGGGCTGATCTCCTCCCGCCACTCAGGCTGGTGCTGCACCGCCCGAGCAACCGACCCCGGAACAGCAAGGACCAACCCGGAAAGCGATAACACCCGGATCGTCTGCAGGAGTTGTCCCGGAGGTCGACGCCAATTGCTCGACGCCAACTTCTGGTTACTCCATCTGATCATCATCACTACTCCTTCAGTTACGAATCGACAGGTTGGTGAACGGCCGGACAGCCCTGCGGCTTCAAGCTGCAATGGCCGCGAAACTACTGGGAATAGCCGCACGCTCTTCTGATGGCGGCGTCCATCGGACCGGGATCCTCGACATCGGTGTCGCTGCCAAAGTCAGTATGTCGAACGCCCGCCAAGTGTAGCCCCTCGTGCATAAGGGTCAAGGACATCTCAGGGGCCGACTGCTCAAAGAACTTGGGGCAAATGTGAATCGTGTTGCCCGAGATCGCGTCCACATGAGCGAAGGTGCGAGGGCGGCCGCAGAGAGGTCCCCCAGGCACGATCCGCTCGCCATCCCTCACGGCCGTCAAGGCGGCGTTAGCGTTCTTCACCTCGTCGTCGTTCGTCGTCACCGAAGAAGTCCGCGACTTGGTCACCGCGTCGGCGACCGCGTCTCTCAGTGGCTGCAACCACAGCGAGCGGGGGAAGTAAGGTTGCTCGGGTATCGGCCTGAGCGGCGACGGCGGCAAAGGCGGAGGAGGAATCGCGGACCCTGGGGGCGGGACCGGTATGGGTATGCCGGTGACGACGATCTCCTGCTTGAAGACGATGACGCCGTCGAAACACTCCTGATCATCCGACAGCTCCGTGTCGCCGTCGCAGCTCAACTCGTCCGGGTCGCCGCCAGCCAGAGCGTCCGGCGGAGGATCGTCCGAGGAAGGCTCCGGCACGAAGTACCGATAGCAGGCCCCGCCAGAAGCGAAGTGGCCCGACGGACAGTCGACCGTCACCGTGATCGTCCAGTCGCCGGCGCCTCCACCGAAGGGGTACACCCGGACCTTGTGGAATCCCGGGGGCAGCGTGCCGCTCCAGGAGTCGTCACGCGTGCCAGCGCGGTTCGTGCAGCGAGCGCCGTTGACGGAACAGTCGATGTCCCGGTCCATGCCGGTCAACGACACGTTCACGGTCTGGCGGGTGGCCAGAGTGAACCAGTAGGTGCGTCCGGAACTTTCCGTCTCCGCCGCGAACGCAAGCCCGACCCGCGTCTCCCTGGTGCGGCGCGATGTTGGGGGTGATGGGGGTGGAGGAGGAGGCGGTGGTGGCGGTGGTGGCGGCGCCGTCACTTGGGGTGTCGTAACGCGGAGCGTCCAGCTTCCGCTACCGCCC
>JAPVWO010000184.1 GCA_027493375.1 Candidatus Multivorans thiocomprendens | reverse complement strand
GCGCTTCGCGCCGCGCCACCTCCTGCCGGGACGATAGGATGCGCCCTTGTCTCCAGGACAGGCCTCAGGGATCGAAGGAGGAAGGCGGATGAGAGTTCCGGCCGCGCCGGCATTGGTACCGATCGTTCTACTCGTCCTCGCGGCGCTCGTCACGGGCTGCACGCAGGGCACCGGCGCCGGTGAGGCTGCCGCGGAGGAAGCGGAGCAAGCCGTTCCGCTGCGAGCGGTCCACGACGAGGAAACCGGCTCGATCGCCATCTATCGCGAGGGAGAAGAGGAACCGATCGTCACCCAGAACGCCGGCGCGGAGCACCGGCCGTTCCTGCACCCGATCGTTGCTCCGGACGGCAAGGGACTGGCGACGCAGTACAGCCCGGGCCACCACCCTCACCAGACCGGGCTCTACTGGGGCTTCACCCGGGTCAACGGCGAGCCGATGGACGATGGAGAGCTCCGGCAGTGGTTCTACCGCCGCGACAAGCCGGAGGAGATCGCCAAGGCCGTCGGCCGCGACTACTTCCACAACCCCGGCGGCGACTACTGGCGGCGCGAGTCGTCCTCCGTGGTGACCGAGGCGGGGACTGAAGTGCAGTGGCAGACGGTCTACGGCATGCTGGACGCCGAAGGCAAGGCCTTCCATGCCCTGGACCAGGGACATCCCCGGCGAGGCGGTCAACGCGGCGCGGCAGCGCAACCGGCAAGCCGAGGGCCAGCGGGCGATGTGGGTCGACGTCGGCATGCAGGTCGAGGGCCGCGACGACTTCCTGCACGTCGCGATCTTCGATCACCCGATGAACGCCGGCTACCCCCAGACATGGCGTGTCGACGGCCAGCTCGGCGTCGGACCCACGCGGGCGCGTATGGGGGACTGGCACATCCCGGAGGGCGCCACCGAGGTCATACGACACCGGCTCATCGTCTACACCGGCGAGCTGAACGACCTCGAACTCACGGAGGACTGGGAGGAGTACACCGGGGCTGCCGAGGGCTCCTACTCGACGTCATCGCTATGGGGTATCGCCCAGCGGGAAGCGAAGCAGGAGAAGTTCCTGACCCCGGAAGAGGCGGTCGATGCGATGACCGTGCGCGAGGGATTCAAGGTGAACGCCTGGGCCTCGGAGCCGATGATCACTCAGCCCATGGCCTTCGCCTGGGACGACCGCGGCCGCATGTGGATCGCCGAGAACCGCGACTACGAGACCCGCGGCCGCGGTTTCTCCGGCTCGGGCGACAGTCGCATCCTGATTCTGGAGGACACGGACCGTGACGGCGCCGCCGACAGCAAGAAGGTCTTCGCGGAGGGCATCCCGTTCCCGGCGGCGCTGGCGGTCGGTTTCGACGGCGTCTTCGTCGGCGCGCCTCCACATCTGCTCTACCTCCCCGATCGCGACGGCGACGACGTCGCCGACATGGACGCCGCCGAGATCCTCCTGACCGGCTGGGGCATCCGCGACCGTCACGAGACGATCAACAGCTTCCACTGGGGCCCCGACGGCTGGCTCTACGGCCTCGAAGGGTTCGCGACGCCCTCCAGGATCCGCAAGCCGGGACCCGAGGAGACGATCTACGGCCACAACGACCCCTTCCCCGATGACCTGTTCGAGTACGACGGAGTCGACATCAACGGCGGCGTCTGGCGCTACCACCCGACGAAGGACCGCTTCGAGGTCGTGGCCCACGGCTTCAGCAACCCCTGGGGCATCGACTACGACGCGAAGGGACAGATCTTCATCACCGCCTGCGTGATCCCCCACCTGTTCCACGTCGTCCCCGGCGGCATCTACCACCGCCAGGGCGGCTCGCACTTCAATCCGTACGTCTACGGCGACATCCGCACGATCGTCAACCACCGGCACCGCTCCGCGCACGGCGGCGCCCGCGTCTACCTCTCGGACGCCTTCCCCGAGGAGCAGCACGGCCGGCTGTTCATGGCGAACATCCACGAGCACGCGGTGCTGACCGACGAACTCGAACCGAAGGGATCCAGCTTCGTCGCCCACCACGGCGAGGACTTCCTGCTCGCCAACAACAAGCAGTGGGTCGGCTTCAGCATGGAGATCGGACCGGGCGGCGACGTCTACGTCCTCGACTGGCACGACGCCGACATCTGCGGCAACGACGTCCAGCACAAGGAGACCGGGCGGATCTTCCGCATCACGCCCGAGCAGTCCCTGGCGGACGACTGGGAGGGCCGCTACGACGACGTCAAGGCCATGTCGAACGAGCAACTCGTCGAGCTGCAGCTCTCGAAGAGCGCCTGGCACGCGCGGCGGGCGCGGGTCGTCCTGCAGGGCCGGGCGGCCAGGGGCGAAGTCGACGCCGCGGTCCACGATGCCCTGCGCGCGATGTTCGCGTCGAACCCGGACGGCGACCTGCGCCTGCGGGCGATGTGGGCGCTCCACGTCACCGGCGGCTTCACGCCCGACGAGCTCATGACGGCTCTGGACGACGAGGATCAGCACGTCCGCGCCTGGGCGATCCAACTCCTGACCGAAGACCACGACGCGCCGGCCGCCGCGACGGAGAAGTTCATCGAGCTGGCGGACCGGGACGCGTCGCCGATCGTCCGCCTCTACCTCGCGGCCGCCCTCCAGCGCGTCGAGCACGACGTCCGCTGGTCGATCGCCGAGCACCTGGTCATGAAGGGCGACGACGCGGACGACCACAACATCCCGAAGATGATCTGGTTCGGCATCGAACCCCTGGTTCCGGAGGACCCGAAGCGCGCGTTGCGGCTGGCCAGGACCTCCCAGATCCCGATGCTCACCGAGAACATCGCCCGCCGCGCGGTCGACGCGGACGAGCTCGGGTTCCTCGTCACCTCGCTCGACGACCGGTCCGAGGCCCGGCCGGCTCTGCTCCGGGGCATGCTGGCCGGACTCGAAGGCCAGGTCTACGCCGAGCCCCCGGACAACTGGGAACGGGTCTACGGCCGGCTGAAGCGCGACCGCAACGTCGCCGACATCGCCCTCGAGGTGGAGCAGCAGTTTGGCGGCGTCGAGGTCGCGCGCCAGTTCCTCGCGACGCTCGACGACGAAAACGCTCCGCCCGAAGATCGGCGGCGGGCCATCCAGGGCCTCGCCGACCAGCAGCACCAGGCCCTCTTCGAGCGGCTCCCGGCTCTGCTGGACGAACCCGAAGTGCGGATCGCCGCGCTCCGCGCCTACGCCGCGTTCGACGGCCGCTGGCAAACGGGATTCATGCTGCTCGGGCGCTACGACTCCTTCAACGCGGATGAGAAGCTCGCCGCCGTCCAGACGCTCGCCTCCCGCCCCATCTACGGGCGCGTGCTGATGGGCGCCATCAAGGAGGGAAGCGTCCCGCGGCGCGACGTGCCGGCCTACGTGGCCCGCCAGCTCCACCGGGTCGTCGGCAGTGGCTTTCTGGAGGTCTGGGGACCGATCACGCGGGTCTCCAGCGAGAAAGCCGCGGCCATCGCGAAGTACACGACGATCCTGAGCGATGACGCGATCGCGGCGGCCGACACCGCTCACGGCGAGCAGATGTTCACCGAGCTTTGCGCCGTGTGCCACCAGATGTTCGGCGAGGGCGGCCTCATCGGTCCCGACCTAACGGGTTCCAACCGCACGGAACTCGACTACCTGCTGACGAACATCCTCGACCCGAGCGGCGACATCCAGGACGTCTACCAGACCCTGATGGTGACCACCCGGGACGGCCGGACCTACTCCGGCACCGTCGCCACGAAGAGCCCCCGCTCCATGACCCTGCGCGTCGTCGGCCAGGACGAAGTCGTCATCGCCCAGTCGGACATCCAGTCGTTCGACTACTTCCCACGATGAGGTGACGAACCTCGTCGCGTACCTGATGACCGCGCAGGAAGCGACGAGCCCTCAGGGCCCCTGAGAGCCTCCGAGGACGCGGACATGACGAACGTCGCCATGATCGGCCTCGGCTTCGGCGCCGAGTTCATCCCCATCTACCAGGCCTACGCCGGCGCCAACGTCCACGCGATCTGCCGGCGCGACGAGGCGGAACTCAACAAGGTCGGCGACCAGTTCGGGATCGAGCGGCGCTACACGGACTACGACGACGTGCTCGCCGACCCGAACGTCGACTACGTCCACATCAACACGCCGATCCCGGACCACGCCTGGATGTCGCTGGCCGCGCTCGACGCCGGCAAGCACGTCATGTGCACGGTGCCGATGGCGACGACCATCGACGACTGCCGCAAGATCGTCGAGAAGGTCGCGGAGACGGGCCTCAGGTACATGATGGCCGAGACCGTCGTCTACAGTCGCGAGTTCCTGTTCATCAAGGAGCTGTACGAGAAGGGCGAGCTCGGCGACATCCAGCACCTCGCCGCCTCGCACCCGCAGGACATGGACGGCTGGCCGTCCTACTGGGAACGGATGATCCCGATGCACTACGCGACCCACGTCGTCAGTCCCTGCCTGGGGCTGGTCGACGGGCTTGCCGAGTACGTGAGCTGCTTCGGCTCGGGCGTGGTGCGCGACGACATCGCGGAGAAGTCCGGCAACCGCTTCGCCGTCGAGACCTGCCACATCAAGTTCAAGGACAGCGACCTGGTCGCCCACATCTGGCGCTTTCTCTACGACGTCGCGCGGCAGTACCGCGAGAGCTTCGACGTCTACGGCACGAAGAAGAGCTTCGAGTGGACGCTGATCGAGGACGAGCCCCACGTCCTGCACACCGCGAAGAAGCCCGAGCACGAGATCCCGGAGAAGATCGAGGTGCCCGACTACGCGCACCTCCTGCCGGAGCCGATCCGGCACTTCACGCTGCCGCAGGAGATCCACGACGCAGAGCACCTCTCCTTCATCCAGGGCGGCGGCCACGGCGGCTCCCACCCCCACCTCGTCCACGAATTCCTGAGCGCGCTCAACGACGACCGCGATCCCTGGCCGAACGCTGTCACCAGCGCCAACTGGACCTGCGTCGGCATCTGCGCCCACGAGTCGGCGCTGGGCGGCGGCGAGATCATCCGGCTACCGGGCTTTACGCTCGGACCATAGGACCCAAACCAACGGACCGGCTTCAGGAGGGCCAATGAACAAGACGAAACTACTGATCGCGAGCTTCCTCACCATCCTGGTCGCCGGACTTGGCACGGCGGTCCGGGGCGGCCTCCTCCTGGAGTGGGGCACGGCGTTCGGCTTCACGCAGACGGAACTCGGGCAGATCACCGGAGGCGGCTTCGTCGGCTTCGGACTCGTCATCCTCGTGGCCAGCGCGTTCCTCGACCGCTACGGCTACAAGCCGTTCCTGCTGGGCGCGGGCGTCCTGCACGTGCTGTCCGTCGTCGTGGCCGTCGCGGCCACGTTCGTCTACAACGGATCGATCGCAACAGACCCGGACTTCGCCCGCGCCGGGGCCTACTTCTGCCTGTTCTGGGGCGTCTTCATCTTCGCGGTCGCGAACGGCATCTGCGAAGCGGTCATCAACCCGCTGGTCGCGACCCTGTACCGCAAGGAGAAGACCCACTACCTGAACATCCTGCACGCCGGCTGGCCCGCCGGCCTGATCTGCGGCTCTCTCCTGGGTATCGGCCTGATCGGCCGCGTGCGCTGGGAGATCGTCCTCGCGCTCTATCTCATTCCGACCCTCATCTACGTCCTGATGATGGTCAAGGAGAAGTTCCCCACGTCCGAGGCGGCCGCTGCCGGCGTCAAGTTCCTCGACATGGTCAAGGAGTTCGCGGCACCCATGCTGCTCTTCCTGCTCGTGCTCCACGTCTGCATCGGCTACGTCGAGCTCGGCACGGACAGTTGGATCGTCAACATCATGGACACCGTGCTCGGCGGCAAGGGGCTGTTCATCCTGCTCTACACGTCCATCCTGATGTTCGTGCTGCGCTTCTTCGCCGGCCCGATCGTCCACCGGATCAACCCGCTCGGCCTGCTGTTCGTGAGCGCCGTCGTCGCCGCCATCGGCCTCTACTCGCTCGGTTCGCTGGCCGGCGCGGTCACCGTCATGATCGCCGCCACGATCTACGGCGCTGGCAAGGCCTTCTTCTGGCCGACGATGCTGGCCGTCGTCTCGGAGCGCTTCCCGCGCGGCGGCGCCCTGACGCTGGGCGCCGTCGGCGGCGTCGGCATGCTCTCGGCCGGATTGCTGGGCGGTCCTGGCATCGGCTACCTCCAGGACCGGCACGCCTCGCAGGACCTGCAGGCGAACGCCCCCGCCGTCTACGACGAGTACAAGGCCGAAGGCACGAACCGCTTCCTGTTCTTCGCCCCGGTCCAGGGGCTCGACGGCACGAAGGCCGGTCCGGTCATGGAGAAGGCGAAGGACTTCAGCATCACCCTGCCGCCGGATGAGCAGGCGGTGCGCGACGCGTCGTTCCACGGCGGCCAGACCGCCCTGCGGATCACCGCGGCGATACCGGTGTTCATGGCGCTCGGGTTCTTCTACCTGATCATTCACTTCCGGCGGAAGGGCGGCTACAAGCAGATCGAGCTGACATCGCAGCAGGAGACCTGATCGGAAGAGGGAACCGAGCCGGCTCGGCCTTCGGGTAGGATAGTCTTACTTTCCAACCCCGATCGAGGCCTCATCATGCCACTCGTCAGACTCCGCGCCAAAAACCAGATCACCCTTCCTGCGAAGGCGCTGGGCACGATCGGCGCCAGTGAAGGAGACATCCTCCACATTGCCGCCGACGGCGACCGGCTCGTCATCACAGCCAAGGAACTGCGCGACCGTGGGCCTGCCTACACGATGACCGATCTGCTCGGCGCAGCGCCGGGTCTCTACGAGTCCGTGGACGACATCGACCGGGAGATCGACGACGGGCGAGCCGATTGAGCGCTCGCAGGTCGCCCTTCGACTCGCTCGGCCCGAAGCTTTACCTCGACGCGAATCTCTACATCTACCTGTTTGAAGGCGCCGAACCGTACCGCGAGCGGATGACCCGCCTGGCGTCGGAGATCGACCGCCGCCAGCTCACGGTCATCGCCAGCGAGTTGATGTTCGTGGAGCTTCTTCCGCGGCCGTTGCGCGAGGGAAGGTCTGATCTCGTGGAGCGCTACTTCGACTTGATGCAGCGGACTCCCACCATCGTCCTGGCGCCCGTGGATCGTCCTGTCGTCCTCCAGGCCGTCCGACTGCGGGCGAACTTCGGACTTCGGTCGATGGACGCCCTTCACCTGGCGACCGCACAAGTCCATGGCTGCCACACGTTCCTGACCAACGACGTGCGGCTCGCATCGGTCGAGAAACCACGCGTGCTGACACTTCGGGACCTGGACGGCTGAAGAGGGAGACGGCCGACACTTGCGCTCCGGCACATCCACGCTTCCGGTAGGCTCCGCCGTCAGCCCACGCCCGAAGATGCCCGATTCGCCACTCAGTGAGCTGCGCGGCAAGCGCAGGATCACGGTTCCCCTGGATTCCGCCCGGGCGCCGGCGTTGGACGCCGCTGCCGAAGTCGTCCTCGGCGACGACCCGCATGGCGGCGAGCTGCAGATCCTGATCGCGAAGCGCCACGGAGCCGGCGACCCGTCGATCCCGGAACTCCGCACGCTGCATCGCTGGCGGCAGGGCAAGAGGACGTTTCCGCTGGTGACGGTGATCCTGCCTGGCACGGAAGAAGCGGGGACCATCAGAGACGTCGGCGCCGCGACTGGCGCGGAAACCAGCCAGCCGAGCCTGCTGACCGACCGCGGCAACGAAGTCTCGTTTCACCAACGCTGGCTCGGTGGGCGGGAGGATTCCTCCGGAGAGAGTGCGACCCGCGAGCCGCCCTGGGTTCTCGTCCTGGGACCGGACCTGGAGGTTGCCCCCGTACGACTTCCCGAGGAGCAGGCGGCGCGGATGCTCCAGGCCGCCCTCGACGAACCGTCCGCAGTTTCGGCCCGGCGGCGGATCGTCGGCCTGCTCAGGCAGTCGGCGGGCACCGGGGACGACGCCGGCGCACGCATCGGCATGGACAACGCCGGTCTCTTCTCTCGGCACTACCTGGCCCGATCTCTGCCGGGCGAGGAACGCTGGACAGCGGCGCGGCACCGCGCGCGGCCGCTGCTCCACCGGCGCGGCATGGATCTGATCCGCGGCCTCGGCTTCCGGATCGGCGACCGGCTCGATCAGGCTCTCGTCCTCCTGGGCAAGAACAGCGAACAGCGCGCAGTCGCCGTCCTTCTCGAACGAACGGAGACCTTCGAAGCCGGGAGCGGGCGTCTCGGCATGTCGCCGGCCGCCTACGGCCTGGACAAAGCCTCGAAGCGTGGCGCGGAGTGGCTCATCCTGCTCCGAGGCGATCAAATTCGCCTCCACGCCACGAAGCCGGGAACGGGGTCGGCAGCCGAAGCCCGGTCGACACCTGGTTCCAACTCGACCTCGCGGCGCTCGCCCCAGCGGACGCCGGGTACCTGGACCTCGTCTTCTCCGCTGCAGCGCTCTCGCCGGAGGAGGCCGTCGCCGACCTGCTCGCCAGATCGAGGCAGTTCGCCACCGACCTCGGCGATCGCCTCCGGCAGCGCGTGTACGAGCGGGTCATTCCCGGCCTCGCCGTCGGCGTAGCGGAAGCGCTGGACCGGTTGCCGGAGCGCGAGGGGTCAGGCGACCTGAGCTACGCCTACCGGCTCAGCCTGCGGATCTTCTTCCGGCTCCTCTTCCAGGCCTACGCCGAAGACCGCGGCCTCCTTCCCTACGGCCGGAACGATCGCTTCGACCGCCACTCCCTGAAGCGCCTCGCCGTCACGCTCTCCTCCTCCGACAGCCCAGCCGCGACGTTCGACGCCGGCGCCACCACCCTGTAGCGCGACCTCCAGACCATCTGGAAGGCGATCGACAAGGGCGACCGCGGTCTGGACGTCCCCGCCTACGACGGCGGCCTGTTCGACGCGGACCCCGGTTTCCGGCGCGAGGGCACGGACCTCGCGGACATCGAACTCGGCGACGACTGCATCGGGCCGGCCCTGCGCGACCTGCTGGTCGACGAGACTCCGGACGGCGACATCGGTCCCGTCGACTTCCGGTCACTCTCCGTGCGCGAGTTCGGGACGATCTACGAAGGGCTGCTCGAATCCGAGCTGAGCCGGGCCGACATGGACCTGACGGTCGACAAGAAGAACGTCTACGTGCCCGCTCGGCCGAAAGACGAGGTCGTCGTCCCGAAGGGTGACGTCTACTTCCACAACCGGTCCGGCGAGCGCAAGGCGACCGGCTCCTACTTCACGCCCGAGTTCGCGGTGGAGCACCTGCTTGACCACGCACTGGAGCCGGTCCTGGCGGAGCACCTGAAGCGCGTGGAGGCACTGCACGGCCGGGGCGACCATGCGAGCGCCGCCGAAGCCTTCTGGGACTTCCGCGTCGCCGACATCTCGATGGGCTCGGGCCACTTCCTGATCGCCGCCGTCGACCGCATCGAGCGGGGGATGCGCAGTTTCCTGGCGGACCGCCCGCTCGCCAGCGTGAACGACGAACTCCGCCGGCTCGAACGCAAGGCGCGCAAGGCGCTCGAGGCTCCCCGGGCGACCGTCGGCGGAGACGGTCCCGAACTCGAGCCCTCGACGCTGCTTCGCCGGCAGATCGCCCGCCGCTGCATCCATGGCGTGGACGTGAACGAGACCGCCGTCGAACTCGCGCGGGTCGCGGTCTGGATCCACACCTTCGTGCCCGGCCTGCCCATGTCGACGCTCGATCACAACCTCGTCCGCGGCGATTCGCTGACCGGCATCGGCACCGTCGACGAAGCGCTCGACGTACTGGACCCGAACCGGGGCGACGCGCAGAGGTCCCTCTTCTCGCGGCCGATCGAGGAGGCCATGGCCAGGGCGGCCGAAGCGCTCGGAGAGGTCGCCGCCGCCCAGGAGGCAGACACCGCTGAAGTTCTTCGGAACCGCGAGGCTCTGGTGGACGCGAAGGCAAGAGCCGAACCGGCGCGCCGGCTGTTCGACGCCGCCGTCGCGGTGCGGCTGGGCGTTGCCGAAACGAAGGCCGTGGGCGACGTAGAGGCGATCGCCGGGATCGCCGATCAACCCGAAGTCGCGGCGGAAATCGAGCGCCTGCAGCCGGTCCACATGCCGCTTGTGTTTCCGCAGGTTTTCGAGACGAAGTCGCCCGGGTTCGACGTGCTGATCGGGAATCCGCCGTGGGAAGAGGCGACGGTGGAAGAGCTGGGTTTCTGGACCGTTCGGCATCCGGGCCTCAAGAGCCTGAAGCAGAAGGAGCAGCGAGGCGAGATCTCCCGCCTCCGAACGGACCGGCCGGACCTTCTCGCCGAGTACGAGGCGGAGCTGGCTCGGGCCGAGTCGCAACGCCAAGCGTTGATGGCCGGCCCGTTTCCCGGCATGGGGACCGGCGACCCCGATCTGTACAAGGCGTTCTGCTGGCGCTACTGGCGCCTTACGCGAGACGGCGGCGCGGCGGGAATCGTGTTGCCCCGGTCGGCGCTGTCCGTCAAGGGGTCCGCGGAGTGGCGACTGGCCGTGCTCGATGGCGGGGCCTTCGCCGACGTGAGTCTGCTTCTGAACAAAGGCCGGTGGGTGTTCGACACCGTGCATCCACAGTACTCGGTGGGCTTGGTCACTCACCGCAAGGGACTCCGGCATCGCGGCAGCCTGCAGCTCAGGGGCCCCTACGACAGTCCCCGAAGCTACGAAACCGGCATGAGGACCCAACCCGCCCGTATCCCCGTCAGCGAGTTCCTGGGCTGGACTGACTCAGCCGCCTTGCCCTCGATCCCCAGCGACGACGCTCTGAGAGTGTTCCGGAAGATGCGAAGTCACCCACCGCTCGGGTTGCTCCGAAGAGCCGAATCTGCTAGCTCCAGCAGAAGACTCGAAGACTCGAAGACTCGAAGACTCGCGGGCGAGCAGCGAGCGGCCTAGACCTAGTAGGCCCCCTCAGGGCGACAGAGAAGCCGGACACCGCCAGCGACGGCGCATCCTGGAGGGCGAGACCGGCCACCGACCTTCACGCCACCAACGACAAGCACCTGCTCCGCCTGGACGTTCCGCCGCGTGGCGCGCCCGGCCGCACCGAGAACTCGACGCCACGAACGACAAGGGGCGATTCGTCGCCATGAGCGACGGTTCCCTGTTGTGGCCCGTGTACGGAGGGCGTTCGTTCAACCTCTGGCAACCGGACACCGGCGACTACTACGCCTGGGCTGAACCGCAGCCCATCACCACTGCCCTGCAGCAGCGCAGACGACGCGGGCAGGGGAACCGGAGATCCGCGTTCAGCGAATTCTCTCGGGAATGGGCCGAGAGCCGGGCCACGTTGCCGTGCCTGAGCCCGCGAATCGCCTTTCGCGATGTTACGAATCGGACGAACAACCGCACGGTCATCGCGGCATTGGTGCCCGGCGATCGGGTGATCACGAATCAAGCACCGTATGTCCTTTGGCCCGGTGGCACCGAAGGTGATGAGGCATACCTGCTGGGCGTCCTGTCTTCGATGGTGCTTGACTGGTTCGCACGCCGCGTCGTGGAACTCCACCTGAACTTCCACATCTTCAACACCCTCCCCATTCCCCGTCCCGAACTCGACGACCCGGACCCCGGCTCCCCCGGCATCAGGCTCCGCACCCGCGTCGTCCACATCGCCGGCCGCCTCGCCACTGCCGAGCCGGACCACCCGGGCTTCCGCGAGTGGGCCGCCGCGGTCGGGTTCGAGGCGGGCTCCATCGGGTCGGAGGCCGAGAAGAACGACCTGATCGAGGAACTCGACGCCGTCGTCGCCCTGCTCTACGGGCTCGACGACGCGGATCTGCGCGTCATCTACGGCGCCTTCCACACGGGCGCCGATTACTCGGAGCGCCGCCGCCGAGTGATCGGCCACTGCCGGGAGTGGCGAGAACGTCTTGAGAACGGCGGACCGGGCGGCAACTCGTGAAGTCCGCCCGGCAGAGAAACACGGCGCTCGTACGCTGCCGCACTCCTCGATCTCGCTCGTATCCCCCACCAAGACGGCCCGGACGGCGGCAGTCAACGCGCCGTGCCGGGCCTTCTGGAACATCCCCGGCCGAATTCTCTCTGCTAATCTCTCCTACGACACGGCCGGATCGAACGCCCCAGACTGGCTACGGGGACAGTGCATGTTCGCCCATTCGTTCCAGGCAGGACTCGCTTCGGATCCGAACCTCGCCACTCGGGCGGCGACAACCGGTTACTGCGGCGGCGGACTCGGCCTCGCAACTCCCCTTGGCGGCCTCGCGGAGGCTCGACGGTGAATGGCGTGACCGACACGCTCCGCACCGCCGAGACGTTGCGCCGCGCCGGAGTCCCCGAACGGCAGGCGACGGCTCACGCGCGAGCCATCGACGAAGCGGTTGGCCACCCCGTGACGCGGGAGGACCTGAATGCCACGGAAGCGCGCCTGGAGGCCCGCATCGCGCGATTGGAGGCCCGCGTGTACCGCGCACTGCTGATCCAGACCGGAGTGCTCACGGCGGCGGTTATCGCCCTGCTGCAGTTGACTTCGTAGCGGCCCGTTCCCGCGCTGCGCCTCGTTCCGTTCGGAATCAGGCGGCCACTCGGCAGGACTGGAAAGCCGGCGCCGGTCAAGAGACCGGCGCGCCGGCAGCCGACGACTCCTTTCCGCGATGGAGTGCAAGGGGATCTCTCCGTCGACCGATCTCGACGTCTCGCTTACGTCTTCCTGCGTGGCCGAGGAAGCGTTGACGGACCGCCCGGACAGCGGTTCCCGCGCCATCTTCCCTCCCGTCTTCGCCACGAACCGGCCGGAACGGGGCGAAACGGTCGCGGCGGAGATCAACCGGTTGCTCCGGGGCAAGCGGAAGTCTCACCGCGCTCCGCAACCCGTCGCCATTGCGACGGCCTACGTCAATCCGGCCGGCATCGCGTTGCTGCTCGACGAACTGGAGCGGGCGCCTCGAGTCCGTTTGCTGCTGGGCGCGGAACCGGACCTGGCAGCGGCGCGGCCGGCGACGGCCGGGCTGAGCCGCGAAGAGCTCCGCCAGGCCCTCCGGCTGCACGAGGCCTGGCTCGCCGCCGAACGGGACCTGACGGGCTTCTCCCGCGAGGCAGACGGCGCCGCGCGGAGGCTGGTCGAGTGGCTGCGCTCGAACGATGCCGGCGACGGACACGGAGTCGAGGTCCGCCGCTACGAGGAGGGCTTCCTGCACGGCAAGGCGTTCCTCGTGGAGCACGAGATCGAGCCCGCCGTGCTCGCGGGTTCCTCGAACCTGACCCACGCCGGACTGATGACGAACGCCGAGCTCAACCTCGGCTATCCGTCGGGCCATCACACCCACCTCGTGCAGGACTGGTTCGGGCACTTCTGGGAGCGTTCGGCACCGTTTCCCCTCGCCGAGATCTACGCCTCGCGCTGGGATCCTCATTCCCCCTGGATCGTCTTCCTCCGCATGCTCTGGGAGCTCTACGGTAGGGATCTCGAAGCGGACGACCGTGCGGCGCTAGCCGAGGAGCTCAGCCTGACGGCCTTCCAGCGCGACGGCGTGTCCCGCGCGCTGCGGTTGCTCAGAGCGAACGGCGGCGTCCTGGTCGCGGACGAAGTCGGGCTCGGCAAGACCTTCATCGCCGCCGAGATGATCCGCAAGGCGACCGAGGAGCACCGGCAGCGGGTGCTCGTGCTCGCTCCGGCCGCGCTCAAGGAGAGCATGTGGGAGACCTTCCTCGATGGGCATGGCTTCTCCCGCCGGGTCCAGTGCATGTCCTACGACGAACTCCGGGTCGCCTGGCGGCGGGACGAGGAGGACACGCGACGGAAGCTCGACGACTACGCGCTGGTCATCGTCGACGAGGCGCACAACCTGCGAAACCCGCGGGCGCAGCGGACGGAGACGGTCGCGGCGCTGGTCGGCGGAGAGCATCCGAAGCAGGTCGTCCTGCTCACGGCCACTCCGGTCAACAACAGTCTGGGCGATCTCCACGCCCTGGTATCCCTCTTCATCCGCAACGACGCGTTCTTCGCCCACGCCGGCATCCCGTCGCTTCGCGGCTACATCGCGGAGGCCGAGCGCATCGACCCGGAGTCGCTGTCGCCCGAACGCCTGTTCGATCTGCTCGACCGCACGACCGTGCGCAGAACGCGGAGCTTCGTCAAGGACCACTACCGGGACGACCGCTTCGTCGGCCCGGACGGCACCGAACAGACGATCGTGTTCCCCACGCCGGCCCTGCACCGGCTCGACTACGAACTCGACGCGGCGGGCGACGCGCTGCTCGACGCCGTCACCCGCGCGCTGGACTCGCCGGACGAGCTGGAGCACGAGCAGCCCCTCGCGACGGCGGCGGCCGACCCGGACCGCCTGATCCTCGCCCGCTACACGCCGGATGCCTACAGGCGCCATGGCGGCGGCGAGTACCGGACACAACTCTCGAACGCCGGCCTGCTGCGCTGCGCCCTGCTCAAGTGCCTGGAGTCCTCGGCAGTGGCCCTCCGGTCGACGCTGGACACATTGATCCGCTCGCACGAGGCGTTCCTCGATGCCCTGGCCGGCGGCTGGGTGCTGACCGGCGACGCGCTCAGAGACTGGATCGCGTCCGATGCGGAGGATCTGGAAGAGCACATCGCCTGGCTCGACGATCGCTCGAAGTCCGGCGCCGCCGAGGCTTCCGAGTACCGGGCTGCTGACCTGGGCACCGACGTGCGGGTCGACCTGGCCCTGCTGGAACGACTGAGCGCCCTGGCCGAGGCGGCTGCGCGCCAGGCGCGCGAACCCAAGTCCGAACGGCTCGTCTCCCGGCTGCGAGAGGTCGCCGCAGAGGCGCGAACGGTCAGCCGCGAGGGAATCTCCGCCTCCGACCGGCGCAAGACGATCGTCTTCACGAGCTTCGTCGCCACGGTGCAAGACCTGCAGGAACGGGTAAGGCAGGCCGTCGACGCCGCGGCGCCCGACGACCCGCTCTCCGACTTCGGAGGCCGACTCCCCGACCGGCCGATCCACGGTCAGAAGACCGGGGTGGACCAGCACCACCGGGCGCGGGTCCTCGGCCGCTTCGCGCCCAGGACCGCCGGCTCGGGGCACGAAGAGGACTGCTACGACATCCTCTTTACGACCGACGTTCTCTCGGAGGGCGTCAACCTCCAGCAGGCCGGACGGATCGTGAACTACGACCTGCCGTGGAACCCGATGCGGGTCGTGCAGCGGCACGGGCGTATCGACCGCATCGGATCCTCCCACCGACGCATCGTCCTCGATTGCTTCTTCCCCGCCAGCAGGCTCGAGGAGTTGCTCGACCTCGAACAGCGCCTGCGTCGCAAGCTGGCCCTGGCCGACGCCGCGGTCGGCACGGGCGACGTGCTGCCCGGAGTCGACTCCGGCGCCGGCCAGGTGTTCAGCGACACGACACGGCACCAGATCATGGAGATCCACGACGAGGACGCGTCCATCCTCGAACGGGGCGGGCAGCACCGGGCGCTCTCCGGCGAGGAGTACCGGCATCGCCTGCGCCAGTCGATGAAGCCGGACGCGGAGCGAGGCGAGGTCCTCGGCCTGCCCTGGGCCTCCGGGTCCGGCTTCCAGAATCCCGGTACGAGGCAGTCCGGTTTCGTCTTCTGTATTCGCGTGGGCCAATGCCGGACCGACGCGGCTTCAGGTTCGCGCGGCAGACCCTCTGTCCTCGGCCGGCGCCCGACCTGCGGCAGGGCGGACTGCGACGTCTGCCGCCGCGATCCGTTCTTCCGCTTCGTACCCACCTTTCCGGACTGGCGGCCGCTCAGGGACGGCAAAGGCGACCCGATCGTGGAGCGCGACACTCTCCAGGCGCTGATCGCCGCGGACCCGGTTCGGGAAGACACTGGCCGCGAACTCTCCTCGACGGCCTACGACCGCGCGTTCGACGCCTGGGACGTCGCCCGACGCGACGTCTGGGAGGAGTGGATGCGTCTCGTCGACCCGGCGAACCTGCAACCGGACTTGCCGAAGGCGTTCCGCGACGCGGCGGAACTGCTTCACCGTCATGGCGCGGAGGAGCTCGGCACGGACGAACTCGAGAAGCTCATCCCCCGCTTCCAGACCGTGCCCACGGTGCGAGTTAAGCGCGATGTGCGCGCCATACTGAACGCCGAGGAGTCGGATGCAGCGAAGGTCCGCCGCCTACGGGACTTCGCGCTGCAAACCGGTCTGAAGCGACCGACGCCGGTCGAACCGCTGCCCGAAGTGGCCGAGGAAGAGGTTCATCTCGTCGCCTGGATGGCGGTAAGGGCCGGCGCGTAGCGCCCGTCCTTCGTGTACCGGCGCAGCGGGTGCGACCAGCGCAACCCGGCGAAGCGATCGAAGTCGGCGTCCGTCGAGACGATCGTGCAGCCATGCTCGATGGCCACCGCCGCATGCTGGGCATCCGTCAGCGACGCAGAGCCACGAACTGCGCCTCGTCCTCTCCGACCTCGAACGCGCGGGGGCGGTCAACGTCAAACCCCGTACGCGGACCATCGCCGCCGACCGTCACGAGCCGAAACGCCGGTGCCTCCTCTGGCCCCGTCCGCTTGAGTGCATCGTCCAGCACGATCGCGATGAAGCGGCTCACGCTGACTCCCCGGCGGGACGCTTCGCGACGGACCTGCATGGCGAGTCCGTCTTCAAGGGAGATCGTCGTCCTCATCGTGTGGAGAGCATAGCGACACTGCATCTGTGCCTCAGGTGTTTGAAACGGGTGCAGCCAGTAAGGTCTGACTCGACATGTCGATCCTTGAAGAGCAGGAGGAAATGCGCCGTTCCGGCTACCGCGTGGTCGACACGATCGTCGAGCGCTTGAGCGAACTCGGGGACGACAAGGCGTTCCAGACGGCGCCGCGAGACGCTACTCGATGGACCTCCTCCCGAGGAGGGGCGGGATCTGGACCCCTTGCTCAAGACCGTCGTTCGCGACGTGATGCCGCTCGCGGCGCGGATCGACCACCCGCGCTTTCTCGCCTTCGTACCCGCCAGTCCCTCCTGGGCCTCCGTGCTGGCCAGCTTCCTGATCAGCGGGTACAACGTCCTCCAGGGGACCTGGCTGGCGTCCGCGGGACCTTCCCAGATCGAGCTCACGGTCACCGACTGGTTTCGCGATTGGCTGGGCTACCCGAAAGGCGCGGGCGGCCTGTTCACGAGCGGCGGATCGGCCGCCAATCTGCTGGCCGTCGTCGCGGCGCGCGAGGCCGCCGGAAACCCCCAGCGCGGCGTGGTCTACATCTCCGATCAGGCACACGGCTCGGTGGGGCGCGCCGCGCGGATTGCCGGAGTCGATCCGGCCCGGATACGGGTGCTGGCCACGGACGGTGACTTCCGAATCGTCCCCGCGACCCTCCTGGAAGCCGTGCATCGTGACCGCGAGGCGGGTCTGGAACCGTTCTGCCTCGTGGCGAACGCCGGCACGACGAACACCGGCGCCATCGACCCCTTGGTGGAGCTGGCGGAGATCGCTCGGGCGGAGGGGCTCTGGAACCACATAGACGCCGCGTACGGCGGCTTCGCCGCTCTCGATCCGGAAGTCCGACCTCTGCTCCAGGGCCTCGAACTGGCCGACAGCGTGACCCTCGACCCGCACAAGTGGCTCATGCAGCCCTACGAGACGGGCTGCCTCATGGCCCGCGACGTCACCCGGCTGGAGTCCGCCTTTCGCATCCTGCCCGACTACATGCAGGACACCGATCTCGGCACCCAGCACGTGAACTTCTGCAACCGCGGGCTTCAGCTCACCCGCGCGTTTCGCGCCCTGCGCGTCTGGCTGTCCATCCAGCGCTACGGCCTTGCCGCGCACCGGCAAGCCATCGCCCAGGCCATCGGCATCGCCGCAGAGGCAGCGGATCGCATCGCACGCGAGGACGAACTGGAACTCCTGGCGCCGCCGAGCCTGGGCGTGGTCTGTTTTCGTTACCGGGGCCCCACCACGGAGCCACCCGTCTCGAGTGAACGCCTCGACGACCTGAACCGCCAGACCCAGAACCGCATCGTCCAGTCTGGATTCGCGATGATCGCCTCAACCCGGCTCGGCGACCGGTTCTCACTGAGATTCTGCGTGCTGAACGCCCGCACCACCGAGGACGACGTCATGCAGGTCCTGGACCGCGTCCTGGAAGTCGGCAGGGAACTGCTCTGACCCATCAGGGCTGGGCGCTCGCCCGTCCTACTGCGACGGAGCCTGGTAGAGCTCTATCTCGTAGCCGTCGGGGTCGCGGAAGAACACGATCGTCGGTGGATTCTCGCCGGGAATCGTGACCCACCGGAGCGTGGAACCAGCCGCCTCGGCTTTCTTCGCCAGAGCCTTCGCGTTCGCCGTGTTGACGATGATCCGGCCATAGCTGCCCTTTCCCTCAGGGAGCGGATCGTCGTTGAAGTGCGCCAGAACGAGGGTCGCGCCACCGCCGGGCGGTTCCAGACCGATCTCGATCACGTCGTTCCCATCGGACGGATACGTCCACACGCGCTTGAAGCCCAGCACTTCGCCGTAGTAACTCTCGGACCGCTCGAGGTCGGCCACGTTGATGGCTACCAGCGCCAACTCGGCGTCCGCCTTGTCGTCTCCCGCCATCACCGGGACGCTCACGCACAACAACACCGCAAACACCAGGGCCCGAGCGGTCCACTTCAACATCCCAAACTCCTTTCCGAGCATCAGACTCACTGTCAACAGAGGCCGGCGAGCATACCCCGCCCGGTCGGCGGCGTATCGACCGATAGCCTGCCGGCATGCGGCGTCAGTACCACTTCATGCCCGACGAGGACGGTCAGAAAGCCTGGGACGTCCACCGCCTCATCGAACTGAGCGCCGACCTGCCCGTCGAAGAGGTGCCACTCGCCGAGATCGCGGAGGTCGACCAGGTCTACTGGTTCGATCGCGACCACTTCCGACCGACGGTCCGATCGGTCGTCGAGCACATGGCGCTCATCGAGGCGACGGACCTCGCGCATCCGATCATCCTGGGCATGGACGGCCGGGTGATGGACGGGATGCACCGGGTGGCCAAGGCGCTCGTCCAGGGCCGCACGACGATCGCCGCGAAGCGCTTCCCGGTCGATCCGGAACCCGACCACCGGAACTGCCACCCGGCCGATCTCGACTACTCAACCTAGACAACCCGCACAAGCGAGGTTCGCCTGGGGTGTTGGCGGCCGAGCCCAAGCGTCACCTGTTGCCGTTGAGGTCTCCGGCCATCTCATCGAGCCTCGAAACGGTTCTCCAGTTCCGCACGGTCATGGTCGTCGACAGTTTCGACTCGAAGTAGGGGGTTGCGAGTTTCGTACCCGCTAGACCCCTTGGGCAATGAAAGTACACATCTCGACCCATCACCGCGAACTCGTCAGGAGGCGAGCGGTGAGGATCGAGTCCGGCGACGTCTGCAGCTGCCGGCCGGCTCACAAGGAAACCGACGTGGAGTTCCCGGACTCCGCTCCGGCGGCCAGGAAGGGGTTTGCCCGGACGATGGCGGCAAGTTGACCGGCCGTTCGCGTCAGCACCGGCACTCGGTAGCCGAAGCGCGCCGCGATCGCCGCACCGATGAGGTCCGGCACGAGGCAGGCCAAGTCCGGCTCTGCCCTGAAGACGACGTTGCCGCTCTGGATGTACGTCCGGACATCCTCGCAGCCCGACTCCACGAACATCGCGGCCAGGTCGCCCATCAGGACCTTGTTCCTGCCGCCGACGTTGATGCCCCGCAGCAGGGCAACGTGACTGTTCTCCGTCATCCCTTCGCCGGGCGACGGTCCTCGGCCGCTCCTACTCCACCGGATTCGCGGCGATGAACTCGTTGATGATTCCCGCCAGCTTCTCGCCGTGCGTCTCCTGGATGAAGTGGCCCGCCCCTTCGACCTTGACATGCGGCTGACCCTGGGCGCCGGGAACCCGTCGCTGGAACGGCACTTCGCCGCCGCGCGTGATCGGGTCCCTGTCGCCGTAGGCCGTCAGGAAGGGCTTCTCCCAGCGCTCGAACACTTCCCAGGCCTTGCGGTTCGCCTCGTTCGCCGGATCGTCGGCGAAGACCGGCACACGCTGCGGCATGATCAGCGCCCCGGCCTTGTAGGCCGGCTCGGGAAACGGTGCATCGTAGGCGGCCGCGATCGACGGGTCGCCCGTGTTGGTCGCGAGCAAGCGGCCGGTGGGAATGTCGCCACGATCGATCATCGCCTGGTTCCTCTGCTTCCAGCGGATGAAGGCGCTGTTTTCGGGGAAGTCCTCCGGGCCGGCCGCTCCGCCAACCGGCAGACCGGCGTTGGAGAGGACGACCCGTGCGAAGCGCTCCTCGTTCTCGGCCACCACCCGCAAGCCGATCAGACTCCCCCAATCCTGGCCGAAGAAGGTGGCCTGCCGCAGGTCGAGCGCCTCGACCAGTTCCGTCATCGCGTCGACGTGGAACTTGTAGGTGTGGGTGTCCATGCTCGCCGGCTTGTCGGACCGCCCGAAGCCGATCAGGTCGGGCACGATGCAGCGATGGCCCGCTTCGACGAGAACGGGGATCATCTTCCGGAACAGGTACGCCCAGGTCGGCTCGCCGTGGATCAGCAGAATCACTTCGCCGTCGGCAGGTCCCTCGTCAAGGTAGTGAACGCGGTAACCATCGATCTCGAGGTAGTGAGGCGCGAAGTCGAAGTCCGGCAGGTTCTCGAAACGATCGTCTGGAGTTCGGTACACACCGGGGCGAATCTCCTCGGCAAGGGCCGGTGTCGCAGTCGCCACAAGGGCCAAAGCCATGGCGGCCAGGCTCGCCGTCGCGACGAAGTTTCTCCGTGATCTCTTCATCTCGCGTCCTCCGTTCTGTCGTGCGCACGCTATGGGGATGGCGCCCGATTCTATCGGGCGGGCGCCATGCACTATCCTCTCTCCGCCCCGACAGACGGAAGTAGGCCCTGATGACCCAGAATGGAACGGCAGTGCGCCTGACCGGCGTACGCAAGACGTTCGGCGCCCACACGGCCGTTGACGACCTGGACCTCGAGATCGAGCCCGGCACGATCTACGGCCTGCTGGGGCCCAACGGGAACGCGGCGTCTACGAGAAGATGAAGGTCCTCGACCAACTCGTCTTCTTCGGCGAAATCCGCGGCGTCGCGCGGTCCCTGGCCCGCACCCGCGCCGAGGAGTGGCTCGAGCGTCTGGGGCTCAGCGAATGGGCGTCCAAGAAGGTGCAGGCGCTGTCGAAGGGGATGCAGCAGAAGGTGCAGTTCATCTCCACCGTGCTCCACGATCCGGAGCTGCTGATCCTGGACGAGCCCTTCAGCGGCCTCGACCCGATCAACCAGGACGTGCTGGAGGAGATCGTCCTCGAGGAGAAGGAGCGGGGCAAGACGATCCTCTTCTCAACCCATCTCATGGAGCAGGCGGAGCGGCTCTGCGAGCGGGTCTGCCTCATCTCGCGGTCGCGCAAGGTGCTCGACGACGACCTGAAGGAACTGAAGCGGCGAGAGCGCACAGGCGTCGTGGCGGTGGAGTTCGAAGGCGAGGCTCCCCCGGTTGCCACCTGGCCCGGCGTCTCGGAGGTCGAAGAGGACGGCGACGCGCTCCACCTGACGCCGCAAGACGGTGTGCTCCCTGCCGAGATTCTGGCCCAGGTCGTGGCGGGAGGAGTCAGCCTGCGCAGGTTCGAGCTGCTCGAACCCCGGCTGCACGAGATCTTCGTCCGCCATGCCGGTGAACCAGCCGAAGACGATGCCCCTTCGCAGACGGGAGGTGCGTCATGAAGCAGGTCTGGTCGGTGATCCGCCGGGAGTACGTGGAGCGCGTCAAGACCAGGGCGTTCATCCTCTCGACCCTGGGCATGCCGCTGCTCATGATCGGCATCATGGCGGTGGTCGGCTTCGTGGCGGTGCTCTCCGAGCAGTCGGAGCGGCAGATCGCCCTGATCGACCTGAACGGACAACTCGGCGAACGCGTGCAGCAAGCGCTGGATCGGGCGGGCTACGACGTGGAACTGGCCGCGCCCGGGACCGGCACCGAGGACCTGGACCAGCAGGTACTGGACGAGGAACTCGAGGCCTACATCGTGCTCGACGACACGACGGCCAGCGAAGCCGTCTTCGCCTACCGGTCGAAGGAACCGCCGGGCGGAGTGCGCAGCCAGTTGATGCGCGCGGCCATCGTCGAGGAGGTCGTCGACCTGCGTCTCGGCGAGATGGAGGACGGCGATTCGGTCCGCAGGCTGTTCCAGGGCGGCTCGCTGGAGTACGAACCCGTGGGCCTCGACGAGGAAGAAGCGGAGGAAGCCGAGGCCGAACGGATCACCGGCATGATCACCGGCATCGCGGGCGGCCTCATCCTCTACATCATGATGCTCGCCTACGGCGCCCAGACGTTGCAGTCGGTCCTCGAAGAGAAGCAGAGCAGGGTCGTCGAACTGGTGATCTCGTCGCTGCGACCCTGGCAGCTCATGCTGGGCAAGATCGTGGGAGTCGGAGCCGTCGGACTCACCCAGGTGGCGATCTGGATCGCCTGCGTGGCTCTGCTGGCGGGCCTTGCACTGCCAAGCCTGATCGCCGCGGCCTCCGACTTCGAAGAGTTGGCTCAGTTCCGGCAGTACCTGCCGGGCCCCGGCGCCATTCTGCTCCTCGTCGTCTTCTTCCTGCTCGGTTACTTCCTCTACTCGAGCCTGTTCGCCGCGGTCGGCGCCATGTGCAGGAACCTGCAGGAAGCCGGCCAGACCCAGGCGCCCCTCATCATCCTGATCATCGTCCCGTTCATGCTTCAGATGATGACGTTCCAGGGAAACAGCATGCCGTGGATGAACTGGGTGGCCCTGTTCCCCTTCTTCAGCCCGATCATGATGTACCCCCGAGCCGTGATGGGGGACGTACCCGCCTGGATGGTCGCCGCCTCGATCGTGCTGATGGCGCTGACCGTGTGGGGCGCCGCCTGGGTGGCCGGCAGGATCTACAAGGTCGGCATCCTCAGTCAGGGCAACCGGCCCAGCCCGCGGGAGCTACTGCGCTGGATCAGGGAGGCGTGAGGATCGGCGGCATCGGGCAGTTGATCCAGGCCGAAACGACGCGCAGGAGTTCGCCCTCCTCTACCGTGACTTGCCGGTCGGCGGTGATGCAGGCGACCGCCGCCTGCAGGGCGCGCTTCTTCACTTGCGGCGCTGCCCGGTCCAGGTCAACGAGGGCCGCATCGAGCGCGGTGAAGTCGCATTCCTCGTGCGGGAGCAGCCCCCTTTCGGGAAGCGACAGGAGTCGCCACCCTGCCGCGAACGCCCCTTCGGCCGCGCGCCGCTCCCGATTGCCGACGTAGGCAAGTACCGACAGGAGCACGGCCAACGGGGCTTGCACCGCGCTGGCTGAACGATGCCGTACCCGCGGCGGCCCGGATCGCCCGAAGGAAGCCTGCATGTCTCGCAGCAGGATGCGCTGGAGCGACCACTCGAACAGGTCGATGACCTCATCCGTCTCGACCAGCGCCACGACGTTCTCCTGGAATCGCTGGACCTGCCGAGAGGTCAGGGCGCGCAGCGCCGGGAGCGCGATCTCGAGCACGGGCAATCGCATTCCCGGATCGAGCCGCTCGACGATCGGGGCCAGCCGCACGGTCTCTTCGTAGACACCGTCGTCTGCCGCCGCCTCCAGGTGGGCAAGCTGCAACCGTCGCGGATCAGGATCGCGGTCGAGCAGAAGCGCGTAGACGAGGGCGCGGGCGCCGTAGGGCTCGTGTGCAGCCGCGACGACCGGCTCCGGCAGGTGGTCGATCAACGACGCCGCGTACTCGACGTGTGCAGGCGTAGGCTGGCCGACTTGGCTGACCGCTTTCGTCAGGTTCGGACTGGGGGCGCGTCCGGCTTCGGCGCCCGCAAAGCCCGCGGCGCCTGGAGGACCAGCCGCTCCCGGAGCACCGTCGCCGGCCTCGAGCAGCTCCGGAAACGCGCCGTCCCAGGATGGCTCGATCCGCCTGATCCGCTCCCGGAGGGGCGGATGGGTCGAGAACATCGCGCTGAAACCCGAGGTCGCCCGGCCGAAGAACATGTGACTGGCCTGCGGTGCGTTCGGGTTCTCTACCTTTGAGCCGGTCGCGAAGCCGCCGATCTTCTTGAGCGCACCCGCGATTCCCCCGGGATGCCGGGTGAACTGCACCGCCGAGGAGTCGGCCAGGAACTCGCGCTGCCGGCTGACCGCGGCCTTGATCATGTTGCCGAAGAAAGTGCCCGCGAAGCCGACGATCGCGAGGCCGGCGCCGAGAGCGAGGATCGGCACTGCACCCTTGCTGTCCCTCGATCGTCCGCCCCCGGTGTAGAACGACATCCTCAGGATGAAGTAGCCGATCATCCCGATGAGGAAGATGCCGTGCAGCAGACCCATCAACCGGATGTTCAGGCGCATGTCGCCGTTCAGGATGTGGCTGAACTCGTGGGCGATGACGCCCTGGAGTTCGTCACGGTCCAGGGTCGTCGCCGCCCCGCGCGTGACGCCGATGACCGCGTCCCGCGGAGCGAAGCCGGCGGCGAACGCGTTGATTCCCGTTTCCCCGTCCATGATGTAGACAGGCGGCGCCGAGGTGCCCGAGGCGATCGCCATCTCTTCGACGACGTTGAGCAGTCTGCGCTCGACCGGGTCCGACGTGCTCCCGTCCACGAGCCGGCCGCCCAGTTCCTCGGCGATCACGCGACCGCCGCCGCGCAACTGAGCGATCTTGTAGAGACTCCCCCCGCCGACCACCAACAGGGTGCCAACCGTCGCCAGAATCAGCAACCGCGGATCGCCGACGGCCGTCCAGTCGATCGCGCCCGTGTCGGGATCGCGGCCGAAGTAACCCATCGTAGCGGCCAGCAGCACCTCGACCGAGACCACGATCGCGAGCACGGCCAGAGAGAACAGCACAACGAGGCGGGTGGTGCCCCGCCGGGCTACGTCCTGCTGCTGAAAGAAGTCGGTGGCCATCGCGCCGCCGCCCGGACCGAGGAGTCCGGACTACTCGAACGAAATCTGCGGCGCTTCGGCGATCGCCTCGCTGTCGAACTCGAGCAGCGTCGCGTCCGGGCCGTGGCCGAACATCCCGGCGACCGTAACGGCCGGGAACCTCTGCTTGTACGTGTTGTACGTGGTCACCGCGTCGTTGAAGGCCTGGCGCGCGAAGGCGACCTTGTTCTCGGTCGAGCGCAGTTCCTCGCTCACCTGCATCATGTTCTGGTTCGCCTTGAGGTCCGGGTAAGCCTCAGCCAGCGCGAACAGGCGACCGAGGGTGCCGGTGAGAACGCCTTCGGCCGAGGCCAGTCCCTGGATCGCGGCGGCATCGCCCGGATTCGCGGCCGCCTGCTCCAGTCCGCCGGCCGCCATGTTCCTGGCCTGGATCACCGCCTCGAGGGTTTCCCGCTCGTGGCTCATGTAGCCCTTCGCCACCTCGACCATGTTCGGGATCAGGTCGTAGCGCCGTTTGAGCTGGACCTCGATCTGCGCGAAGGCGTTCTGGTAGCGGTTCTTCAGCGTGACGAGCTTGTTGAAGGTCCCGATCAGCGACGCACCGAAGATGACGGCGAG